>NZ_JAUFQT010000001.1:0-360000 GCF_030409905.1 Echinicola jeungdonensis
TGCGCACACACTTTGTTTTGGCCTTGGAAGGCCTGTCCCAGAAATTAATCACAAAAGCCAAAATAATTATTCCTGTATAAACCTAAAGAGATATGAAACAGAAGACCCGATAAAAACTGGTGGCGTCAACTAGCGAAAAGGAAGTTTTGAAACCTTTTTGATTTAACCCAGGCAACCGTTAATTCAACTTAAATATTTCAAGCCAACATCAGGTCCATTATCTGTTAGTGAATGCCCATCACACAGTTGCAGATGGGTGGTCATTGGGGGTTTTTCTAAATGAATTAATTAGTTTTTATAAAGCAAATGTCAAGGGTGAAAATGTTCAATTGATTGATTTGCCCATCCAGTATGCTGATTTTGCTATTGGCAAAAACAGCAAAGCTGCCCAACATGAAGCCAGTTTTCCCTATCATATTGGAAAGAACAATTAGCTGGCGAAATTCCTATATTGGACTTGCCGATTGATAACCAAGGGTTCTAAGCGAACCTTCTCCGGGGGAACGCATCGGTTTGTTCTTTCGAAGAAATGGCAATTGCTATCGAAGATCTTGCCCGAAAGGAGGATGTTACTCCTTATATGATACTTTTAAACCGTCTTTTACATTTTTCTTCATAGATACAGTGGCCAGGAAGATATTATTATTGGCACCCCAGTTGCCAACCGAAGTTACCCAGAGCAGGAGCTTTTAATAGGAGTATTTATCAATACACTTTCACTCGGGCCAATCTTTCAGGAAATCCAATTTCCGGAATTTATAAAACAGGTGAAGAAAGTTGCCTTAGGTGCTTTTGCCCATCAGGATTTGCCCTTTGAGAAATTGGTAGAGGAGCTTAAGCCCAAGCGAGACTTAAATCGTACTCCTCTTTTCCAAGTTGTTTCAATTTTCAAAATTCACCCCAGCCAAAACTGGAAATGCCGGTCTTGAGGTTACCTCCAGGATATTGATACCGGGGTTTCCCAATTTGACCTGACCCTAATGCTTTCCAAGGTGAGGGAACAGTATCATGCAACGTTGGAATACAATAAGGATATTTTTAAACCTACTTCCATCCAAAGGATGTTTATGTCCTTCCCATTACTTTTAGAAAATGCTATACGCTATCCAGAAAGGCCAATATCAAAGTGAAATACCTGTCTGGAATGCAACTAAGCCCTACTTCTTTATCAAGGAGTCATTCCAAAATTGAATTCCCTAGGGATAAGTGTTTTCATCATTTCTTTGAAGCGCAAGCTGCAAAAAAACCTAATAATATTGCAGTGATCTATAATCATAAGCACTTTTCTTATAGAGAATTAAACTTAAGAGCCAATGCCTTAGCTAAGCAATGCTTGAAAGGGGAGTTGGTGCAGGTTCAAGGGTAGGCGTTTGGATGAAAAGGTCAATAGAAATGCTGGTAGCTCTTTTGGCAGTTAGTAAGACTGGTGCAGCATATGTTCCTGTACATGCCTCCATCCCAATACGCCGGGTTGAGTTTATTCTAAAGGACGCACAGGTAGGTGTTTTGTTGACGAATATTGAGACCAAATTTGGATAATTTTGAGTTATCAATAATCCGCTTAACAGAAAATTCAAAGTTTAAAAATGGGGAGTTTTCAAACCCCAACATTAAAATTGACCCAGAGCAACTTGCTTATATTATCTATACCTCCGGATCAACAGGTACTCCAAAAGGGGTAATGATTAGTCATGCTTCTTTGACAAATTTCTTTGTTCGATGAGTAAAAGCCCTGGGATTTGTCAGAATGATATCCTGTTAGCAATTACTTCCCTTTCTTTTGATATTGCTGCTTTGGAGCTATTTTTGCCTTTGATGGTAGGAGCAACCATTATTATTGCCAGTGATGAGCTGCTCTCACAACCCCAGGAGCTTTGTGAATCAATAGATAAATTTAAGGTAAGTATTATGCAGGCCACCCCTGCAATTTGGCAATTGCTTCTCGAGACAGAATGGAAAGGTAGGCCAAACTTAAAAGCCTTATGTGGTGGTGATGTTTTGTCACTTCAACTGGCAAATAATCTTTTGGAAAGGGTGGGGAAATTGTGGAATATGTATGGGCCCACTGAAACGACTATTTGGTCCTCTATAAGTTTAATAAAAAAAGGAGATACACGGATTACCATTGGTCAGCCTATTGACAATACGCAGCTTTATATTCTAGACCGGTACCAACAGCAATTGCCGGTAAATGTAGTAGGGGAGCTTCATATTGGAGGGGAAGGAATAGCCCGTGGATATGTAAATATGCCCCAATTGACAGAAAAGAAATTTATACCTGACCCTTTCTCCCTCCAGAAAGGGGCTAAATTGTACAAAACTGGTGATCTAGCAAGGTATTTGGCTGATGGTTCTATTGAAATTTTGGACAGAAAAGATGACCAAGTTAAAATTCAGGGAAATCGAATGGAGTTAGGGGAAATTTCTGCTCTAATGGTTCAACACCCAATAGTAAAAGATGCCATTACCCTTGCCAGGCAAGAAAAATCTGGCGAAAAACGATTAGTCACTTATTTTGTCCCTAAAGCCTTTGATAAACCTCTTGATTTGGGAGAATTGAAAGAGTTTTTGGGTGAAAGACTTCCTAATTATATGATTCCAACTTCCTTATTCCAATGAACTCATTTCCTTTAACTCCAAATGGAAAGATTAACCGGAAGGCTTTTCCAGTACCAGAAGATGTAAGGCTACTTTCTGGTTATATAGGGCCAAGGTGTGAAGAGGAGCAAATTTTGGTGGAAATTTGGCAAAACATATTAAATATTGAACAGGTGGGAGTGAATGAGAATTTTTTTGACCTTGGTGGAGCATCATTGCAGAGTCTCCAAATGGTGGCCAATGCAAATATGTATGGATTAAAAATAAAAGTAGAAGATATCTTTGAATATCAAACCATCCATGAATTGGCAACTTACCTAAAAGGGGAAAATTACAATATGGGATAATTCCAATAGCGGAGAAAAGGTTCCAGTTTTTCAGTAACAATTTCCCTTTCATTTTTAGCTATTGTATGTTTTAGTTGCACAAAATCCTTCTGTGGTCCAATAAATGATTTTAACTTATCTTTACAATAATCGAAATCTGGAAGGTGGAGAGTTTGATATGTTTTTTGAAGGGTTTCCAGTGGATTTTTTATGAAATCAATATAGGCGAGTTCGGTCAATTGCCCTGGTGGAATTAAATCTTTTGTCTCCAAATACCGTGACATCATTTGAGAATAGGTGTCCAAAATTATTTTATTGACATTGACCTTATTGCTGTTTTGTAAAGCGTAAACTTTTTGAACTACTTTCCAAAAACACTTATTGGAAGCGTATACCTCATAGGGATTACGATGAATGAAAATAAATTTAGCTTTGGAAAAATGGAAAGCAAAAATTTTATTCTAGCTGTATTGGGTGGACTTTTGAGTACAAGTTGTTTTTGATGATTCGCTATGGAAATTTTTTGAGCAGATAAACAAACGAATCCTTCCAAGCTTCTAATTCGGATTTTGTAATATTCTCGAAAAGCACATATTTACTAAACTGTTCATTCATCATCCCAGGGAAGAAGTAACCCCATTGGGCCCCTTTTTCATCTAAATAAGTGGTCATTGTGGCATCCTCTTCACCGGGAAAGCGAAAAGATAAGGGTACCCTGTGCACGGAATCTTTTAGTTTAAAAATCCGACAAATAAGCTCAAAAATTGGTAGTAATTTTTTTTCTGTACTTAACATTATTTCAGGTAGTACCATTTGATAATTACTATGATAACCAAAACGGTTGTCCTGCACCAAGCACTGGTGTAGATAAGAAGTTCCACTGCGATAATAACCAAGGATAAAAAGGGGAGACTTTTCAATTTGATGTTGACTGATTTTTTGATCATATAAGGCTAGCTCGATCCACCTGATAGGTTCAAATAATATGATCTTTAACAGCCATGGAGGGGTGTTTTTAAGCTTTGAAGGGTCAATACCACCATTTTTTCTGACCATCTTGTAAAAAGAAAATAAAGGAAGTGGAAAAAAACGGTGCATGAGCTGGCTGTTTTATCTTAATACATATAGCATTTTGAAAAAAAGTTAAAGTTTTTCCTCAATATTTCTCCAGGGAATACATTTATTAAATTTTGATAATTTTAATTCAATTAAAAAAATAAAGACCTGCCCAAGGTTAACTTTTTTTTGGGTAAAACTAATGGGCCATTTTTATTTTTTCACCAAATCTTTTTTTGAATGCTATCGTAAATTTTTACATAATCCGAATGTTCTGTCCCCATCAATCTATCCCAAATTCTAAAATATAGTCCATAATTCCCTTTAAAATTTGAATGATGAAGATTATGGTAAACAGAACTATTTATTACTTCAAATAACCAGGAGTTCCTAAACCACTTGGGCATGATTTCAAATCCCAAATGCCCGTAAACGTTTATGGTAAATGTACAAAAATTAAAAGTCAAAAACATTAATGGGTGAATTGGGACCGATAAAACGAGAATTGGAATAAAGAAACCAAAGTAAATGCTTCCCAAAAATGAAAAGAGTAAGAAGCCCAAGGGGTAGGGGAAATGGATTTATGATGAACCCAATGTATGGTTTTAAAAAATAAGGGAAGATGGTATATCCTATGTAACCAATAAAAGTAAGTGTCATGGATAAATAAGGATAAAATCAAGCTAATAGGCATCCACCATAAGGGATAAGCCGTAATATCCCTGTAAATTTTGGTGTACTCCACCCAAGGACCGCGGATAATGATTATTGCTGCAAGAACAAATATGATATTAGAAACAAGGGAATGAAAAATCTCCCTTTTAAAATCCTTGCCATTGGCCAATCTTTTCTGAATTTTTGCTTTAAAATATTTATAAAAATAAAACTTATAAAAAATCAAAAAGGATACTCCTGCAACTACAAAGTATCGCATAAATGCAATGCCCACCCGATCAAAAAGGCAATAATATTTTCCATTTGACTTATGGTTGGATTAATACTAATATTTCAGATTAAGATTTACATCCAATACTTTTTTGGCTATGGTCTTTTTTAATGAGTTTTTGATCCATTTCTTAAACTTTATGGGTATAAGGCCTAATCAAATATTCCAAAGCATAATAAACCACAATTAACTAATAGAAAGTTAGAAAAATTAAATTTTACTTTTTAGAAAAAGTAAAGAATAAATTAATTTTAATTATGATTATCCGCAATCATGCCAGTAAGGATAAATGGAAGCAATAATGAGCCGGTCAAAAAGTTTTTGACCGAAATATTTTCTGTTGAGCTTATAACTAAACTCATCAAGATAGTTTTGCATCATCCTTTCACTTATCATATGGTATGTCTGCAGCTGTTTCTTTAAATTACTTATGGCTATATGAACCCATTTGAGGTTAAAATGGCCTTTATCAGTTCCAGAGACCTCTCTGACATGAACCTCAATACAGTCACCCAGATCTGAGAAGGTGGTACTCTTATCTGTTTGAAGCACTGAGTCCTGATCAATGAATTCTTTGACCAGACCTTGGGCTGTTTTTGCCTCTAAGTTCTTTATCTTCTTCATTTTAAAATATCTACAGCTCTTTTCAAGCTTTCCGGATTCAGGGTTTTCTAAAACTGTCGATTCGGCCATTACCGCTACAATGGACTGTTTTTGACTGCCCCTGCCTCTTTTGAGCTTGTTTTGGGATTTGGCTTTGGTGGCTTTTCCTACAAAGGCCTCATCATATTCTACCATATCCTCAAGCCTATAGATATCATCGCGTTGTCCCATGACCTTCCTGAGTTTATGGTACATCCTGAAAACAGGTTCATACCGCTTCATCCCAAGCTGCCTTTGTAGCTCTGAGGCACTGAAGCTCTTCTTAGTGGCGGTTATGAAGGTCATGGCCAGCAGCCAGGTCCTAATTGGAAGGTTGCTGTTTCCATAACAGTACCACTCTTGATGCTGGTCCTGAACCCACATGAAGCACATTGAAAGGACTTCTTGTTTTCAAGCCAATAATGACGGTTACAGCTGCACCGTTTGCAAATGATGCCCGATTTTGTCCTTTGTTCTCTAATGAACTTAATACAGGAAGACTCGTCAGGAAACCGATTAATGAAGTTGATTATATTCATGGTCAAAACCGTTTATTTTGACCCAATTTATACAGAGTAATAACTTAACTAAAGCTATTGACACTAACTGTCACTTTTAATTTATTTGGCTACTGGTGTCATTGCGGATATACATAATTTTAATTTTAAAAATAAAATATTCATTATGCGTTTTTTTAAAATAACGAAAAAAATTATAGGTGAAATCATTAGGGGAAGATGCCAGGGAGATCCTCCCTAGTAAGGTAATCACAGCAAAAAAAACTGCTGTTTAAACTGGAAATGCTGTTGTGAATTGCTTTCAGAATTATACCTTAGCTAGGTAATCACAGCAGAGTAATTTTGGAAATAGAACAGAGCATTGTTGTGAATTGCTTTCAGAATTATACCTTAGCTAGGTAATCACAGCTATGCCATAAAATTTATTATTAGCCAACTTGTTGTGAATTGCTTTCAGAATTATACCTTAGCTAGGTAATCACAGCTAATAGCATTAATTACACCTGAACCACACGGTTGTGAATTGCTTTCAGAATTATACCTTAGCTAGGTAATCACAGCCTTTCAACATTGTCATGAGTTATTCTTCCGTTGTGAATTGCTTTCAGAATTATACCTTAGCTAGGTAATCACAGCATTTGATACTGAATTTACCGGATCAGTAACGTTGTGAATTGCTTTCAGAATTATACCTTAGCTAGGTAATCACAGCATGCCTTCGAAGCTCTTCAATACCTTGACCGTTGTGAATTGCTTTCAGAATTATACCTTAGCTAGGTAATCACAGCACAAGTGTAATGAATGCCACCGCTATTGTGGTTGTGAATTGCTTTCAGAATTATACCTTAGCTAGGTAATCACAGCTTTTGATATTGAAGGAAAGCCAGATTATGTGTTGTGAATTGCTTTCAGAATTATACCTTAGCTAGGTAATCACAGCTGTATATGAAAACTGCTTCGAGCCTCCTACGTTGTGAATTGCTTTCAGAATTATACCTTAGCTAGGTAATCACAGCGTTTTTGCATAGGAACTGATAGAAACCTGTAGTTGTGAATTGCTTTCAGAATTATACCTTAGCTAGGTAATCACAGCTTTCTTCTGTTTATTAATCCTTTAATTTCCGTTGTGAATTGCTTTCAGAATTATACCTTAGCTAGGTAATCACAGCTGGAAATATTCAACTTCCTCCAGGTAATCAGTTGTGAATTGCTTTCAGAATTATACCTTAGCTAGGTAATCACAGCCTTAGGCGAAAATGAAAATAGAACAATGCAGTTGTGAATTGCTTTCAGAATTATACCTTAGCTAGGTAATCACAGCCTCCTTTTTGTGCCCATGGTAGGCAAGAGGGTTGTGAATTGCTTTCAGAATTATACCTTAGCTAGGTAATCACAGCTGGCCTGTAGTGTTCCGGCTCTCCTATTATGTTGTGAATTGCTTTCAGAATTATACCTTAGCTAGGTAATCACAGCAAATAGGCTCAATCATGCAGAGGAGGATTTGTTGTGAATTGCTTTCAGAATTATACCTTAGCTAGGTAATCACAGCAAAGGGCGCTTTTATAGTTACCAACATTTCGTTGTGAATTGCTTTCAGAATTATACCTTAGCTAGGTAATCACAGCCTATGGTGGCACAGGCCAACAAAGACAATGTTGTGAATTGCTTTCAGAATTATACCTTAGCTAGGTAATCACAGCCCACCCCTAAATTATCCCTATGCAGGAAATGTTGTGAATTGCTTTCAGAATTATACCTTAGCTAGGTAATCACAGCAAGGGGTGCAATATGAATTTAAAGGTCATCGTTGTGAATTGCTTTCAGAATTATACCTTAGCTAGGTAATCACAGCGTCTTTATGTCCTAACATTTTGGAAACTGTGTTGTGAATTGCTTTCAGAATTATACCTTAGCTAGGTAATCACAGCGTTACAAAATCAGGCTCAGAATGTTAATGCGTTGTGAATTGCTTTCAGAATTATACCTTAGCTAGGTAATCACAGCGAATCATTTGAGCGGGGGATATTTGAGGGAGTTGTGAATTGCTTTCAGAATTATACCTTAGCTAGGTAATCACAGCACCTGAAATTACCTGCACTTGGAGCACCTGTTGTGAATTGCTTTCAGAATTATACCTTAGCTAGGTAATCACAGCCAGAGGAGCCGCGAAAAAACAACAAAAGCGGTTGTGAATTGCTTTCAGAATTATACCTTAGCTAGGTAATCACAGCTGTGGGATTTGAGGAGGCTTCATCATGTACGTTGTGAATTGCTTTCAGAATTATACCTTAGCTAGGTAATCACAGCCCCCTCCGATTAGCAAACTCCCTATCTGCCGTTGTGAATTGCTTTCAGAATTATACCTTAGCTAGGTAATCACAGCATACCTCCATGTAAGTGGTTGGTATGCTGTTGTTTAAGTTGATATTTAGAAATAAAAAATCAAGCTGTTTTGGGTTGTTAAAAAGGATAGTAGGCCAATTTCATTTTTCAAATGATTAAAATAAATCCAATTGTTGGGAGGGAGGTTCATTATCTACACTTTTGGTTCCGTGAAAAATTTCCATCAAGCCAAATTGCCGGTCTGTAATCGACATAATACCCACTTTTCCCTTCGGTGGAAGATTTTTTTTGACCCTTTTGATATGCACATCAGCATTTTCCCGGCTGGGGCAAAACCGCATATAGATGGAAAACTGGAACATGGCAAAGCCATCATCCAGAAGTTTTTTCCGGAAGGAGGAGGCTATCCTCCGGTCCTTTTTGGTTTCCGTTGGCAAATCAAAAAAAACTAAAACCCACAAAGTTCTATATTGGTTAAGTCTTGAAAAATAGCTTTCATCCATATTCGGGGTAAATAATTTTCCGGCTAATGCCTGCAAAACATTCAAATAAAGAACTGGTCGTTCTACTGGCTGCAACCATTAAAGGGCTTTTTTGCCCATCAATAATTACATCCAAGACCGGAATTTGTAATAATTCTCTTTTTAGGCAAGTGGTGAGTTGGGTGATATCTTCTTCTGTGTCCACAATATGGGACACGATCAGGTCAACAAAAGGTCGATAGGGTTCCATAATATCATCGGCCAGACAGTATGCATTGTATTTATTTCGATGCCAAATGCCAACATGGGGTAAAAGACCGGAAGAAACCAATGCTCTGGCAATAACAGCCCTAAGAATGGCATAACCATAATTTAAAAGGTTATTGGGAGGGATACCGGTTTGGTGGCGGTTGAATTCTGGAATATCAAATATATTTTGCCAATATATGGCGGCGGCCTGGGCTTCATGGTTGCCAGTATCCCCGGAATTTACATTTTGGCCAGGTATTGTAATCGTTTATTTTCTTCCCTTTATCTTCCAAAAGGCAGGCTTGATTTTGGATTTTGGCCGATACTGTTTGCTGCCAAAGGTTTTTTTTCAATGGGAGGGAAGCATTGAGTTGGTGTTTGATCCTTTCAGTTTGTTCGGTGTGGCCATGGATGGGAAGAAGGAGGCCGTTGGGAAGGTGTTGCCCATTGCAAGTTACTACGGCAACTTTCTGATTATTCAATTTGGCCAATAGTCCATTGGTGATAGTGATCTGCGGATTTTCCAATATGACCATACCGATGTCTTCTATGGGAACTGTCTTATCAGGTTTATCATCTGTAAATGCTATCACCAATTGTTCATGCTTGGTGCTGAGGTAAGCAGGGTTTCCGAAGAAGAGGGTGCGTTTGATCATTTTTATAAGTTTATTACTTACTCTATTTCCAGGTTCTTATTTAATAATATCTCCCTTTTTACCTCCATCATATCATTGATATGAAATATTCCATCAAAGAAGTTCATAAAATAGGTACGCTCTAATAGAGACTTCTTTTCTAAATATTTATAAGCATGCCAGCCTGACCATTTCCAATCGTTTACCGATGTGGCAAACTCGTGTTTTATTGGGTTGAGATGGAAATACAGGAAGATTTCCTGCCATTGGGATGTTGTTTGGATTGGTTTTCTCCTGAAGTTATTGATAAACAAACTTCCTTTTCGTTTATACTTTTTGTTGAAAGTTTGGGCATAAGAACTGAAAAAGTTTGAAAATTGCTTGGAGATTAACTTCCCAAAGTTTCAAACTTTGGAAAAGTTTTCTTCAAGGCTTCCTCAGACTTTACCCCAACCAAAAAATGAAAATGATTGGGCATCAAGCAAAAAGCATAGGTGTCCACTACATTCCCTAAGTATTTGCTATACTGTTGGAGAAAAAAACGATAATTTTCCTCCTCCCGGAAAATATCCTCCGAGCCACTCGCTTGCCGGACGGGCAGGTTGGCGTGTTTGTAAATATGGTAGGATTGGCCTTGTTCCATAAGATTGGTGGTTTGTGCATATTCAAACCTGTCAGGTCTGGGAGACCTGACAGGTTTTGATATTTTCTAGAATGAGAATATGCCTTAAGGTGTCTTTGTAAGTGTTTGGAAATCCCTTTTTGGATTTGTTGGTGAATGAATTATCTAGTTTCCTGTTTTTAAGCTCTCCATTAAACTTCTTTATTTTCATACTCGTGGTTTCCTATTTTTATTATTCCTGATTTGTTATGGACACTTTTGATATTTCCAAGTCTATCTGTATTAAGCTTAGAACAAAATTCTTTTATCATCACACCATTTACACTTCTTTCCATTTTATTAAGCGCTGAATATTCAACTTTATTTACAATGGCGGTAGATACGTCTTGTCTAAGGAAAAAACATTGATTTCCTGAAGAACTCACCATTTTGTATATCCTTTCTGTTTGTTCCTTGGTTAGATTATTAAAGTCAATGGTGTCAATGTTTTCATCCTCATTTGGCACATACACCAAATCATTTGGAGATAAATAAAACAGTAATTTTCTTCTTTTTCGTTAATCTCTGGGACAGAAGTCAGCCCCTGTTTTTGCCTTTCTATCACAATATTCAAAGGGATGGTATCATAGCTTCGCTTCCCCTCACCATTTTGATATATGGCAAAAAATAGGTTGGTGCCTTTGGCAGCTTCCACATATTTCTTCCTCTTATTCCCCGTTTCTCCTACTTTAAATTTGTTCCCTTTTGGTTCATAAGTTCTTACCTTTAATATGGGCTTGTGAAATTTCCCCCCATTGAGTTGAATGATATTTTTGTTCATCTCATCAACTCCTTCTGGGGTGAAGGCCAACTGTTCTGGTGCCATAGATTTGCCTTTTTCATCAACCCTGTTTTATATTTTTCTAAATGGGCCAGTAGAATTTTTTGGATTCCGGTATCTGTAATTGATCCTTTAATCCGTTTTTCATTGAATGAAGTATCTAAGCTTGTACGTGTTGCTACTAAGTCATTTTCCCAATAATAAATTTCTACTCTAGAAATATCTTGAGTTTTCCACTTGTATTTTCTGTCCTTAAAATACTTGGTCAAAAGATTTTTATCATATTTCAATCTTGCTAAGGATTGAACTTCCTTTCTCAACGGCTTATTGACGATATCCGAAATATTGTCCAATGCAACTCCAAGAGAAACTTTCTTCTTTTTTCGAAGCTTAATTAGTCCAGAGACAGTGTCTTTATGTATTGGCTTCCTAATAGCCCAGTTAAGTCCTTTTTGTTCCACTATTTCTTTGGACTTTTGGCCGTTTTTTTTAATCCATTTTTCATATTTATTAGTAGCTTTATTTATCACCCTAAGGTTTTGCTTGAAACTTATTACTATGGTTTCTAAAGCGTTTCTGGAATCAATTGTAAAAGTTTCCCAGGGTTTTTGGAAATCTTTTGGCACCTCTCTTTCAATTCTATCTTTGGTTTTTGGGTGGAGTAAGCGACTTTTACATATTTTCTTAGTTTCCTATTTAGATCAAAGCGTTCCTTAGATTTTGCATATTGGTTATTTAAAAGGTTGACGTGATCACGTGTTGCACAAGCTATAACCAAAGCATCTAAAGCATGGTGTCTGTGGTCAATTCTCTTTTTTTGGAAACCTTTTGACAACTCAAGAGGCACGGTGGGTAAGTATTTTTGATGATTTTTGTTCCAGCTTGTAAAACCTTTTGAATTGGTAAGCTGATTCATCCGTTCGAAGCGGGTTAAGATTATCCCATTCCAAATATCATTCAACCCCCAATCCTGTTTAAGGGTAGCAGTGATTTTTCCGTTACCTGGAATAAGATTTTTGGAATTGATGCCTTCATCATTAGTTTCTGAACGGACTATATTGGATAGGACTGCTGAAATATACTTGCTTATGTAACGAGTGTCATTTATTTGGCGCTCGATCATCTTCTCCGGAATTTCCTCCATGAGCAATTTGTTCCGCTTTGAAAAGGATTTGGAGTAATGGTCTTTTACAAAAGTTTCATATGTCCTGACCTCAAATATTTTTACGCTCTTGCCAAAACCATTTTCTACTATTTCTCCGTGATGGTTTTTTATAAATTCTAAACCTATTTGATTGTCTTTTAATTTGTTCACGGAAGCTTCACATATTACTTTATTGCTGAAACTGTCATCAAAGTATCGGCTTTGTGGAATAATGTGTTCGATTTCATATTCAGAAGTAAAAAGCTTTGTAAATGGAATGATTTCACCTGTATACGGGGAACGATATTTTTGTTCAAGCCAAAGCTTATAGCGCAATAATCCGAAGAAGTAGGGATGGCCTTTTTGCTGATCTTTTCTATATCCTCTGGAATTTCAATATTGGAATTGAGCACTCCATTTTCATAAATTTTAAGAATTTCCTGCTGCATTGGTGAATATGGACGAACATTCTCAAAACCTGTATCATTCTTGAGTTCAGTTAGTAAAGCTTTTATACGAAGATTGGTGTTTTCATTATCCGTAATTTGGTTAGTTATTTGTTTGCGCTTATCTGCAGGATTTTTCATTTCCCGCCCCAATTCCACATGGATTTCATCAAAGAAATCTTTCTTCCCTTCGCCGTATTCTTGCCAAATATCCCTTACTACCCTGAGGGTTTCGGTTACTACTTGCTCTACAATGGGTTACGCAGTGAGTGCTGCTTGAAATCTTTGATATAACCATCCAAATCAACAACCGAATTCCATTTTTACTAATATCAGCTTCGGAATGTCTATCATAAACAATATAGCTTGCTAACCAAAGCTGTAAGCCTTGAAAATGATGGTACTCGGTTAAATTAATTGCTTTCTCCCTAACCCTATTTTGATCTTTTCATCAAATTCACCAGTTGTGACTTTATCAATCCTGCTTTTTGTTTTTTCATCAATAGCATCCCAACTCCAATATTTTCCTAAACGTAATAAGGGTAATAATTTTTTAATGGCTTTTAGAGAAAAAGGGCCGTACTCGCTTTTAAACGGGGGGAACTTTTTGAAATTTTCCACAAAGGAATTGACATCCAATCGGTGTTTTTCAGCAAAGGTTTTCAGGGCTTTTTCATATTCTATTTTATCTGTGACTGAGTAGATAATATGCCACAAATTGTACTCAATTTCTCTTGTGAAGAAATCAAAAGACATATTTTCGACTTTTTTTAATCTTCTCCTGATTTCATAACCAGTTTCATTACAGGGATATTTTTTGATTCATCCTTTACAGAATCATACACGTAATTCCATCGGTACTTTGCAGTTTCTGCATTTAACGCTTTTCCCTTCAGTTCTTTAGAGGTAAGCAAATGTTTCAATATAATCTTATGGTCTACCTCTTTTTGCCTCATCAAAAACTCAAAAAGATTTTCCCAATCTTCAATGTTGGATAGAAACTGGCCAGTTACATCAACTTCATCCTCCTTTTTGTAGATCTTAAGGTTATACATCCATTGCCAAACCCTGAATTCTTGATAATAAGGATTGGATTTGGGGACAGCATTCAGGTATTTGGTTTTCCTTTCTCCGTTAATCCTGAAATTTCTGTACTCTAACGAGCATTTTCCTATATTAAATTTTTGGCTTTTTAGAGGCCGTTGGTAAAAAATGATATCCTCAAGGAAAAGGTGTGTAAAATCCTTTTTGCTTAATGCCCATTGGTGTGCATCATTGTTTCTGTATAGTTCTCTCACACATTCGTTGTACAAACCTTCATCCGTTAATTCAGGATGAAATGCCTTTTGTTTTTCCAGAATAGCCTTTAATTCTTCTTTGTAGAATTTACGTTCAATAGTACGGACTAATTTGCCCTTTACTTTTTGACTTGGGTTTTGTAATAGTGTGTCGTAGATATATGCACCTACCGTTTTACTAGAATGGTCAATTTCCTGTTCGGTTTTCTTTTTGATTAGTGTCCAATCATCTTCCTTTGGGGCTCTAAAGCTCCTTTTTTCATTTCCCTCTTTATCCCTTTTAATTGAGCCATCCTCATCCAGGTCAGTAGTAACAATGAAATCCCTGACTTTATCTTTCCAATCGTATAAATCTGTTTTACTTGAACGTCTATAAACCCATCCATTTTCGAGAATCAGTGAATACCAAGTCTCTCCCTTTTTATTAGTTTCTTCAGCTTTTATATCGATAATTTTCAATGAATAAAACTCGACCAATTTATTAGGATTTTCTTCCTCCTCTTCTCCTCTAAACTGATAGTACCCCCGCTTTTGATTAAAATTTAGGATGACCCAAGCGAGCTCCTCTTTTTCAATTTTCTGAGAAAGTGCTTTTTTTCGTAGGAAATAGATTGTCCAGTCATAAGGGATTAGTTTTCCTTCTTCTAATAACTGTGGTTGACACTTCTTGAAATCAACAAGCATCTCCTCAAATGATTTTTTGAAGATGAATTCTTTATTATTAAAAGCCAGTTTGGGCTCCATTTCCCTCTTGAACTTGCCAAGGCGATTCTCGAAATCTATTTGTGAAGAGTAATGCTTAGGGAGAAATCCCAAAATATTCAAAATACGATGTAGCCTTTCCCTACGGAGTAAATGTCTCTCGCGGAGTCTTCGGGTTCCTCTGAAACCTGTTCTTTCAGCCGTTTGGGAAACTGAATTTCCTTTCCAAATTCTCCTAAAATATCCTGACTCATCGGAATAATCCTACTTCCCATTCCAAGTATTTCACCTTGCTTTTCCTCAAAGTTTTGCGCAACCAAAGCCCACCCAATAGAGTTTGTTCCCAAATCCAGTCCTAATATTCTTTTCATATTATAATTTAATTTATTCTTTATTTAACTTTTTTATTGCCTTTTTAAAATTCATTCCTAAATTGAAATCATAATTCTGAAAGCAATTCACAATAAGGATTATTCCGTTGTGAAAACATTCAAGGCGGGGCAACTCGCCTTTCTTTTTCTACCTCCTATATCCATCATCCACATCATCTGCTGCCTTGTTACTAAGTTTCTCTGTAGCTTCCTTTTCTGGGACGATCAGATTAGTCCAGATGCCTATTCCAAATTGATGCAAAGAAAGTTTAGCATTAACCATGGCATTTAACCTGGCACCAGCATCCATCAGGTTGGCCAGGACAATGTTTTCATAAGCAGGTAAATACCCCAGAAACATATTTTCCCATTTTACCCCAACTGCAATACGGTCATGTTCGTGTTCTGAAAATTGTTCCAAGATTACCAGGTCACCTGCCCGGATTTTCCCAAAACATTTATTTAAAGAATAATACTGGACCCCAAGCAGGTAATTGTCATATATTTGGATGGGCTTGGCAATCAGGTTGGTAACCAATTCAGCTTTAGGAGAAGAGCCTGGTAAAATCAGGGATATGCCTCCCAGTCCAGCCGATTTCAAAAATTCCTTTCGGTTAAGTTTCATAAAATTTTACTTTATGGGTCATTAAAGACCGAAAAACATGGATTAAAAAAGATGTTTACAAGCATCAAAAATAGAATTTTTGAATACAAACTGCGCTCTCCTTTTTTTGAATAAGATGCTTAGAATTAATCTCGTAATCTCTAAAATAACCATTTTATAGTGAAAATAATTACCTTTATTAGGTGAAATTTGCCCTTTCCGCTAGCTTCTTCAAAAAAAGATCCGGTGATTAGCATTCTAATTTAAATAATGGAGCACATTAATGAAATACCTAAATTGCGGTATTTTTTAAGATTAAGGGAATCGGGTTTTATCGGAGAGGAGGGAATAAATAGGGCTAAAATTAATATAAAACAATAAGTGGGGATGACCTAGCCAAACGTTGTTGGAGTAACCCTTCAAGGGTTCAAAACCTTGAAGGGTTTTACCATTAAAATCACCCCATCCAACGATTCAAAAACTTCAAAAAATTCTCCTTATAATTTTCACTTACCGTGATGGTGGATTTCCCAATTTGAATGCTGTTTTTGGTAATGGAGTGGATATGGTCCAGGGCTACAATAAAGGACCGGTGGACACGCATAAATTTATTGGAGGGGAGCAATTCCTCCATGTTTTTAAGGCTTGTCAGGGATAGGAGAGGATGGGGTTTGTCCACCAGGTGGACTTTGACATAATCTTTGTACGCTTCCACATAGAGAATGTCCTTTAGCAAAACTTTTACCAATTGATATTCCACCTTTAGAAAAATATATTCGGGTACTTCATCTACTTTTTTTATGGATTTTTTTGGTTTTCAAAAAACTGCAAAGCCTTGGTGCTGGCCTTAAGAAATTCCTCATAATTATAGGGCTTCAGCAGGTAATCCAGGGCATCCACTTTATACCCTTCAATGGCAAATTGGTTATAGGCAGTAGTGAAAATGATACGGCAAGGGGAATCCTTTTTATTGGCGCCCATAATTCTGGCCAGTTCCATCCCGGAAAGATCGGGCATTTGGATATCCAGAAAAACCAAGTCTACCGGTTCTTTATGAATAAAAGCCAGGGCATCGATTGCATTTTCAAATTTACCCATCAAGTTCAAAAATGAAGTTTGGCCGATAAACTTACTGATCATTTCCAGGGCAAGGGGTTCATCATCTACAGCGATACAATTGATTTTCATGCCAGGTGGATTTTTAGGTTGACGCGGTATTCATTTCCGGATTTTGATCATCGATTTCCAATTGAAACCGTTGAGCATAAAGCAATGAAAGCCTCCTTTTTGTATTGGTAAGGCCAATACCCTTTGCTTGCGATTCAGGGCTATTGGAATAAGAAGAAATGATATTGTTGCAGGTATATAGGTGCAATACCTGGTCCTTTTCAGATAGTTTCACTGTGATAACACTTTGTTGCTGAGAGCTGATGCCATGTTTGAAGCAGTTTTCAATAAAAGGAAGCAATATCATGGGCGCAATGCATTTTTCCTCCATCTGTTCCTGTATATCCAAGTTAATTTTTACCTTCTCAGATATCCGCAATTTCATTAACTCAATATAGTCTTTAATAAAATCAATTTCCCTACTCAATAGGGTCTGGCCCTTTTCTGTTTCATAAAGCACATAACGCATCAACCTGGAAAGTTTGTGCAGGGCAGTTTGGGCCCTTTCCACATCAATGTTGGTAAGGGAATAAATATTGTTGAGGGTATTGAAGAAAAAATGGGGATTGATTTGGGCTTTGAGATAAGATAGCTCCGATTTAATTCTTTGTTGGTCCAGTTGCTGTCTAAGGAACTCATCTGCCTGCCATTTTTTTACCGCCGCCACACTGGTGCTGATCCCAAGGGTAAGAAAAGCCACGATCAGGTTAAAAATATGGAAGGGGAGAGGTTTCTTTCTGGGGATATATTCCTCTTCAGGGTGAAAGGCCTGGTGCATCAGTTTGGGAAGACCCAACCAGTTTTCATAGTATTCCAGGAAGTACATGAGGATTACACTGACCCCAATTGTCAATAATAAAAACCAACCCACACGTGACTTAAACAGCAAGTTGGGAACCCATAAATGCTGATTGATATAAAATAAACCTATCAAAAGGATGAAAAAGGTAAACTGTCTAACCCAAAACTGATGGGGAAGGGCTACGTTCCAGGACAATGGAGTTAATAGGAAAAACAAGGTTCCCATCAGTATCCACCCTAAAATATAGGGTGGATAATGATGGGAACCTTGTTTTTCCTCATTAACTCCATTGTCCTGGAACGTAGCCCTTCCCCATCAGTTTTGGGTTAGACAGGTTACCTTTTTCATCCTTTGATAGGTTTATTTTATATCAATCAGCATTATGGGTTCCCAACTTGCTGTTTAAGTCACGTGTGGGTTGGTTTTATTATTGACAATTGGGGTCAGTGTAATCCTCATGTACTTCCTGGAATACTATGAAAACTGGTTGGGTCTTCCCAAACTGATGCACCAGGCCTTTCACCTGAAGAGGAATATATCCCAGAAAGAAAACCTCTCCCCTTCCATATTTTTAACCTGATCGTGGCTTTTTCTTACCCTTGGGATCAGCACCAGTGTGGCGGCGGTAAAAAAATGGCAGGCAGATGAGTTCCTTAGACAGCAACTGGACCAACAAAGAATTAAATCGGAGCTATCTTATCTCAAAGCCCAAATCAATCCCCATTTTTTCTTCAATACCCTCAACAATATTTATTCCCTTACCAACATTGATGTGGAAAGGGCCCAAACTGCCCTGCACAAACTTTCCAGGTTGATGCGTTATGTGCTTTATGAAACAGAAAAGGGCCAGACCCTATTGAGTAGGGAAATTGATTTTATTAAAGACTATATTGAGTTAATGAAATTGCGGATATCTGAGAAGGTAAAAATTAACTTGGATATACAGGAACAGATGGAGGAGGAAAAATGCATTGCGCCCATGATATTGCTTCCTTTTATTGAAAACTGCTTCAAACATGGCATCAGCTCTCAGCAACAAAGTGTTATCACAGTGAAACTATCTGAAAAGGACCAGGTATTGCACCTATATACCTGCAACAATATCATTTCTTCTTATTCCAATAGCCCTGAATCGCAAGCAAAGGGTATTGGCCTTACCAATACAAAAAGGAGGCTTTCATTGCTTTATGCTCAACGGTTTCAATTGGAAATCGATGATCAAAATCCGGAAAATGAATACCGCGTCAACCTAAAAATCCACCTGGCATGAAAATCAATTGTATCGCTGTAGATGATGAACCCCTTGCCCTGGAAATGATCAGTAAGTTTATCGGCCAAACTTCATTTTTGAACTTGATGGGTAAATTTGAAAATGCAATCGATGCCCTGGCTTTTATTCATAAAGAACCGGTAGACTTGGTTTTCTGGATATCCAAATGCCCGATCTTTCCGGGATGGAACTGGCCAGAATTATGGGCGCCAATAAAAAGGATTCCCCTTGCCGTATCATTTTCACTACTGCCTATAACCAATTTGCCATTGAAGGGTATAAAGTGGATGCCCTGGATTACCTGCTGAAGCCCTATAATTATGAGGAATTTCTTAAGGCCAGCACCAAGGCTTTGCAGTTTTTGAAAACCAAAAAAAATCCATAAAAAAAGTAGATGAAGTACCCGAATATATTTTTCTAAAGGTGGAATATCAATTGGTAAAAGTTTTGCTAAAGGACATTCTCTATGTGGAAGCGTACAAAGATTATGTCAAAGTCCACCTGGTGGACAAACCCCATCCTCTCCTATCCCTGACAAGCCTTAAAAAACATGGAGGAATTGCTCCCCTCCAATAAATTTATGCGTGTCCACCGGTCCTTTATTGTAGCCCTGGACCATATCCACTCCATTACCAAAAACAGCATTCAAATTGGGAAATCCACCATCACGGTAAGTGAAAATTATAAGGAGAATTTTTTGAAGTTTTTGAATCGTTGGATGGGGTGATTTTAATGGTAAAAACCCTTCAAGGTTTTGAACCCTTGAAGGGTTACTCCAACAACGTTTGGCTAGGTCATCCCCACTTATTGTTTTATATTAATTTTAGCCCTATTTATTCCCTCCTCTCCGATAAAACCCGATTCCCTTAATCTTAAAAAATACCGCAATTTAGGTATTTCATTAATGTGCTCCATTATTTAAATTAGAATGCTAATCACCGGATCTTTTTTTGAAGAAGCTAGCGGAAAGGGCAAATTTCACCTAATAAAGGTAATTATTTTCACTATAAAATGGTTATTTTAGAGATTACGAGATTAATTCTAAGCATCTTATTCAAAAAAAGGAGAGCGCAGTTTGTATTCAAAAATTCTATTTTTGATGCTTGTAAACATCTTTTTTAATCCATGTTTTTCGGTCTTTAATGACCCATAAAGTAAAATTTTATGAAACTTAACCGAAAGGAATTTTTGAAATCGGCTGGACTGGGAGGCATATCCCTGATTTTACCAGGCTCTTCTCCTAAAGCTGAATTGGTTACCAACCTGATTGCCAAGCCCATCCAAATATATGACAATTACCTGCTTGGGGTCCAGTATTATTCTTTAAATAAATGTTTTGGGAAAATCCGGGCAGGTGACCTGGTAATCTTGGAACAATTTTCAGAACACGAACATGACCGTATTGCAGTTGGGGTAAAATGGGAAAATATGTTTCTGGGGTATTTACCTGCTTATGAAAACATTGTCCTGGCCAACCTGATGGATGCTGGTGCCAGGTTAAATGCCATGGTTAATGCTAAACTTTCTTTGCATCAATTTGGAATAGGCATCTGGACTAATCTGATCGTCCCAGAAAAGGAAGCTACAGAGAAACTTAGTAACAAGGCAGCAGATGATGTGGATGATGGATATAGGAGGTAGAAAAAGAAAGGCGAGTTGCCCCGCCTTGAATGTTTTCACAACGGAATAATCCTTATTGTGAATTGCTTTCAGAATTATGATTTCAATTTAGGAATGAATTTTAAAAAGGCAATAAAAAAGTTAAATAAAGAATAAATTAAATTATAATATGAAAAGAATATTAGGACTGGATTTGGGAACAAACTCTATTGGGTGGGCTTTGGTTGCGCAAAACTTTGAGGAAAAGCAAGGTGAAATACTTGGAATGGGAAGTAGGATTATTCCGATGAGTCAGGATATTTTAGGAGAATTTGGAAAAGGAAATTCAGTTTCCCAAACGGCTGAAAGAACAGGTTTCAGAGGAACCCGAAGACTCCGCGAGAGACATTTACTCCGTAGGGAAAGGCTACATCGTATTTTGAATATTTTGGGATTTCTCCCTAAGCATTACTCTTCACAAATAGATTTCGAGAATCGCCTTGGCAAGTTCAAGAGGGAATGGAGCCCAAACTGGCTTTTAATAATAAAGAATTCATCTTCAAAAAATCATTTGAGGAGATGCTTGTTGATTTCAAGAAGTGTCAACCACAGTTATTAGAAGAAGGAAAACTAATCCCTTATGACTGGACAATCTATTTCCTACGAAAAAAAGCACTTTCTCAGAAAATTGAAAAAGAGGAGCTCGCTTGGGTCATCCTAAATTTTAATCAAAAGCGGGGGTACTATCAGTTTAGAGGAGAAGAGGAGGAAGAAAATCCTAATAAATTGGTCGAGTTTTATTCATTGAAAATTATCGATATAAAAGCTGAAGAAACTAATAAAAAGGGAGAGACTTGGTATTCACTGATTCTCGAAAATGGATGGGTTTATAGACGTTCAAGTAAAACAGATTTATACGATTGGAAAGATAAAGTCAGGGATTTCATTGTTACTACTGACCTGGATGAGGATGGCTCAATTAAAAGGGATAAAGAGGGAAATGAAAAAAAGGAGCTTTAGAGCCCCAAAGGAAGATGATTGGACACTAATCAAAAAGAAAACCGAACAGGAAATTGACCATTCTAGTAAAACGGTAGGTGCATATATCTACGACACACTATTACAAAACCCAAGTCAAAAAGTAAAGGGCAAATTAGTCCGTACTATTGAACGTAAATTCTACAAAGAAGAATTAAAGGCTATTCTGGAAAAAAAAAAGGCATTTCATCCTGAATTAACGGATGAAGGTTTGTACAACGAATGTGTGAGAGAACTATACAGAAACAATGATGCACACCAATGGGCATTAAGCAAAAAGGATTTTACACACCTTTTCCTTGAGGATATCATTTTTTACCAACGGCCTCTAAAAAGCCAAAAATTTAATATAGGAAAATGCTCGTTAGAGTACAGAAATTTCAGGATTAACGGAGAAAAGAAAAACCAAATACCTGAATGCTGTCCCCAAATCCAATCCTTATTATCAAGAATTCAGGGTTTGGCAATGGATGTATAACCTTAAGATCTACAAAAAGGAGGATGAAGTTGATGTAACTGGCCAGTTTCTATCCAACATTGAAGATTGGGAAAATCTTTTGAGTTTTTGATGAGGCAAAAAGAGGTAGACCATAAGATTATATTGAAACATTTGCTTACCTCTAAAGAACTGAAGGGAAAAGCGTTAAATGCAGAAACTGCAAAGTACCGATGGAATTACGTGTATGATTCTGTAAAGGATGAATCAAAAAAATATCCCTGTAATGAAACTGGTTATGAAATCAGGAGAAGATTAAAAAAAGTCGAAAATATGTCTTTTGATTTCTTCACAAGAGAAATTGAGTACAATTTGTGGCATATTATCTACTCAGTCACAGATAAAATAGAATATGAAAAAGCCCTGAAAACCTTTGCTGAAAAACACCGATTGGATGTCAATTCCTTTGTGGAAAATTTCAAAAAGTTCCCCCGTTTAAAAGCGAGTACGGCCCTTTTTCTCTAAAAGCCATTAAAAAATTATTACCCTTATTACGTTTAGGAAAATATTGGAGTTGGGATGCTATTGATGAAAAAACAAAAAGCAGGATTGATAAAGTCACAACTGGTGAATTTGATGAAAAGATCAAAAATAGGGTTAGGGAGAAAGCAATTAATTAACCGAGTACCATCATTTTCAAGGCTTACAGCTTTGGTTAGCAAGCTATATTGTTTATGATAGACATTCCGAAGCTGATATTAGTAAAAAATGGAATTCGGTTGTTGATTTGGATGGTTATATCAAAGATTTCAAGCAGCACTCACTGCGTAACCCCATTGTAGAGCAAGTAGTAACCGAAACCCTCAGGGTAGTAAGGGATATTTGGCAAGAATACGGCGAAGGGAAGAAAGATTTCTTTGATGAAATCCATGTGGAATTGGGGCGGGAAATGAAAAATCCTGCAGATAAGCGCAAACAAATAACTAACCAAATTACGGATAATGAAAACACCAATCTTCGTATAAAAGCTTTACTAACTGAACTCAAGAATGATACAGGTTTTGAGAATGTTCGTCCATATTCACCAATGCAGCAGGAAATTCTTAAAATTTATGAAAATGGAGTGCTCAATTCCAATATTGAAATTCCAGAGGATATAGAAAAGATCAGCAAAAAGGCCATCCCTACTTCTTCGGAATTATTGCGCTATAAGCTTTGGCTTGAACAAAAAATATCGTTCCCCGTATACAGGTGAAATCATTCCATTTACAAAGCTTTTTACTTCTGAATATGAAATCGAACACATTATTCCACAAAGCCGATACTTTGATGACAGTTTCAGCAATAAAGTAATATGTGAAGCTTCCGTGAACAAATTAAAAGACAATCAAATAGGTTTAGAATTTATAAAAAACCATCACGGAGAAATAGTAGAAAATGGTTTTGGCAAGAGCGTAAAAATATTTGAGGTCAGGACATATGAAACTTTTGTAAAAGACCATTACTCCAAATCCTTTTCAAAGCGGAACAAATTGCTCATGGAGGAAATTCCGGAGAAGATGATCGAGCGCCAAATAAATGACACTCGTTACATAAGCAAGTATATTTCAGCAGTCCTATCCAATATAGTCCGTTCAGAAACTAATGATGAAGGCATCAATTCCAAATCTTATTCCAGGTAACGGAAAAATCACTGCTACCCTTAAACAGGATTGGGGGTTGAATGATATTTGGAATGGGATAATCTTAACCCGCTTCGAACGGATGAATCAGCTTACCAATTCAAAAGGTTTTACAAGCTGGAACAAAAATCATCAAAAATACTTACCCACCGTGCCTCTTGAGTTGTCAAAAGGTTTCCAAAAAAAGAGAATTGACCACAGACACCATGCTTTAGATGCTTTGGTTATAGCTTGTGCAACACGTGATCACGTCAACCTTTTAAATAACCAATATGCAAAATCTAAGGAACGCTTTGATCTAAATAGGAAACTAAGAAAATATGTAAAAGTCGCTTACTCCCACCCAAAAACCAAAGATAGAATTGAAAGAGAGGTGCCAAAAGATTTCCAAAAACCCTGGGAAACTTTTACAATTGATTCCAGAAACGCTTTAGAAACCATAGTAATAAGTTTCAAGCAAAACCTTAGGGTGATAAATAAAGCTACTAATAAATATGAAAAATGGATTAAAAAAAACGGCCAAAAGTCCAAAGAAATAGTGGAACAAAAAGGACTTAACTGGGCTATTAGGAAGCCAATACATAAAGACACTGTCTCTGGACTAATTAAGCTTCGTTTAAAAAAGAAGAAAGTTTCTCTTGGAGTTGCATTGGACAATATTTCGGATATCGTCAATAAGCCGTTGAGAAAGGAAGTTCAATCCTTAGCAAGATTGAAATATGATAAAAATCTTTTGACCAAGTATTTAAGGACAGAAAATACAAGTGGAAAACTCAAGATATTTCTAGAGTAGAAATTTATTATTGGGAAAATGACTTAGTAGCAACACGTACAAGCTTAGATACTTCATTCAATGAAAAACGGATTAAAGGATCAATTA
This sequence comes from Echinicola jeungdonensis, assembly GCF_030409905.1. Taxonomy (NCBI): domain Bacteria; kingdom Pseudomonadati; phylum Bacteroidota; class Cytophagia; order Cytophagales; family Cyclobacteriaceae; genus Echinicola; species Echinicola jeungdonensis. The sequence continues at coordinate 24,677 of NZ_JAUFQT010000001.1, forward strand.
CAGATACCGGAATCCAAAAAATTCTACTGGCCCATTTAGAAAAAATATAAAAACAGGGTTGATGAAAAAGGCAAATCTATGGCACCAGAACAGTTGGCCTTCACCCCAGAAGGAGTTGATGAGATGAACAAAAATATCATTCAACTCAATGGGGGGAAATTTCACAAGCCCATATTAAAGGTAAGAACTTATGAACCAAAAGGGAACAAATTTAAAGTAGGAGAAACGGGGAATAAGAGGAAGAAATATGTGGAAGCTGCCAAAGGCACCAACCTATTTTTTGCCATATATCAAAATGGTGAGGGGAAGCGAAGCTATGATACCATCCCTTTGAATATTGTGATAGAAAGGCAAAAACAGGGGCTGACTTCTGTCCCAGAGATTAACGAAAAAGAAGAAAAATTACTGTTTTATTTATCTCCAAATGATTTGGTGTATGTGCCAAATGAGGATGAAAACATTGACACCATTGACTTTAATAATCTAACCAAGGAACAAACAGAAAGGATATACAAAATGGTGAGTTCTTCAGGAAATCAATGTTTTTTCCTTAGACAAGACGTATCTACCGCCATTGTAAATAAAGTTGAATATTCAGCGCTTAATAAAATGGAAAGAAGTGTAAATGGTGTGATGATAAAAGAATTTTGTTCTAAGCTTAATACAGATAGACTTGGAAATATCAAAAGTGTCCATAACAAATCAGGAATAATAAAAATAGGAAACCACGAGTATGAAAATAAAGAAGTTTAATGGAGAGCTTAAAAACAGGAAACTAGATAATTCATTCACCAACAAATCCAAAAAGGGATTTCCAAACACTTACAAAGACACCTTAAGGCATATTCTCATTCTAGAAAATATCAAAACCTGTCAGGTCTCCCAGACCTGACAGGTTTGAATATGCACAAACCACCAATCTTATGGAACAAGGCCAATCCTACCATATTTACAAACACGCCAACCTGCCCGTCCGGCAAGCGAGTGGCTCGGAGGATATTTTCCGGGAGGAGGAAAATTATCGTTTTTTTCTCCAACAGTATAGCAAATACTTAGGGAATGTAGTGGACACCTATGCTTTTTGCTTGATGCCCAATCATTTTCATTTTTTGGTTGGGGTAAAGTCTGAGGAAGCCTTGAAGAAAACTTTTCCAAAGTTTGAAACTTTGGGAAAGTTAATCTCCAAGCAATTTTCAAACTTTTTCAGTTCTTATGCCCAAACTTTCAACAAAAAGTATAAACGAAAAGGAAGTTTGTTTATCAATAACTTCAGGAGAAAACCAATCCAAACAACATCCCAATGGCAGGAAATCTTCCTGTATTTCCATCTCAACCCAATAAAACACGAGTTTGCCACATCGGTAAACGATTGGAAATGGTCAGGCTGGCATGCTTATAAATATTTAGAAAAGAAGTCTCTATTAGAGCGTACCTATTTTATGAACTTCTTTGATGGAATATTTCATATCAATGATATGATGGAGGTAAAAAGGGAGATATTATTAAATAAGAACCTGGAAATAGAGTAAGTAATAAACTTATAAAAATGATCAAACGCACCCTCTTCTTCGGAAACCCTGCTTACCTCAGCACCAAGCATGAACAATTGGTGATAGCATTTACAGATGATAAACCTGATAAGACAGTTCCCATAGAAGACATCGGTATGGTCATATTGGAAAATCCGCAGATCACTATCACCAATGGACTATTGGCCAAATTGAATAATCAGAAAGTTGCCGTAGTAACTTGCAATGGGCAACACCTTCCCAACGGCCTCCTTCTTCCCATCCATGGCCACACCGAACAAACTGAAAGGATCAAACACCAACTCAATGCTTCCCTCCCATTGAAAAAAAACCTTTGGCAGCAAACAGTATCGGCCAAAATCCAAAATCAAGCCTGCCTTTTGGAAGATAAAGGGAAAGAAAATAAACGATTACAATACCTGGCCAAAAATGTAAATTCCGGGGATACTGGCAACCATGAAGCCCAGGCCGCCGCCATATATTGGCAAAATATATTTGATATTCCAGAATTCAACCGCCACCAAACCGGTATCCCTCCCAATAACCTTTTAAATTATGGTTATGCCATTCTTAGGGCTGTTATTGCCAGAGCATTGGTTTCTTCCGGTCTTTTACCCCATGTTGGCATTTGGCATCGAAATAAATACAATGCATACTGTCTGGCCGATGATATTATGGAACCCTATCGACCTTTTGTTGACCTGATCGTGTCCCATATTGTGGACACAGAAGAAGATATCACCCAACTCACCACTTGCCTAAAAAGAGAATTATTACAAATTCCGGTCTTGGATGTAATTATTGATGGGCAAAAAAGCCCTTTAATGGTTGCAGCCAGTAGAACGACCAGTTCTTTATTTGAATGTTTTGCAGGCATTAGCCGGAAAATTATTTACCCCGAATATGGATGAAAGCTATTTTTCAAGACTTAACCAATATAGAACTTTGTGGGTTTTAGTTTTTTTTGATTTGCCAACGGAAACCAAAAAGGACCGGAGGATAGCCTCCTCCTTCCGGAAAAAACTTCTGGATGATGGCTTTGCCATGTTCCAGTTTTCCATCTATATGCGGTTTTGCCCCAGCCGGGAAAATGCTGATGTGCATATCAAAAGGGTCAAAAAAAATCTTCCACCGAAGGGAAAAGTGGGTATTATGTCGATTACAGACCGGCAATTTGGCTTGATGGAAATTTTTCACGGAACCAAAAGTGTAGATAATGAACCTCCCTCCCAACAATTGGATTTATTTTAATCATTTGAAAAATGAAATTGGCCTACTATCCTTTTTAACAACCCAAAAACAGCTTGATTTTTTATTTCTAAATATCAACTTAAACAACAGCATACCAACCACTTACATGGAGGTATGCTGTGATTACCTAGCTAAGGTATAATTCTGAAAGCAATTCACAACGGCAGATAGGGAGTTTGCTAATCGGAGGGGGCTGTGATTACCTAGCTAAGGTATAATTCTGAAAGCAATTCACAACGTACATGATGAAGCCTCCTCAAATCCCACAGCTGTGATTACCTAGCTAAGGTATAATTCTGAAAGCAATTCACAACCGCTTTTGTTGTTTTTTCGCGGCTCCTCTGGCTGTGATTACCTAGCTAAGGTATAATTCTGAAAGCAATTCACAACAGGTGCTCCAAGTGCAGGTAATTTCAGGTGCTGTGATTACCTAGCTAAGGTATAATTCTGAAAGCAATTCACAACTCCCTCAAATATCCCCCGCTCAAATGATTCGCTGTGATTACCTAGCTAAGGTATAATTCTGAAAGCAATTCACAACGCATTAACATTCTGAGCCTGATTTTGTAACGCTGTGATTACCTAGCTAAGGTATAATTCTGAAAGCAATTCACAACACAGTTTCCAAAATGTTAGGACATAAAGACGCTGTGATTACCTAGCTAAGGTATAATTCTGAAAGCAATTCACAACGATGACCTTTAAATTCATATTGCACCCCTTGCTGTGATTACCTAGCTAAGGTATAATTCTGAAAGCAATTCACAACATTTCCTGCATAGGGATAATTTAGGGGTGGGCTGTGATTACCTAGCTAAGGTATAATTCTGAAAGCAATTCACAACATTGTCTTTGTTGGCCTGTGCCACCATAGGCTGTGATTACCTAGCTAAGGTATAATTCTGAAAGCAATTCACAACGAAATGTTGGTAACTATAAAAGCGCCCTTTGCTGTGATTACCTAGCTAAGGTATAATTCTGAAAGCAATTCACAACAAATCCTCCTCTGCATGATTGAGCCTATTTGCTGTGATTACCTAGCTAAGGTATAATTCTGAAAGCAATTCACAACATAATAGGAGAGCCGGAACACTACAGGCCAGCTGTGATTACCTAGCTAAGGTATAATTCTGAAAGCAATTCACAACCCTCTTGCCTACCATGGGCACAAAAAGGAGGCTGTGATTACCTAGCTAAGGTATAATTCTGAAAGCAATTCACAACTGCATTGTTCTATTTTCATTTTCGCCTAAGGCTGTGATTACCTAGCTAAGGTATAATTCTGAAAGCAATTCACAACTGATTACCTGGAGGAAGTTGAATATTTCCAGCTGTGATTACCTAGCTAAGGTATAATTCTGAAAGCAATTCACAACGGAAATTAAAGGATTAATAAACAGAAGAAAGCTGTGATTACCTAGCTAAGGTATAATTCTGAAAGCAATTCACAACTACAGGTTTCTATCAGTTCCTATGCAAAAACGCTGTGATTACCTAGCTAAGGTATAATTCTGAAAGCAATTCACAACGTAGGAGGCTCGAAGCAGTTTTCATATACAGCTGTGATTACCTAGCTAAGGTATAATTCTGAAAGCAATTCACAACACATAATCTGGCTTTCCTTCAATATCAAAAGCTGTGATTACCTAGCTAAGGTATAATTCTGAAAGCAATTCACAACCACAATAGCGGTGGCATTCATTACACTTGTGCTGTGATTACCTAGCTAAGGTATAATTCTGAAAGCAATTCACAACGGTCAAGGTATTGAAGAGCTTCGAAGGCATGCTGTGATTACCTAGCTAAGGTATAATTCTGAAAGCAATTCACAACGTTACTGATCCGGTAAATTCAGTATCAAATGCTGTGATTACCTAGCTAAGGTATAATTCTGAAAGCAATTCACAACGGAAGAATAACTCATGACAATGTTGAAAGGCTGTGATTACCTAGCTAAGGTATAATTCTGAAAGCAATTCACAACCGTGTGGTTCAGGTGTAATTAATGCTATTAGCTGTGATTACCTAGCTAAGGTATAATTCTGAAAGCAATTCACAACAAGTTGGCTAATAATAAATTTTATGGCATAGCTGTGATTACCTAGCTAAGGTATAATTCTGAAAGCAATTCACAACAATGCTCTGTTCTATTTCCAAAATTACTCTGCTGTGATTACCTAGCTAAGGTATAATTCTGAAAGCAATTCACAACAGCATTTCCAGTTTAAACAGCAGTTTTTTTGCTGTGATTACCTTACTAGGGAGGATCTCCCTGGCATCTTCCCCTAATGATTTCACCTATAATTTTTTTCGTTATTTTAAAAAAACGCATAATGAATATTTTATTTTTAAAATTAAAATTATGTATATCCGCAATGACACCAGTAGCCAAATAAATTAAAAGTGACAGTTAGTGTCAATAGCTTTAGTTAAGTTATTACTCTGTATAAATTGGGTCAAAATAAACGGTTTTGACCATGAATATAATCAACTTCATTAATCGGTTTCCTGACGAGTCTTCCTGTATTAAGTTCATTAGAGAACAAAGGACAAAATCGGGCATCATTTGCAAACGGTGCAGCTGTAACCGTCATTATTGGCTTGAAAACAAGAAGTCCTTTCAATGTGCTTCATGTGGGTTCAGGACCAGCATCAAGAGTGGTACTGTTATGGAAAACAGCAACCTTCCAATTAGGACCTGGCTGCTGGCCATGACCTTCATAACCGCCACTAAGAAGAGCTTCAGTGCCTCAGAGCTACAAAGGCAGCTTGGGATGAAGCGGTATGAACCTGTTTTCAGGATGTACCATAAACTCAGGAAGGTCATGGGACAACGCGATGATATCTATAGGCTTGAGGATATGGTAGAATATGATGAGGCCTTTGTAGGAAAAGCCACCAAAGCCAAATCCCAAAACAAGCTCAAAAGAGGCAGGGGCAGTCAAAAACAGTCCATTGTAGCGGTAATGGCCGAATCGACAGTTTTAGAAAACCCTGAATCCGGAAAGCTTGAAAAGAGCTGTAGATATTTTAAAATGAAGAAGATAAAGAACTTAGAGGCAAAAACAGCCCAAGGTCTGGTCAAAGAATTCATTGATCAGGACTCAGTGCTTCAAACAGATAAGAGTACCACCTTCTCAGATCTGGGTGACTGTATTGAGGTTCATGTCAGAGAGGTCTCTGGAACTGATAAAGGCCATTTTAACCTCAAATGGGTTCATATAGCCATAAGTAATTTAAAGAAACAGCTGCAGACATACCATATGATAAGTGAAAGGATGATGCAAAACTATCTTGATGAGTTTAGTTATAAGCTCAACAGAAAATATTTCGGTCAAAAACTTTTTGACCGGCTCATTATTGCTTCCATTTATCCTTACTGGCATGATTGCGGATAATCATAATTAAAATTAATTTATTCTTTACTTTTTCTAAAAAGTAAAATTTAATTTTTCTAACTTTCTATTAGTTAATTGTGGTTTATTATGCTTTGGAATATTTGATTAGGCCTTATACCCATAAAGTTTAAGAAATGGATCAAAAACTCATTAAAAAAGACCATAGCCAAAAAAGTATTGGATGTAAATCTTAATCTGAAATATTAGTATTAATCCAACCATAAGTCAAAATGGAAAATATTATTGCCTTTTTGATCGGGGTGGGCATTGCATTTATGCGATACTTTGTAGTTGCAGGAGTATCCTTTTTGATTTTTTATAAGTTTTATTTTTATAAATATTTTAAAGCAAAAATTCAGAAAAGATTGGCCAATGGCAAGGATTTTAAAAGGGAGATTTTTCATTCCCTTGTTTCTAATATCATATTTGTTCTTGCAGCAATAATCATTATCCGCGGTCCTTGGGTGGAGTACACCAAAATTTACAGGGATATTACGGCTTATCCCTTATGGTGGATGCCTATTAGCTTGATTTTATCCTTATTTATCCATGACACTTACTTTTATTGGTTACATAGGATATACCATCTTCCCTTATTTTTTAAAACCATACATTGGGTTCATCATAAATCCATTTCCCCTACCCCTTGGGCTTCTTACTCTTTTCATTTTTGGGAAGCATTTACTTTGGTTTTCTTTATTCCAATTCTCGTTTTATCGGTCCCAATTCACCCATTAATGTTTTTGACTTTTAATTTTTGTACATTTACCATAAACGTTTACGGGCATTTGGGATTTGAAATCATGCCCAAGTGGTTTAGGAACTCCTGGTTATTTGAAGTAATAAATAGTTCTGTTTACCATAATCTTCATCATTCAAATTTTAAAGGGAATTATGGACTATATTTTAGAATTTGGGATAGATTGATGGGGACAGAACATTCGGATTATGTAAAAATTTACGATAGCATTCAAAAAAGAAGATTTGGTGAAAAAATAAAAATGGCCCATTAGTTTTACCCAAAAAAAAGTTAACCTTGGGCAGGTCTTTATTTTTTTAATTGAATTAAAATTATCAAAATTTAATAAATGTATTCCCTGGAGAAATATTGAGGAAAAACTTTAACTTTTTTTCAAAATGCTATATGTATTAAGATAAAACAGCCAGCTCATGCACCGTTTTTTTCCACTTCCTTTATTTTCTTTTTACAAGATGGTCAGAAAAAATGGTGGTATTGACCCTTCAAAGCTTAAAAACACCCCTCCATGGCTGTTAAAGATCATATTATTTGAACCTATCAGGTGGATCGAGCTAGCCTTATATGATCAAAAAATCAGTCAACATCAAATTGAAAAGTCTCCCCTTTTTATCCTTGGTTATTATCGCAGTGGAACTTCTTATCTACACCAGTGCTTGGTGCAGGACAACCGTTTTGGTTATCATAGTAATTATCAAATGGTACTACCTGAAATAATGTTAAGTACAGAAAAAAAATTACTACCAATTTTTGAGCTTATTTGTCGGATTTTTAAACTAAAAGATTCCGTGCACAGGGTACCCTTATCTTTTCGCTTTCCCGGTGAAGAGGATGCCACAATGACCACTTATTTAGATGAAAAAGGGGCCCAATGGGGTTACTTCTTCCCTGGGATGATGAATGAACAGTTTAGTAAATATGTGCTTTTCGAGAATATTACAAAATCCGAATTAGAAGCTTGGAAGGATTCGTTTGTTTATCTGCTCAAAAAAATTTCCATAGCGAATCATCAAAAACAACTTGTACTCAAAAGTCCACCCAATACAGCTAGAATAAAATTTTTGCTTTCCATTTTTCCCAAAGCTAAATTTATTTTCATTCATCGTAATCCCTATGAGGTATACGCTTCCAATAAGTGTTTTTGGAAAGTAGTTCAAAAAGTTTACGCTTTACAAAACAGCAATAAGGTCAATGTCAATAAAATAATTTTGGACACCTATTCTCAAATGATGTCACGGTATTTGGAGACAAAAGATTTAATTCCACCAGGGCAATTGACCGAACTCGCCTATATTGATTTCATAAAAAATCCACTGGAAACCCTTCAAAAAACATATCAAACTCTCCACCTTCCAGATTTCGATTATTGTAAAGATAAGTTAAAATCATTTATTGGACCACAGAAGGATTTTGTGCAACTAAAACATACAATAGCTAAAAATGAAAGGGAAATTGTTACTGAAAAACTGGAACCTTTTCTCCGCTATTGGAATTATCCCATATTGTAATTTTCCCCTTTTAGGTAAGTTGCCAATTCATGGATGGTTTGATATTCAAAGATATCTTCTACTTTTATTTTTAATCCATACATATTTGCATTGGCCACCATTTGGAGACTCTGCAATGATGCTCCACCAAGGTCAAAAAAATTCTCATTCACTCCCACCTGTTCAATATTTAATATGTTTTGCCAAATTTCCACCAAAATTTGCTCCTCTTCACACCTTGGCCCTATATAACCAGAAAGTAGCCTTACATCTTCTGGTACTGGAAAAGCCTTCCGGTTAATCTTTCCATTTGGAGTTAAAGGAAATGAGTTCATTGGAATAAGGAAGTTGGGAATCATATAATTAGGAAGTCTTTCACCCAAAAACTCTTTCAATTCTCCCAAATCAAGAGGTTTATCAAAGGCTTTAGGGACAAAATAAGTGACTAATCGTTTTTCGCCAGATTTTTCTTGCCTGGCAAGGGTAATGGCATCTTTTACTATTGGGTGTTGAACCATTAGAGCAGAAATTTCCCCTAACTCCATTCGATTTCCCTGAATTTTAACTTGGTCATCTTTTCTGTCCAAAATTTCAATAGAACCATCAGCCAAATACCTTGCTAGATCACCAGTTTTGTACAATTTAGCCCCTTTCTGGAGGGAGAAAGGGTCAGGTATAAATTTCTTTTCTGTCAATTGGGGCATATTTACATATCCACGGGCTATTCCTTCCCCTCCAATATGAAGCTCCCCTACTACATTTACCGGCAATTGCTGTTGGTACCGGTCTAGAATATAAAGCTGCGTATTGTCAATAGGCTGACCAATGGTAATCCGTGTATCTCCTTTTTTTATTAAACTTATAGAGGACCAAATAGTCGTTTCAGTGGGCCCATACATATTCCACAATTTCCCCACCCTTTCCAAAAGATTATTTGCCAGTTGAAGTGACAAAACATCACCACCACATAAGGCTTTTAAGTTTGGCCTACCTTTCCATTCTGTCTCGAGAAGCAATTGCCAAATTGCAGGGGTGGCCTGCATAATACTTACCTTAAATTTATCTATTGATTCACAAAGCTCCTGGGGTTGTGAGAGCAGCTCATCACTGGCAATAATAATGGTTGCTCCTACCATCAAAGGCAAAAATAGCTCCAAAGCAGCAATATCAAAAGAAAGGGAAGTAATTGCTAACAGGATATCATTCTGACAAATCCCAGGGCTTTTACTCATCGAACAAAGAAAATTTGTCAAAGAAGCATGACTAATCATTACCCCTTTTGGAGTACCTGTTGATCCGGAGGTATAGATAATATAAGCAAGTTGCTCTGGGTCAATTTTAATGTTGGGGTTTGAAAACTCCCCATTTTTAAACTTTGAATTTTCTGTTAAGCGGATTATTGATAACTCAAAATTATCCAAAATTTTGGTCTCAATATTCGTCAACAAAACACCTACCTGTGCGTCCTTTAGAATAAACTCAACCCGGCGTATTGGGATGGAGGCATGTACAGGAACATATGCTGCACCAGTCTTACTAACTGCCAAAAGAGCTACCAGCATTTCTATTGACCTTTTCATCCAAACGCCTACCCTTGAACCTGCACCAACTCCCCTTTCAAGCAATTGCTTAGCTAAGGCATTGGCTCTTAAGTTTAATTCTCTATAAGAAAAGTGCTTATGATTATAGATCACTGCAATATTATTAGGTTTTTTTGCAGCTTGCGCTTCAAAGAAATGATGAAAACACTTATCCCTAGGGAATTCAATTTTGGAATGACTCCTTGATAAAGAAGTAGGGCTTAGTTGCATTCCAGACAGGTATTTCAACTTTGATATTGGCCTTTCTGGATAGCGTATAGCATTTTCTAAAAGTAATGGGAAGGACATAAACATCCTTTGGATGGAAGTAGGTTTAAAAATATCCTTATTGTATTCCAACGTTGCATGATACTGTTCCCTCACCTTGGAAAGCATTAAGGTCAGGTCAAATTGGGAAACCCCGGTATCAATATCCTGGAAGGTAACCTCAAGACCGGGCATTTCCAGTTTTGGCTGGGGTGAATTTTGAAAATTGAAAACAACTTGGAAAAGAGGAGTACGATTTAAGTCTCGCTTGGGCTTAAGCTCCTCTACCAATTTCTCAAAGGGCAAATCCTGATGGGCAAAAGCACCTAAGGCAACTTTCTTCACCTGTTTTAATAAATTCCGGAAAATTGGATTTCCTGAAAGATTGGCCCGGAGTGAAAGTGTATTGATAAATACTCCTATTAAAAGCTCCTGCTCTGGGTAACTTCGGTTGGCAACTGGGGTGCCAATAATAATATCTTCCTGGCCACTGTATCTATGAAGAAAAATGTAAAAGACGGTTAAAAGTATCATATAAGGAGTAACATCCTCCTTTCGGGCAAGATCTTCGATAGCAATTGCCATTTCTTTCGAAAGAACAAACCGATGCGTTCCCCCGGAGAAGGTTCGCTTAGAACCCCTTGGGTTATCAATCGGCAAGTCCAATATAGGAATTTCGCCAGCTAATTGTTCTTTCCAATATGATAGGGAAAACTGGGCTTCATGTTGGGCAGCTTTGCTGTTTTGCCAATAAGCAAAATCAGCATACTGGATGGGCAAATCAATCAATTGAACATTTTCACCCTTGACATTTGCTTTATAAAAACTAATTAATTCATTTAGAAAAACCCCCAATGACCACCCATCTGCAACTGTGTGATGGGCAATCACTAACAGATAATGGACCTGATCGTTGGCTTGAAATAATTTAAGTTGAATTAACGGTGCCTGGGTTAAATCAAAAGGTTTCAAAACTTCCTTTTCAGCTAGTTGACGCACCAGTTTATCGGGGTCTTCTGTTTCATAGCTCTTTAGGTTTATTACAGGAATAATTATTTTGGCTTTTTGATTAATTTCTGGGACAGGCATTCCAAGGCCAAAAACAAAGTGTGTGCGCAGGGATTCATGCCGCTCTAATATTTGATTTGTACTTTTTTCTAAAGCGTCCAAAAATAGATTTCCCTTTAATTTGATTAAGACAGAGAGATTATTTACTGCCGTTCCTCGATCAAGCAATTCAAGAAAAAGTTGGCGTTGTTGTGGAAGCGAGAGTTTTAATGGACTTTCCGTAGGCTTTTTTGAAATAAAAGTTTTGTTAAGCCCTGATGCCCCCCTTTGCAACCACTTATGTAATAGGGCACGTTTTCCAACAGAAAGGTCTTTATTGGTCATCTTCGTCATTTTCTGAAATTAATCTCTGAATTTCCTCCTCACTCATTTCATCAACCTGTTTCACAATTTCATCCTCCAACAAACCAGCAAGGCGTTCTATTGTAAAAGCCTGAAAAGCATCTTTGGGATTGATACTGACACCATAAGACTTTCTTGTCAAGGCAAGGATTTGAGCAGCTAAAACCGAATCTCCTCCAAGTTCAAAGAAAGAATCATAAATTCCGATTTGATCAATATGCAAGGTTTGGCGCCACAAATCGGCCAACATCTTTTCCAATTTAGTTCGGGGAGCCACATATTTTTGGCGTAAATTTGGTCTCGAATATAGGCTTGCCTTAAGAGTACCTCTACCTCCAACTTCTTCAAAAAATGGCATGGCTGAAGCCGCCGGATACAGCCCTAACATATCTTTTAAATCAAAAGGCAAAACTGTAATTTGAGGATTAGGTTCTAATGATAACCTCCCCATAATTTCTAACCCCTCCTCGACTTTTATCACCTTCACCAAGTGTTGGGGCAAAGCTTTTTCTTCTTTAATTTTTTCCTTGGTTTCAAACGCCAACCCTACTTCTGCCCATGGTCCCCAATTGAAACTGATCGCCGGAAGCCCTAAGGAATGACGATAATGGGCCATGGCATCCAAATAAGCATTTGCTGCTGTATAATTTCCTTGACCTGGTGACCCTAAAACTGAAACCGCTGAGGAAAAAAGAACAAAAAAATCCAAAGGACTTCCTATTGTCTCATTGTGAAGATTCCAAGTGCCGGCCACTTTTGGAGCCATTACTTTTTTCATCCTTTCTGCATCAAGATTTACCAGCGCAGCATCATCCAGCAAACCTGCAGCATGGACTATTCCCCTCAAATCTGGAAATTCCTTTTTAATTATTGTAAAAATTCCCCTCAATTGATCTGCATTACTAACATCTGCTTTCATTGTAACTATTTGAGCTCCATCTTTCCCCATTTTCCTAAGAGCATCCTTTATCAAATGAGTAGGATCACTTCTTCCCAAAAGGACTAAATGTTTCGCTCCTTTAGAAACCATCCATTTGGCCGTAGACAAGCCCAGTCCACCCAAACCACCTGTAATAAGATAAGTGCTATCAGACCTTATATCAATTTCAGGAATACTTGATTTTTGGAAAGGTTCAAAGGACAATAGACGTAATACAAAACGTTCATTATTCCTAAAAGCAATTTGATCCTCCCGATCTTCCACTAATAACTGACCTACAAGTTGGGCTATAGTGGATTCCAATGATTGTTGAGGATCCAGATCGATGCGGACACAATTTAATTCCGGAAGTTCAAAACTGATAGCTTTTCCTACTCCCCACAAAGGAGATTGCTCTAATGCTACTACCTCACCATTTTTAACAGCTTGGGCTCCTCTAGTAACAAGCCACAAATGCGGTGACCCTGCAATTCGGCCTGCAAGAGCCTTCAATAAAAGTAATATGCTATTACATCCAAGAGCTTCAATGGTTGAGGCTTCTCCTGGCAATTGTGATGGAATAGAAAGGCTCCATAAATGAATAATTCCAAAGAAAGATGAGGAAATCTCTTTAATAAGATTTTCTATCATTGCATGGATTTCTTCTTCTTTTAAATTAAGGGTATCCCTTACATTCAAAAAATGACAATTTTGGCCACTGGCTTCCAACTTCCTTCCTAATGCTTCCCCTACACCTTGGTCATCAGCAAAAATTAGCCAATTCCTTTTTTTATTTTCTAAATAGGATTGCTTTAATAAAGCCTTATTTAGCTTCCATTTTAATTGATAGAACCAGATGTCTTTTTTGAGGCATTGGGGAAGTATTCTATTTTCAATCCGTTTCAATTGTAATCCCCTGAATTCTGCAACAACTTGCTTATTTTCATCAGTGATTTGAATATCAGTATTTATCATACTAACTTCTAATCCCGTTTCTGAAATCAACTTAACATGGCTCCATAACTTGGTTCCTCCAGGAGTTGAGAAAAAGCTTATTTGCTCACATCCATAGGGTATGTAATGGTTGTTTGTGGAAGATATTATGGGTAGTGCAGCAATGACCTGAAAACAAGCATCCAAAAGTGCTGGGTGAAATTGATATCCCTCGACCTGGTTCTTCAAAGTTACAGGCAGCTCAATTTCCCCCATCGCTTCTTTATCGAATTGCCAACCCTGTTTTATCCCTTGAAAAGAAATTCCATATCGGTACCCCAGATTTCTTAATTTTTTATAAAATTCTGCACCGAAAAAGTCAGGTTTATCAATTTTTTTATGAAATTTTTTTGTGGTAATACTGAAATCAATTGCAACCAAAACATCTTGGGCAGGATGAAAATTTACCGAAGCATAATGAACCCAATCTGAATTCCATTTTCCATAAACATTGAAGGAGTACCTCCCATTTTTTGCAGGAACCAAATGAGTCTGCAGCAATTTTGATTTTTCTTCTACCAACACCATTTTTTCCAAAAAAGTAATGTCCCTCATCACGTGGGTTGCCAACAAACCTGATTCTTTGGCCGCTTGAAGTGCCATTTCAAGGTAAACTGAAGCAGGAAGTACTATTTCGCCCTCAATAAGATGATCCCTTAGAAAAGGAACCATGGCAGTATTGATCTCGGATTGCCATATGTAATGGGATGTTTTTTTTGCAATTTCTACCCGGGAACCCAACAAGGCCTTTGCGGAAGATGATGTATTATTCCCCCTTTTGACACAAGTGGTGGTGAGATTTGGAGAAGGATTATCAATCCAATAGCGTTGCCGTTGCCATGAAATAGGAGGAATAAAAACATATTTTCCTTTTCCAGGATAAAGGTGGTCCCAGGATACAGAAAAACCTCTTGTGTATAGCCTTCCCAAAGACTTAATTAGGATTTCCCTTTCTGATTCCCCCCTGCTCATAGAAGGAAGTAAATTTATTTCCTGATCCTGACCAGAGTATGATTGTTGTATTGAACTGAGTAAAATAGGATGTGGTCCGATTTCTATAAAGTTAAAAAATCCCTCCCCAAGCACTTTTTTTATTGCTTCCAAAAACAACACTGGTTTTCTGATGTTATCTACCCAATATTCAGCATCGTATGTAAGATGGTCTCCATTGGTACCTGTTAAAGTGGAAAATATGGGGATCTTTGGAGGCCTGGAGTCAATTTCTCCCAAAAGCCTTAACAATTCAACACGAAGTACATCTATTTGGGGACTGTGAGAAGCAATATCAACTTTTACCCACCTGCAGAATAGGTTTTGGTGATCAAGGATATTTTTTATTTCCTCAAGTATTTCAGGGTCCCCAGAAAGCACTGTAGAAGAAGGTCCATTAATCGCGGCCACGGATACTTCTTCTTTACAATCTTTTATGAGATCTTTTGCCTGATCATGGGTCAGTTCGGTTGCAAGCATCCTTCCCCTCCCTTTTAAAATCTTTAATTGTTGACTTCTTAGGCAAATGATCCTTGTAGCATCCTCCAAACTTAAAATTCCAGCTATGTAGGCAGCTGCCACCTCCCCCATACTGTGACCTATTACCACATCAGGAATTATACCCCAGGATTTCCAAAGTCCTGCAAGGGCAATTTGAATGGCAAATATCGCGGGTTGTACGAAATTGATTTCTCCTAATTCTTGCTCTGAAGACTCAGCCATCAATCCCCCCTTCAAGGACCAGTTGAACTGGATTTGGATAATTTTATCAATTTGGTCAATCAATTGGGAAAATCTTTTTTCCCTTTTGAGCAGTTCTCTACCCATCCCCATCCACTGTCCCCCTTGTCCAGAAAAAACAAATACCAATTTAGGTGAACGATCCATTGCCTTATCCCCTAAGATAAGATTGGGACTTGGCACTCCTGAAATAAATGACTGTAGGCCAAGTGACAATTCTCCGGCAGAACACCCCATTATCGCTAAACGGATAGCATAATCACTTCTTCTTTTTCCCGCAGCTAAACAGATGTCCTTTATTACCCCATTATATCCAGAGTCAATAAAATGCTTAAAGCTCGTTGCAAGCGATTGAAGATTTTCATTACTGTTTGCAGATAGAGGTAAAAGGTGGAACATGGAATCTGATACAGCATTGTTTTTTTTGCTATCAGATTTTTTATCCATTATTGCTTCAGACAATACCACATGAACATTTGTTCCTCCGAAGCCGAAAGAACTTACACCAGAGATAATCGGTCCATCACTAGCTGGCCACCTTTCTTTTTCACTTTGTACCTGAATATTTAAATCCTCAAAGGGAATATGAGGGTTTGGAGAATGAAAATGCAAACTTGGGGGAAGCATTTTGTTTTTAATGGACAATACTACTTTAATTAACCCGGCAATTCCAGCTGCAGCCTCCAGGTGCCCAATATTGGTTTTGACGGAACCTATTGAACAATGGTTATTTACCCGGCCTTTACCCAGGATAGCCCCAATGGCTGAAGCCTCCATAGAATCACCCAAAAGAGTTCCGGTACCATGTGCCTCTATATATTGAACTTTTTGAGGTGAAATTCCTGCTGAACGGTAAGCTTCCCTCAACAAAAATTCCTGGGATTCTTTATTAGGTGCTATCAATCCATTGGTTCGGCCATCCTGAACTATCGCACTTCCTAATATCATAGCATGTATGGGGTCTCCATCTTCCAAAGCAGAGGAAAGTGGCTTTAGGACTATCACTCCTCCACCTTCTCCTCGAACATAACCATTAGCATCTGCATCAAATGTTTTACACCTTCCATCGGGGGACAGGACACCTGCTTTGGTAAATCCAATAGAATGTGCTGGAGATAAAATCATATTTACTCCACCTGCAAGTGCGGTGGTACATTCTCCAATCTTTAAGCTTTGACAGGCCAAATATACTGCAGTAAGGGATGAAGAACATGCCGTATCAATAGCCATACTGGGACCCTTAAGGTTATAAAAATAGGAAATGCGATTAGCCGTAATGGATAATCCTGCTCCCGTTCCCGAATGGCTGGTAATAGCAAATGGGTTTTCTAATTGGAGTTGGCTATATTCATTTACGGAAACACCTATAAAAACTCCAGTCCGGGAACCATCTAGTTGCTTTTTTCCCAAGCCTGCGTTATCAATTGCCTCATAGGATAACTCCAGTAACAATCTCTGTTGGGGATCCATTTGTTTTGCCTCATTGGGTGATATGCCAAAAAAGAAAGGGTCGAAAAGATCAATATTTTCCAAAAAACCTCCCCATTTTGAGATTGATTTTCCAGGAATTGTTGGGTCAGGATTATAAAACAATTCTTTGGGCCAACGATCAGCTGGTATTTCGGTAATGGCATCAGTGCCATTAATGAGCAAATTCCAAAAGGATTGAGGGTCATTTGCTCCTGGAAATCGACATCCCAAACCAATTATAGCAATCGGTTCCTTAGCAAGGACTGAATCAACTGATTCCTTATCTGATTTTTTTTCCCCTGGGGAATAGGTCGCCAAATAATGGGAAAGTGCTATGATACTGGGATATTCATAGGCAAGTGTAGGTGAGAGTCGATGTCCCAATAATTCCTCCAGGTCCCCTGAGAGCATTACTGCATCTCTGGATGTAAGGCCATAGCTTGAAAAGGGTTCTCCAAGCTCAATTTCTTCAGGTTCTACATGAAGTAGTTTAGAAATCTGGGTAATTAGCCAATCCTGAATTTGCCTCGCATTCATAAGATTTAGTTTGAACTTTCCGAGGATATACCTTGTGCCTTAATTCGTTATTTGGAACTTTTTCCTCCCACCTGCATTTTCCAAAATGCTGTCATGCCTGGCCTACGATCAGGGACCTTTTGAGCATCTTTTGAGCTACTTTTTTCCCACAAAAGCGGATAGGCTTCCACTGGGGGAAGGTCATTCATTGCTTCATGGGAAATGATTTTTTTATTTGCTTCAGCAATGAATGGTGCCAATTCTTCTTGTTTTTCTTTTTCCCGCTTAGCCTCTCTTTCCCTGAATTCTGGTAATACCTTTTTAGCAAATAGCTCCAAGGATTTACATATTTCCTCATGGCGATAGCGGCCACATTGGTGCAAAAGAATCAATTGGTCCACCCCTGCATTTTCCAAGGATTGAAAATTTTCAATCAATTGTTTAGGGGTTCCAATTCCACCCATCCCTGCTTTCTTGCGTTCTCGTTCCAATTGTTGATCAATGGACTGGGGACGATTTTTGAATTCATTCCATAGGTTGGTTTTACCGGGTACATGTACCCCATCACGCCAATAATGCCCTAAACCAAATGCAAAAAATTGAGCCCCCTCTTGACCAAGTTTTCTTGCTGTTTTATGATCTTCATGACACATAAAACCGGTTAACATTGCAACATTTGGGTTTACAACTTGTGCTAAAGGGTTACACTCCCTCTTGAAGGTATTATAATACTCTTCTACCCAAAATTTAGCTTCTTCAGCATTTACAAATGCAAAGGTCAATGCACCAATACCCAGTTGGGCGGACATTTTAAGGCTGTCACGGTTGGAGCATGCTGACCAAACTGGGGGATGTGGTTTTTGTAAAGGTTTTGGGACTATATTTCTGTGTGGCATCGAGAAGTATTTCCCCTGGAAACCAGGATAAGGATCCATGCTCATCATTTTGGAAGCTTCTTGTAATGCTTCTGCCCACATGGGACGTTTATCTACAAAATCAACTCCAAACCCCTCTAACTCCATTCTTGACCCCGACTCGCCTGTTCCCCATTCTACACGTCCACCACTGAGAATATCCAAGGTTGCCAGCCGTTCTGCTACTCTGGCTGGGTGATTAAATTTGGGAGACATCACCACAATACCATGACCTAACCGAATTGTTTTTGTCCTTTGGCTACATGCGGCAAGGAAAAGTTCGGGAGCAGAAGAATGACAGTATTCCTCAAGAAAATGATGTTCTTGCACCCAGACATAGTCAATTCCTATTTGGTCGGCCAACTCTACTTGCTCCAAAGCTTCCTCAAAAAGCTTTTCCTCATCCCCCTCAGCCCAAGGACGGGGCAATTGCAAATCAATAAATATTCCAAATTTCATGGCATAGTGATTTCTTTTAATACTCCAGATAGGTAATCCTCTTTACAGAGGTAATGTCTAATTTTACCACTTGTGGTCCTTGGTATGCTTCCAGGCAAAGTCAATTTGATATCATATATAGATACATTATGTTGCTCAGCCACTGCTTGGCGTATTGATTTTTTCACTTCCTCTATATTTTGAATTAACCAGTATTGAATTTCTGCAATTACTACCACTTGATCCTTTTCAGAATTTTCAATTGAAAAAACCGCGCAACCTGCAGGCCGTATGCTGGGATGAGCAGAAATCACCGTTCTTTCAATATCATGGGCATAGTGATTTTTCCCATCAATAATTATTATGTCCTTTAGTCTACCAGTGATGTATAACTCATCTTCAAATACAAACCCTAAATCCCCTGTTCGTAAAAAGGGGCCTTCACCAGTTTCTGACAAGTACCCTCCAAAAGTCACTGAAGATTCCAAAGGGTTGTTCCAATACCCCTTTGCTATGCTTTGACCGGCAACCCATACTTCCCCTATTTCATTGGGATCACAAGAATTCAGATTTTCCGGATTAACAATCTTTATTTTAATACTGTCAAATTTTTTCCCACACCCTACTATTTGTGCTATGTCCTCTTCTGATCCT
Organism: Echinicola jeungdonensis; assembly: GCF_030409905.1. NCBI lineage: Bacteria > Pseudomonadati > Bacteroidota > Cytophagia > Cytophagales > Cyclobacteriaceae > Echinicola > Echinicola jeungdonensis. The sequence goes on from NZ_JAUFQT010000001.1 coordinate 43,991, forward strand.
TTGGAAAAAACAACTTTGTTTTTTTCCAGTCCGGACTTTAAAAGTTTCTGAGATACAAACCTGCGGTTTTTTGCTCCTCCGGTTACCATCAAAGTAGCTTCTGCCAATCCGTAGCAGGGCAAAAAAGCTTCCTTCCTAAAACCACAAGGGGCAAAGAATTCGGTAAATTTATCCAATGTATTTTTTCTTATGGGCTCCGCCCCATTAAAAGCAACTTCCCAAGTGCTTAAATCAAGTTGATCTCTATCTTCTGGTTTGACCTTTTTCAAGCAAACATCATAAGCAAAGTTTGGCCCACCGCTACTGGTAGCTTTATATCGCGTGATCGCTTGTAGCCAACGGATTGGTTTTTGTAAAATCATCAAATTGGGAATTATTGTTACCGTAAAACCTGTAAAAAGGGGCTGTAAAAATCCCCCAATGAGTCCCATATCGTGATAAGGGGGTAACCAAATGACTCCTCGGCTCTCATGGGTATGCCCAAAACACTCTTGGATAATCTCCTGATTATGCATCAGGTTGTTATGACTCACCATTACCCCTTTTGGGAAGAAAGTTGACCCGGATGTATATTGTAGAAAAGCGAGTTCTTCACCATTATAATCCGATTGCTCCCAATTTTTTGACAATTCCTCAGTGTCAATCCCCTCAGTTGCCAATAATTTTAGCGATTTGAACTTTTCTTTCAAACCGCTTCCTATTTGTATTGACCTAAAAAGTGAATTACTTAAAAGCGCTACCTTAGGCTTAGCATTTTCAATTATCCTAAGCGTTGTTTCCAATGTTGTTTCAAGACGGGCTGGATGGGGAGGTGAGACTGGAACAGCAATTATTTTAGCATACAAACAACCAAGAAAGGATATAATGAAATCCAAGCCTGAAGAATGTAAAATAATGGCGCGTTCACCTTCATTTATTGTTTCTTGCAAAAGTGCTCCGATGGATCGGGCCTGGCGATCTAATTCTTTGTAGGAAATAGTTTCTTCATCGCATTCTCCATCCTTTAAAAATCGATATGCCAAATTATGTGGCTGAAGATTTGAACGCCACCTTAATATTTCGACCAATGTTAATGGCTTTTTCCCCATTGATAAGAAATTTATCAGCTAAAAACCGCAATAGTTTTTCAGATGTTAACATATAGATTGATTGGCGATTCTTTTTTGCCTAATTAATGAAATTACAGGTTACTTTGAACTGGATTCAATCTCATAAAATTTCAATAAAACCTTGATTCATTTAAAAACTTTAAAGACTGATAATTCAAAGAGCTTTTTATTAAGGTTGGACTAATTCAAATTTAGGTGGAGAAATTAATCAAAATCTTATTTGTTTTAACCTATACTTAAGTTATAATTTATTTACATAAATAACAAAATAACAAATTCAAAAAAGCATTTAGACCCCATTAATTAGTATATTATTAGGTGAATAAATTATCGCGTTTTTTACTAGAAAAGAAAGTTGAAAATGAAATTCCCAAAAAATATTTTTTTAAGGAATTTATTGATTTTGAATTCAATATCCTGAAAACATGGGCCATGAAAAAAACACCATAATTGAAAGCATAGGCACCTACCTTCCAACTCAATCCATTTTATCCAGTGAGATAATAAGGGGTTGTAAAAATCATATCAGATTTCCATTAGAAAAATTATCCGGAATAAAGAGCCGAAGGGTTGCAGGGCAACATGAGTTTTCAATTGATTTAGCTAGAAATGCCATCATTGACTGTTTTGAGAAATCAAAATTTGGCCCAACTGATATTGATATCCTAATATGTTGTAATATTTCCCGATATGATGGTCCGGATATTATTTCTTTTGAACCTTGTACTTCTGTCAAACTAAAGCATGAGCTAGGTTTCTCCCATGCCATTGTTTTTGATATTACCAATGCTTGTGCCGGCTTATTTACAGGAATATACATCATCAATACCTTATTAAAATCCGGAGCAATAAGTCGAGGCATGGTGGCAAGTGGTGAAAACTTAACACATGTAACGAACACAGCCCAAAAAGAAATTGAAAGTTTCATGGATTCCCGTCTAGCTTGCCTTACTCTGGGAGATGCTGGAGCAGCATTGATTTTAGAACAATCCGAAAGCAAAGAAACGGGATTTCATGAAATAGAACTTCAAACCTTCGGCAGATACAGTGAATACTGTATAGTCAATGTTTCCCAAAATGGTGGATGGATCATGCAGACGGACGCAGTAAACCTGACCGAAGTCGGAATTAAATCAGGTGCCCAACAATCTATTCAATTACTCCAAAAGGCTGGTTGGTTACCAGATAGGTTTCAACATCTAATACTGCACCAAACCTCTAAAACATCACTTAAAAGTGCAAGAGATGAAATCAATAAAATATTTAACCACTCAATTTTAAACGACCAAAACACCATAAACAATCTTGAAAATAGGGGAAACACTGCTTCCACTTCACATTTTATTGCCTTATCTGATCAAATCCGCAATAATAAGATTAAATCAGGAGATAAAGTTATTTTTGGTATTACCGCCTCTGGACTTACAACGGGCACTGCACTTTACACCTTTGATGACTTACCAAATAGATTGAATCATAAGAAATTATCTCAAAATATTGAGCACACCAAAAATTTAATCCATTCATCAAAAATTGATAAACTTCAGAATATCCGGATTGGAATAGAAAAGGTAGGGACGGTAACTGATGAAGTTCCCCAATCAAAAGATTCCCTGGAATTACTTCAAAATGCTGCGGAAAATTGTCTAATTAAATCTTCGTATCAAAAGAATGACATAGGATTATTAATTCATTCAGGAGTATATCGTAGTGGATACATATTAGAACCGGCTTATGCAACTTTACTTTCCGGTAGGCTGAACATGAATGCAACTTTCTTGAACCCTAATAACAAAAAAACACTTGCTTTTGATATTTTTAATGGTTCTTTGGGATTTCTAAACGCTTGTTTTGTTGCCCAGCATATGATAGGTATGGGAAAATGTCAGCAAGCAATGATTGTGGCGACTGAATATGAAAACAATGCAAATCAATTTCCTGATAAACTTTTGGGAGTTCGGACAACTGCATCGGCCACCATAATGCATACACCCTCGAATAACAATACGGGTTTTTCAAATTTCTCCTTCCTTTATAAAACTTCCTATTTAAATTCCTATTCCACTTATTGTTCTACCGCTGAAGTCTACCCGTACCTTCATATAAAAAAGGATCCTGACCTTGAACAAAAATATATTGATAATATTTATGAATGTATTGAAGACCTTTTAGAAAAAGAAGGGCTTTTTATAGATCAAATCAAATGGATATTTCCACCCCAAATTTCATTTGATTTCATTGTTAATTTAAGTCAACAATTAAATCTTCCATTAGAAAAATTCATTGATGTGGTTCAATCAGGACCTGATTTATTTTCTTCCTCTATCCCCATAGCCTTCGAATACGCCCAGGAAAAACATCTCATAAAAGAGGGGGATATAGGTTTAATGATTGCAGCAGGTTCTGGAATCCAAGTAGGGGCTGCTATATACCATTTTTAATCTTTCATATTATGAAAAAGCCCCTATATACATCCAAGCATCCTCCGGGCCCCAAAAGACTAAACCCTTTTTCAAATTTATTGGGTTTTAGAAAGGATAGTCTTGGTTTCATGAAAAATATCGCTGAGAAATATGGAGATATTGCTCAATTTAAAATAGGACATCTTCGAATTTTACTGTTAAATCACCCGGACTTTATCAAAGAAGTGCTTTCCACACAACAGGATAATTTCGTCAAAGGTAGGCCCCTAAAAATGGCAAAAGAACTATTAGGAGAGGGATTGCTTACTAGTGAAGGGGATTTTCATAAGCACCATTCGCGAATAATGCAACCGGCATTTCACCGGAAAATGATGGACATTTATTCCCCTGTCATGTCAGAATTTGCCTCAAGGTTAATGAACGGCTGGAAAAATGGGACATCGGTGGATATTTTTAAAGAAATGGTCAGAATGAGTACCGGAATTGCTGGAAAGACCATGTTTGGTGTTGATTTAGAAGAAGAAGCTGCAGAAATTAATCAGGAATTTGAATCTATAATGGATATTTTTGGAAGGGTAACCCTTCCATTTGCGGAATATTTGCTTAAGCTTCCTCTTCCAGGCTCTATTAGATTTTTTAAAGCAAAAAGTCGATTGGATAAAATCATTTATAAAATTATTGAAGAGCGCCGGAAAACTAAATTAGACAAAGGTGATTTACTTTCCCTGCTACTTTTAGCCCAAGAAACAAATAAAAAAGATCGTGGGATCAGCAATGAGGAAATCCGGGATGAAGCCCTTACTCTATTACTCACCGCATTTGACACTACTTCCCTTGCTCTTACCTGGACCTGGTACCTCCTTTCGCAAAATCCACTAGCTGAGGAAGAATTACATGAAGAAGTCGACCAAGTATTACAAGGTCGGCAACCTACTTTGGATGATTATCCAAAGTTGAAATTTACCAAAATGGTTTTCACAGAAGCAATGCGGTTATACCCCCCTATTTATGTTATCGTCCGAGAAGCCCGTTCAAATTTAACAATCGGCGATTATTTCATTCCTAAGGGAACCATTGTCTTGATGAGCCCTTACCTGATACATCACGATTCAAGGTTTCATAAAGACCCCATGAAGTTCAATCCTCAATCTTGGGCACCTTCCACTAATCGACAAAAATCAAAATATGAGTATTTTCCATTCAGTGAAGGTCCACGTTCATGTATTGGTCAGCATTATGCCTGGTTAGAGGGGGTTATGGTTATCGCTTCAATCTCTCAATTTTGGCGGCTAAAATTGGTGCCGGATCAAGTGGTGGAAATGGCCCAATTATTAAACCTCAGACCCAAAAATGGGATACTGATGCAACTAGAAAAAAGAAAGTAAAATATGACCAAACATCTAGTTCATTGACAACATTCGATTCCAATTATGTCACCCCCTAAAGGCACGGTTCATATTTGGCGATTCTCCCTTGATTTAGGTGAAGGCAAAGAAAATATTTAACATCAATACTTTCTATTGAGGAGCTTGAAAAGGTTGGAAGGCTTCATTTTGAAAAAAATAAAATCCAATCAATTGCTGCACGTGGATTGTTACGTCAAATCTTGGGCTTTTATATAGAGATAAAACCCGATCAAATTCAATTTGATTATTAAATATGGGAAACCCCAATTAAGACCAGAAATTGGTTGGGAAAACATCAATTTCGATCTATCACATTCCAGCAACAAAGCCCTTTTAGATTTTTCTAAAAATCGGAATGTTAGGATCGAAATTGAGCAAATTCGACATGATGTTTCTTATGATCATTTTATCCGTAATTTTTTTTTAAAGAGGGAAATCAGGTTAATAAAGGAAATTACTCAGGAAAAAAGACCGGAAATATTTATTCAATTTTAGACAAGAAAGGAAGCTTTACTTAAAGCTTTTGGGAAAGGGCTTTCTTTTCCAATGGAGCCATTGTATGTATCCTCAATTAGTGGAAAATCACCTTCACTAATCCATATCTTAAATTGGGGATTGTAAAATTCAAATTGGTATGCACGAGATCATTACACCGGGAAAGAATATCCAGCAGCTGTTGCTACTGATGGAGATTTAGGTGACCTCTCATTTTATCATTAATCCTTATAAGCTGATCTTGGGATTATGATTTTCTTTATTACTCAACTTAATCAAGTTAGTGAGATAAAATTGGTCACAAGAAAACTTCCAGTTGGTAATTGCCGGAATCGAATTTTATAGATTTACTGTTATTAAAAATTACATTTGATAATTGGACATCAATTCATCTGTCAACTGAGTGTACACAATAATTCTCTTTGATTACCTAGCTAAGGTAGAATTCTGAAAGCGATTCACATTAGGCTTCCATGAATAACCAAAAGTTCAGATAACCCTGTTATTTTTTCTAACGCTTCAGGAAAAGATGGAATAATCCCTATCAAATACACCGCCGGTATCTTCTACCTCATATTAGCCCCTACTTAAGGTGAATAATTTCACACTTTTGAAGAAATAGGGAATTCAATCAGTATTAGAAATAGAAACCACTTTTTTCAATTTGAAATGGGTAAAAAAAGGCGAGCTTTTTTGCCCGCCCTTAAGACAAAATGTTTTTTAAGGTTGAAAAATAGCGAAATGGGAATCGGCACATTCTCCAGGGTCATCAGTAACCTGACCAGCATCGAGAAAAGTGGTACATCCTCCATCAAATGAATTGATTAAATCCGGCATATTAGCAGGTACTTTTGGACCATGACTTCGAAGCACCAAATGCACTTCTGCACCCCAAGGGTCTATTAAGCCGAATATCGGAATATCTAATCCCAACAAGTCATTAAAAAAAGGCATAGCAGATCCAGACAAGTCTCCTACTTTTTTATGGCCACTTATGGTTATAGAGGAATTTCCTGCGATATTTCCTCCTCCAAAGGAAACATCTGTCATGGTTTCAGGATTAAAAATGTCTGGTTCACCGCATGGACTGGTGGCACAATTTTCAGGGGCATTGAATATTACAAACCAGATGGTATAAGCATTCCCCGCTATAAGTTCCTCTGCATGCAAACTCATTGAAATTCCCTTTGGCCCCCTTATTAGACCGGCTGAAGACCCTTCCACAGGGCTACTTGGATCAGAAAAGGCAAAAACTGGTTGACTGTTTTGGGTACCACCTTTACGAGCCCATTCATCAGCCAAATTCCCCTATTCATAAGAACCCAAAGAAATTTTGGGAACACCCACATACGCTGCTTCTTCTTCAATCTCAGAACAAGCCAAAATAAACAGCGAAATTGAAGCTGTTAGGAAAATAACTAAGCCTTTCATGGTTGTTTTGGGTTAATTTTTAAATGAAAATATGGATACGAATTTTTTAATACCAGCAGGTTTTTAAGTATTATCAAAATTAATTCTTTTACCCCCCTAATCAAATAAAACAAAGTTTAAATAACTGTATTTCAATGTTTTATAGAATAAAATATTATTATCATTATATCGGTTCAAAAAGAAATTTAACTTGATCTCCTAATAAATTTCTCTATTCATTATTTCAACAGGTTTTTCCGGTTTGAAGATCATTGAAATCCAGAAAAATCATTTAAATATTGATTATATTTACAGACATAAAACGCTATACATCAATGAATTATAAAATATCCATATTAGTCCTTTATTTGATTAGTCTGCCTTTATGGGCACAAGGCCAGACCGAATCAATGGACTCCAAGGGAATGGAACTTCCGGATTTCACATTAGTGGATCTGGAAGGCAATACTATTTCCTCTGAAGATTTCAAAGGCGGCTATTTGGTCATCCATATTGCTACTACCTGGTGTCCGTTTTGCAATGCCGAAGCTCCCTATCTTGAAGAGCTAGCCCAGAATTACAGAAATAAAAATGTCAAAGTCCTCATTATCGATGTGAAAGAACCTGCTTCCCTGGTAAAAGAAAAACTGCAAGACCGTTTCAATTTTAGCTTCCCGGTAATATTGGATGAAGATGGGACTGTGGCGGCAAGTTTTGCCCCTGAGGACGTATTGCCCGACTTGGCCCGGGATGAAGTAATGCTTGCCTCCAATATATTAGTTGATCTGGAGGGAAATATCCAATATATGTCCTTGCTGGATTCTAAGAATTTTGACGCAAAACTTTTGGGGCTTAAAGCTAAACTTGATGAGCTATTGTCTGAAAATTAGTATTGGGATACTCCTACTGATTGGGATCACCCTTCCAGCAAATGGACAAGAAAAACACTGGGTAAAACTGATTAATGAGCAAATTACCTTAAAAGAAAATAATCAACAGCTAGAGTTGGTTTTTGCCATTCAAAATGGAATGCACATTCAGGCAGATGAAGTGAATGACCCCAATTTTATTCCAACCCGGATTACCATAGAATGGCCAGCATCTTTTCAAATTGACTCTGCTCAGTTTTCTGCCCCAAAAACTTTCAAAATGATTGGAGAAGATCAGCCTTTGCAAGTATTTTCTAATCAATTCACTGTGAAATTTTTGGTAAAAAAAGCCCAAAAGGGGACTTTTAAAATCCCAGGAGAATTATACTATCAAGCTTGCAATGCCTATAAATGCTTTTTTCCAAGGACTTTAAATTTTAACATAGACTTGCAAAACTAACAACTTATCCATTTGCTTTGAATTTTCAGAAAAAAGGCGATTTAATTCCTTTAGCTCCTAAAATCTTTTAATTCTGCGGATATTTATCTCTTTTTATTTTTTCATTTTACCAATCATATGGTTATTTTCATAAAGGAAGCCTGAGGTTTTGAATTGCTTTTGAAAGGCTTTTAATATTATGGAAACAAACCGATTATAAGCAAATGACTGAACAGCAACGAACCTTTATGGAAATGGCAATTTCCCTGGCAAAAGAAGGAATGAGTTCCGGAAAGGGAGGCCCGTTTGGCTGTATTGTTGTAAAAGAGGGGGTCGTCATTGGAAAAGGAAACAATAGTGTCCTAAGTACCAATGACCCAACTGCTCATGCGGAGATCATGGCCATCCGGGATGCCTGCAAATCACTTGGACATTTTCAGCTTGAAGACTGTGAGGTTTATTCCTCCTGTGAACCTTGCCCTATGTGCCTGGGAGCCATTTATTGGGCAAGACCTAAGCGCGTATTTTTTGCCAATACCAGAAAGGATGCCGCCAATGCTGGGTTTGATGATGATTTTATTTATCAGGAACTCCCGATTGCCCCTGAAAACAGGAAAATACCCATGATCCATTTTAAACAAAATGGAGCTAAGGAGGTATTCCAAATGTGGATCGACAAACCAGATAAGAAAATATACTGAATCCATTTTAATTAAATCAGTAACCAAAACCTTATGATTATGAATACTAGGAACATATTAATAATTATATCTCTTATCATTTTGGTGGCATGCTCGTCATCAAATGAGGATCAGTTTGAATATCAAGAGGAAAAAGTCTTGGACAAAGAATCCGGGGATGAATATTCCATGGAAAAATTTGACACCCTTACCGTGGTTCATATTGATGGGACACAGGAGGAAATCCTGGTGGAAGATGCGCCTTTTTATGGCTCTGAAAAAGGTACCAAATTCATTAAATCCGGTGAAAGCCGATTAGAAAAAAGAGAAGAAGCTTTGATGGCAGAGAAAAAACAAAAAATCAAGGAGGAAAGAATCAAAAGGTATGAATCTTTTAGTGATGAAGAACTCCTTGAAGAATTTAACAGGCTTCGAGAGGAGGATGCCTCCTTTTCCCAGCAAATGGACGTAATAATTGAGCTGGAACGCAGAGAAGTTATTGGAAGGGATGAGGTTCCATCCATGCTTGAGGAGGATTCCACCATGATCGATTACGATTTGGAATACAATCCTGAATCCATGGATTAGGTATTCCATAATACTCTTTTCTTATAGATTACGGTGACCAAAATGGAATCGAATATCTTATTTACAGGAAGGAAGGCTGCATATTCCAAGGTGAAATATTCAATGGAAATGAAAAATATTCCGGCTGTATTTTGACTTTGGAATAAGTAAAAAAAGGTGGTTTGTGTCCGCACAAACCACCTTTTCTATAGGGCTTCTTGTTAATTAGCTAAATCACTGACTCTTAATAAACAGGGTTGCGAAAAAATAACTCAAAAACCCCGAAAATCGTCCAAAAGGGCTTTTTCCGGGGTTTTCTTTTTCGTATTTTTTGTTTGCAGACAAAAATACTATGAAAGATACCATACAGCTCCCTATTTTCAAAGACTTTGACGGATACTCTCCAAAGTATCACTTTTTCAAGAATTCCTTGCTTGGCCAGATCCATGACAGCCTGCCATGGGAAAAGCTTTCGAGCCTTGTTCCTGAAAAGCTGCAGGGGCCTGGTGCCCCAAGGTGGTTCGGTGCCAAGGGCATGTTTGCCCTGATGTTTTTGAAAGCCTACCTGAATACCTCAGACCGCCAATTGATAGAGCGTTTCAATACCGACTGGAGCCTTCAGTATTTCTGCGGGAAAGTATTGGCAGCAGACCAACAGATCCGGGACCTTACCATTATGACACGGATCAGGGCCTACATCGAGGAACATTGCCACTGGGAACAGATCCAAGAGGTACTAATGGATCACTGGAAACAGGATGTGGACAACAGCCACGTCTTATTAATGGATGCCACCTGTTATGAAAGTTATGTCCGTTTCCCCACCGACCCCAAACTACTCTGGGAATGCTGCCAGTGGGTGTTTGAAAAGCAACTGTTCAAAAAATGTAAACAATTGGGCATAAAAAGGCCCCGGTCAAAATACAGGGAGCAGAAGGCCAAACAGCTTGGCTACTTCCGTAAAAGACGCAAATCCTTTAAGGAAACCCTCAAAAGGAAAAAATCCCTGGTCTTCCTGTTGGAAAAAGGACTTGGCCAGTTACAAGAGATCCTAGACTTTTATCAAGGGGCGGGGCTTAAACCAAATGACTTTGCCTGTCTGAAGACCATCAAAAAAGTCTTGGTCCAGCAGCAGTTTTTGTTGGAAAATCCTCCCTCCGAACTTAAGGACCGCATCGTTTCCCTCCATAAACCTTATCTCCGGCCGATCGTCCGGGGAAAGGAAAACAAACCTGTGGAGTTCGGTATGAAAGCCCATATCCTTCAGACAGGCGGGCTATCATTTATCGATAAACTGGACTTCAACAACTTCAATGAATGTACCCGGTTGAAAATATCCACGGTAAAACATACCCGGATTTTCGGACAGACTTCCCAGCTGGGTGCCGACCGGATTTATGCCACCAATGCCAACAGAAAGTATTGTACCTCCAAAGACATATTCACCGGCTTCCCCAAAAAAGGCCCCAAACCGCACAACAAAGCCGAAAAGATTCTGAGTGCTGAAGTCTCCAAACAAAGGGCAACGGCAATGGAAGGGGCTTTCGGCAACCATAAAAACCACTATGGACTGGTTAAAATACGAGTAAAGGGAGATAAAAGGGAAAAGCTGGCCGTGCTGTTCGGCATTATGGCAGCCAACGCCGTAGCAGTTGCCAAACGAAGAAACCAACAGGAATCCCCGCCCATCAACAAAGCTGCTTGACAAAAACTACCGCCGGAAAGAAGGATTACAGGACAGGTGTGTCCAATTGTCAAAACCACCCCAAAAATCAACCCCTTCAATTCAGTAATTGTACTTTTCCTTACACAAATTGTACTCTGAATTTTACTTCAAAGTACCCTAAAAACAAATTAACCTTTTAGTTAAGTCACTAAAAGGTTAATTATGTCTATTTCCCAAAGAGGCCTCTATATCAACCCTACCGTTAACAAATAACAGCTATCTCATTTTATTATTCTGCTATTAAAACCTAAAATGGGGAATTGATAATGTCCTACTTCTCCATCTTTTTCAAAAACTTTTCCCGGATAATTTCCTGTACAGGTCTTCCCTGAATTTTACTTTCCAACCAAGAGATGATATCCAAATATAAAAAAGCCCTTTTCTCATAAGGATCCTGCTCATATTGCTGGAGACGGTCCCGGAGTTCGATAAAAGCAGATTTCAACTGGTAATCATAAATCCTGCTAAGATTACGGATAAAATGCATCATTTCCTGCTGGACCAGGTGCAAGTCCTGCATTTTAATAAGGAACTTATATACATTCTTAATCTGGATTTCCAAATTATCATCCATGCCTTCCTCATAGCTGGCGATTAATTTCAGAATATGGGCAAAGCACTGCAAATCTTCCCTTAACCCATCCCCTACATGGCTTATGACTTCATCCAAATGCTTGATGGCATTAACATTATCTCCACTACCAAAGTACAGACAGGCAATTTTGTAATGCAGTACCATTACATGATGGACATCCAATTTTCCGGATAAGGCCTTCATTTCTTTCAAAAGGGATGGCACCACTTTTTCCAAACCCTCTGTAAAATCCCCCGTCAAAAAATGAAAATTGATACTATTTGAGTAATAATAAAGGAAAGCCAAAATTCTGCAGTTTTCATCCATCTTAAAATCATCTTCCTCCAGACTTTTTTTAAACTGGACAAAAACCGAAGAAAACCGGTCATATTGTTGCATATAAAACAGGGCATCTAAAAGGTAATGGTAAGCTTTTAAATAGTTTCCTGTGGCCACTTTTTTCATTTGTGGATTTTCAATATAAAGATCCACCCACCTCTGGGCTGCCCGAAAGCACAGCGGAAAATCCTGGATAATATGATAAAACCAAACTTGGGCCTGGAACAGGTATAATTTTTCGTAGAAGTTTAAATTTTCTGGTTCATAGTCAGGCATGTTTTTGAGGTAATAAGCTTCCACCAATTTCCGGTCATATTCATCTTTGACATGGCCAACTTTTAGGTACAATCCATACAATTGCAGGGAAAGGTTGCTGAATGAATTTTTCAATGAGGCACTGTTGACCAAGGTTTTAGCCTCATTGGCCAAAATCTCTGCCCGGTCCCTCATACTTCTGGTAATATGCTGGGATTCGATTACCTTTTCTAATTCCACAATCCTAAGTATAAGGGTATCCAGAAAGTATTTCCTGGCGATTTGCTTGGCCCGGTCCAGTAACCTCAAGCTCTGTTGATATAGGCCTTTATTATAAAGTATCCTGGCAAAGTCAATTTGCTCATTCAACTGTAATTCCACATTTTGATCTGCATAGATCAACCTTAAACTGGTCAAAATCTGCTTATACAAATGAGACTTCATATTTGCCAATTGTTTTTTGGAAACAGGAGCTTTTTTTAAGAGTTTTTCCTCATCATAATGGTCCAACCTGTCCATGGCCTCGAAAAGTTGTATAAATTTGGCATTCTCATTTGCCCCAAATCTCTTTGCATATAATTTAAAACCCCGCTTTTCAGAGGGGGTCAAAGATTTAATTAAAATAAATGCAGAATCTTTTTCTTTGTTTGACTTCATATAGTTTTAAACTGCAAATTATTGGTTTTCAGCTTTTTATAACCTAACTTACACAGTTAGACATTGGACAAATAAAGTTAAAGGAATTTACAATCAAAGCATAAGCTTTTACTTTAGATTTTCGATAAAAAAATACGCATTATGGATAAACGACAAGTACTGATCTTTGATACCACCTTGAGGGACGGAGAACAGGTCCCCGGCTGCAAATTGAATACTCCTCAAAAGATTGAGATTGCCCAGCAGCTGGAAAAGCTGGGGGTAGATGTGATCGAAGCCGGATTTCCAATTTCAAGTCCCGGTGATTTCAACTCAGTCGTAGAAATTTCAAAAAGTGTATCCGAACCTATCATCTGTGGACTTTCCAGAGGAGTGAAAAAGGATATTGAGGTTGCTGCTGAAGCCCTGAAATATGCCAAACGCCCACGAATCCACACCGGAATCGGCACCTCCCCTTCCCATATCAAATACAAATTTAAAAGCACGCCAGAGCTAATCCTTGAAAGAGGTGTAGAAGCTGTCAAGCATGCCAAAAGATTTGTGGAAGATGTGGAGTTTTACGCAGAGGACGCAGGAAGAACTGACAACGAATACCTTGCCCGTATATGTGAGGAGGTTATAAAAGCGGGTGCTACGGTACTTAATATTCCGGACACCACCGGCTATTGCCTTCCAGATGAATATGGCGCCAAAATAAAATACCTGATGGACAATGTAAGAGGGATAGAGAATGTAATCATTTCTGCCCATTGCCATAATGATCTTGGACTGGCCACTGCCAATGCTATCTCCGCAGTAATGAACGGGGCCCGACAGATAGAATGTACCATCAACGGAATTGGCGAAAGAGCTGGAAACACTTCCCTTGAAGAAGTTTCCATGATCATGAAGCAACATCCAAGATTGAATGTTTATAATAACATCAATTCCAAATTGCTTAATCCAATAAGTAAATTGGTTTCAGAAAGAATGGGAATGTTGGTTCAGCCAAATAAAGCCATTGTAGGATCCAATGCCTTTGCCCATTCCTCTGGTATCCACCAGGATGGAGTAATCAAAAACAGGGAAACCTATGAAATCATCGACCCTGCTGATGTAGGGGTAACCGAATCCATGATCGTATTAACTGCCAGAAGTGGTCGGGCTGCATTGGCTTTCCGTGCCCACCGAATTGGCTATAACCTAACAAAACTTCAATTGGACGATGTGTATCAATTGTTCCTGGAAAAAGCTGATGTGACCAAGGAAGTTACTGATGATGATCTTCATGAAATCATGAAATTAGCCAAGATCGCTGGGAATGTAGAAGCGTAATCGAAATAGTAATTCCATAAAAAAAGAGGAATGATCAACTCATTCCTCTTTTTTTTGTTCAAACTACAATACATCATTTACAAAGACCTGATATACACTGATTATTTTTTATTTAAGTACTTATTCCCCACAGGCTTTCAGATCAACCCTTAGCTTCACCTTTGTACCATCGGGCCTTTTTGGTCCCATAAAAAAAGCCGGAAGAGGTCTCCACCTCCTACCAGCTTTCATATAATTTTTCTTGAGCTTGTCTCAAGGCTTATTATTCCCTTCTAAAAATAATTTTCTTAATTTCTTCCTCCTGCCTTTGGCATCAAATTCCCCAATGCACGCTGGGCTCCACCCATTTTATTCATTTGCTTCATGAGCTTCCTCATATCAGCAAATTGCTTCATAAGGTTATTGACTTCCTGGATGGTTCTACCACTTCCCTTTGCAATTCTCCTTCTTCTTCCTCCATCGATAATATCTGGATTTTCCCTTTCTGTAGGAGTCATACTACGGATAATGGCTTCTATAGGAATAAAAGAATCATCATCAATATCAATGCCTTTAAGGGCTTTCCCCATTCCCGGGATCATTCCCATCAGATCCTTCAGGTTACCCATCTTCTTGATCTGCTCCAATTGGGAAAGGAAATCATCAAAGTTGAATTGGTTTTTTCTGATCTTGGCATTGATCCGCTTGGCTTCATCCTCATCGAAAGATTGCTGCGCCTTTTCTACCAATGAAACCACATCCCCCATACCCAGAATCCGCTGGGCCATACGGTCAGGATAGAAAAGATCTAGATTTTCCATCTTCTCACCTGTGGAGATAAATTTAATTGGTTTGTTGACAACGTGACGGATGGATATGGCAGCACCACCTCGGGTATCACCATCTAACTTGGTCAACACTACCCCATCAAAATCCAATCGCTCATCAAAAGTCTTGGCAGTATTAACAGCATCCTGACCGGTCATAGAGTCCACCACAAACAAGGTCTCTGTAGGATTGAGATTTTCTTTTAATTCAGAAATCTCTTTCATCATCTGTTCATCCACAGCCAAACGACCTGCCGTATCAACGATGACCGTTTTCTTGCCATTTCTCTTGGCGTATTCTATACCCCTCTGGGCAATTTCAACAGCATTTTTGTTTTCAGGTTCAGCATATACCTCAACCCCTATCTGCTCACCTAATGTCTTTAATTGTTCGATGGCAGCAGGACGATAAATATCACAGGCAATCAACAAGGTCTGACGGCCTTGCTTTTTCAGATAGGTAGCCAATTTACCGGAGAAGGTAGTTTTCCCAGAACCCTGAAGTCCGGAAATCAAAACTACTGCCGGATCTCCCTGAATATTAATATCCTTCTTCTCACCCCCCATAATCTTGGTAAGCTCTTCTTGGGTGATTTTCACCAACAATTGTCCGGGAGAAACCGAAATCAAAACGTCCCTACCAAGGGCTTCCTCTTTGATTTTATCCGTTACATCCTTTGCCACCTTATAGTTCACGTCGGCATCAATCAATGCCCTTCTGATTTCTTTGGCCGTAGTTGCAACGTTGATTTCTGTAATCTTGCCCGTTCCTTTGAGGGTCTTAAATGCTCTATCTAGTTTATAACTGAGATTATCAAACATGCTCTTTTATTCTATTTATTGCAAAAATACAATAAATAAAGTTTTTTTGAAGGTAAGTGGTATTTATCTGAAAAATTCTTTATCCACCTTAGGCTTTCCCTCAATCTTTTAGTTAAATCTAAAAATAACTACCCCCACTTAACCATCTGAATATCAATATTTAAACAACTTTAAAAACAGGTTTTACACATCAAAATCCTAAATTATGCAGTTCATTGAAGAAAGATAACAAAAAATACTCTTTTTTAGGTGTTTTATTTTTCAACAAAAAATCCTATATTGGAATTACTGTTTCACTTTTTCAACCAAGAAGTTATCAACTTAATTTTTCATTTTTTAGTAGAAAGAAAGCCGCCGGGATTTTTCCGGCGGTTTTTTGCTTTAATCACCGGAAAACTGGATGTTATATTAAAAAAAATCTCCTCCATCTTCCCTTACTGTTTCCCAAATTTAAAGAATCCACCCATATTTCCAAAATAATTCAATTACTTTTAGGTAATTTTACATTTTTCGCAAACCTCACCCGATATTAATGGATAGTTTCAAATACTCTATCTCAACTCCAGGTAAATTTCATCAATTCCTTAATTGAAAATTAAAATCAGCTATCTCGGATTTTCCATCCCAGATCAAAACTAGAGTGATTTTCAATCCTTATGACCGGATAAAAAAAGGAAGCGTTTTTAATTCTGAGCCAAAGAGAATAAGTGGGGTTTAGCTCAAACGGAATAAAAAGTTAACTAATAAGCTGGTAAAGCCGAGGATTTGAGTAATTTTCATTATTTCCTAATCAGGATTCATGATAGGAATTCCTTACCAGTCCTTGTTTTTATTTTTCAGCTGGAAAGTTCTGGAAATATTAAATCCAAAATGGATATCTCCATCCCAGAAATCACCTGTTGTTGATGGAATAAATCCACTTTCGGTCATGGCCCTGGAATTGGTCAAATGAAGCTGGAAGACATGACCTCCAGTTTCAATATCCACACCAATGGCCACGGCATTGTGATTCCGGTCATTGTCAGGTGCATTGGCCCTGTAAATGTACTCCAGATTAATGGCAGTTCCTGGCGTAACTTGGTACTTCCCTCCCATTCCCAAGGCATAAAGGTTGTTTTTATCTGTTGGTCTTGGCACCAAATTCCTATGAACCAGGGTAGGTGCCAATTGCAGGGAAATTTTATTAAATTTTCTGGCAAGGATTGCCTGATGGGTATAGGCCAATTTTCTTTTAAAATTCATAGGCAAATCAGGCCTTTTAAAAGTCTTGATGGCCATATTGGAATACCAAACCAAAGAAACGGGCATATTTTTTTCGCCCGATTCCTGCCATAGAATTTTATATTTTACCAAACCATCATAAATTTTTTCAAATGAATTTCGTCCAACTCCTATCGTCAATCGATCTGTAATGGCATAATCCAGTCCCAATCTGATATTGGAATCATCTAAGCCAAAAAACTGATAAGAACCGGAGTTGACCCGGCCAAAACGGTGAGAAATGATAAAGTCTAAGGTTCCTTCCGGCCGGGTCTCCACGGTATGCCCATTTATCAGCCGGGTACCTTTAAAGGTTCCGGTTACTTTTTGATCTACAGGCTCGGTGGATTCTTCTAGTTGTTTTAGCAGATCATCTTGAGCATAGGCTACTTGGGAAAACAACAATAATAATAGAAGAGACAGATTAAAAGATTTCATGGTGTTGGACAGTTTTTATTGGGATTTGTTAAAGTTTTAAGTAAAGCCTCAATTTACTGAGCATTAAATTTAAAATTAACCGTTACTTCCACTTCTTCAGAAATATTATAAAACAAAACTTTGGGAATTTCCACATCATAATCTGCCACTTTAATGGGGAAAACAGCTTCCATTTCTATTTTATTACCCGAAACCGTAAAATCTCCAGTAACTTGGAAATCCCTTGTAATACCATGAATGGTCATCTTTCCTTTAGCAACGGCCTTTTGTGTACCACTGCTTTCCATGTCATAGTTGCTCAATTGGCCTTGAAATGTTCCCCTGGGATATTTGTCGGATTCCATAAATCTTTCATTAAAATGCTGTTGCATCAATGATTTCCTGAATTCAAATCCCTTGATGGGTACCACAAAAGCCAATTCCCCTGATTTTGAATCAAACAATCCAGTCGCATCCTTATTGGTGGCCTTGATGTCCTCTAATGGGGCATCCGAAAAGAATGTAACCTTACTATCTGTGGATTTATAGGTCTGCCCCAATAAAGGCAAACACCAAGACCACACCAAAAATATCAACATTAACAGTTTCATCTCACTTTCATTTTAATTGTCCTGGGCACCATTGGCTACCCAACAATAAATATCATCTTTCTCTTGTTCAGATAATGTGTTATTAGCTTCAGGAGGTGGCATGAAACCACTTTGGGTATAAGTACGAATTGTGGTGGCATTTTGGATGATATTTTCCTTTACAGTGAAATCCACAGTTCCTGTACCTCCTGGTACATGGCAACCTGATACGGCGCAATTTGCATTGATAATTGCCAATACATCCCCAGACAGGGTGGCATTGTTATTTTCACAAGGATCGCCATTTCCATTTCCCGGATTGATATCTTCTTCATTTTCACTGGAACAAGCCCCCGCAAATACCAGTAACATAAAAACCATCAAATACTTCATTAATTTCATAATTAATTTATTTAAGGTTAAAATCACTTTCTGAAAAACTGGAGCCCCTGATGGGCCCCATTTTCATTTTTCTTTAATAGGAGGGTCCTCCTCCGTTACCCCCGTTATTATTTCCTGTTCCGGAGCTATTGCTACCAATGTTTCCCTGGGCAACCAAGGTGGACAAATTTGATCCACTTAAATGGACATTGACGTAACCATCATAAATGAGCAATTCATCGAAAGTAATGGGGGTACCATCATTTTCTTCCGTAACCAAGGTTTGACTCATCCCTGTAGCACCATCCACATCAGTAAGGTCTATTTCTATTGGACCTCCTTCACTTGCTGAATTGGAATGAATATGTGAAGGGTGGCTATTACCAGAAGTAGTTCCAACCAGGTCAATGGTCACCATAGTGGACCCATCATTTTGCCTTTCAAATTTTACTGTCCCATAAATGGCAGGATCAGAAACAGGGTCCAGCGTATAGGTTCTTTCCTGAACCTGTGGATCTCCATTGCCATTATCATCGTCATCATCATCATTACATGAGATCAATCCTAATCCGGCGATCAGAAATAAACTGATCATCCAATAAATTATTCGCTTATTCATCACTTCTATCATTTCGGTTGTTATAAAATATCCTCTTTTCTACACACTTAAAGTTCGGCGAATACTTTTCATATTAAGCATTGCCAACTTACCAATAGCCTTGGAAATTTTCCTTCGACCATTACCATCTATATTTTATGCCAATAAAGGCGCCGGCGCTTTTTAAATTTACTTTTCCTTCCCCGATTTCTGTGATGGGCAATTTGAAATAGGGTTCTACCTGGAGTGAAAGTTTTGGTGTCAAAATCCTTTCATACCCCAAACTAAAATTCATTATTCCCAATAAATGCTGATTTGAATTCCTGACATCAACTTCACTGGAATAAGGGCTATAACCATTTGAATATTCCAGCTCATAACTTTCCCTAAGCATGAAATAGGAAGAAAATCCTGTACTGATATACCACCTGTCCAATTCATTATTGATGGCATAAAACCGGACATTTAAGGGCACATCCAATACCCAACAATCTCCCTTGATTCCGTTTGGAGAAGGTGCATAACCTGTTTGATACCCTTCATCCCCTTGGTAGGTCTTAAAGGAATAAAGCCCTCCCAGGGTAATGCTCCACTGAGGCAAAAGGAAATACTCCACATTAATCCCTGCACTGGTTCCCAAACCATGCAGATCATTGATTTTCAAAGCACTTACATCAGGGGAAAGCAAGCCAGCCAAACTCCAACGGTCATCCTGCCAATAATCAGCTTTTTTCTTATCCGGAACGTTGTAGGTTCCTTCTCTGGGTCCTTTTGTATCCATGGGTTGTAAGCCATTGGAATTGAGTTTTGGGGTTTGAAGAAATAAATCTGGAACCACCCTTTTTGCCCTATTAACCAATACCATTTGGTTTTGGGGTGAATTTCTAACTTCTTGCTGAGTAACTGCCCCTGCATCTGCATTTTGGAACTCAGGGTCCACAGTTTTTTTATTATTTATTTTATTTCTGGAGTGAAAAGTGGATCGTGCGCCACGAGCTTCTTGCTTGCTTGCGGCATTTTTTCCCTCCAAGTTTCCTGTAGTATTATTTTCAGAGTTATTATTCCCGTAGTTTGAATAAATTTCATTTTTGCTGGTAGTATTTTCACCACTTTCTTCAGTTTCTGCAATAATTAATTCAGATGAAGAGGATTGATTTTCCTGCTGCTGGACTTCAGTATTATTACTTCCATCCCAAAAATTCCAGGCCAACCAGGCACCTCCCAAAAGAATTATAGCAGAAAGACTTCGGAAAAGGTTGTTTTTGTACCAAGGCACACCATTATGTCCTGGAGAAGGGCTTTGAAGTTTTTGCTTCATCTTATCCCAATCCCCCGGCACAAAAGGAATGTCCGCTTCCTCCACCTTTTGGCGGAAGAGTTCATCCAATTCCTTATCGCTCATATTTTTCCAGTCCTTTTTCATGACTTCGCGTTAACATACTTCTTAGGTTGGCCCTAGCCCGGGACAAATTTGATTTTGAGGTGCCCACAGATATTTGGAGCATATCGGCAATTTCTTCATGGGAATACCCCTCAATAACATTCAAGTTGAACACTGTTCGGTACTTGGGAGACAAATTCTGTAACAGTTGGATAATTTCCTGATAAGAAATTTCTCCCATGATGTCCTGTCCCTGGTCTGATACCTTTTTGACTTGATCTAAATCAGCATTATTATTTTGATGAATATATTTTTTGTAATGATTAATCGATGTATTAATCAGGATCCTTCTAAACCAGGGCTTAAAGGGTTGATCGGGATTAAATTGACTGATCTTATTAAAGATTTTCATAAACCCATCATTTAAGACCTCAACTGCTTCCTCCCTATTGGCCGTAAACCTTAGACTAATGCTCATACCATAACTGTAAAATTGCTTATACAACAATTCCTGGCTTTTTTGGTCACCTTTTAAAAGCCCCTCTAACAGCGATTTCGTTAGTTCTTTTTTCACTTATTTTCCGCTTGCATTAGTCTATACAACACTTTTCTTTGATCGGTTGCGTGGGATAATAGATTTTAAGAATATTCTTAATTATGCCAGTAACCTTTGGGATCCAGAAGAAGGCCACAAACCTCTATGAAGGACAAATTTTCATCACACCACCTTCCATCAGAAAAGATTAGTGGGATTTATTTTGATTGATTTCCCTGATGAAAGGATACTCTTCTCTAAGTTTTCCGGCCAACCTTATTATTGACTTCCCTTTTTGATCATTTTATTTTTATTCCCTTAAAATAAAACGATCAAACAGAATTAAAGGTATGATTTCCTGGAATTGCCCCTTCAGGTCATCCACCCAATCACTAAACCTAAAAAACTTTTGACTTGGATTTTTTATCAAATACCAACTTACAATAATGTAATTTATCAGTTTCCTTTTTCAAACTATAGTTATAAATGGCATAAAAAAGAGGTTAGGAAATCTAAATCCTAACCTCAAAAAACAATAGTAGAAAGAGAAAACCCTATTACCTGCACATGGTCATTTCCTGAATGGTTGTTCCAATTTCCATAAGCTGCAATTCCGGGCTGAGAAAATGAATTCCCAGCCCCAATCCGCGGAAAATAAATAGGCAACCAATAAATACCCCAAAATAGGGCAGCCACTGGGATACCTTTTGCCTTCCAAAATTATTAATCCAGTTTCCACCCAACATCAAAACCAGCAAAAGCGGAATAGTTCCTATTCCAAAAAATGCCATATAAAGAGAGCTCCCCAAAGGATTTCCTTGTGCCAAAGCCGCCATCAAAGCCATATACACCATCCCACAAGGCATAAGTCCATTTAAGAATCCGGTTACAAAAAATGATACGGCACCTCCCCTTTTGATCCAATATCCCAGGTAATTTTTTAATTTCCCCACGAATTGAAACAATCCTAAACCGGCCATTAGCTTTTCCCCTTTTGAATAAAAGATGGCAAAAATGATCATTATAATCCCCAGACCAATAGATAGTCCCTGTTGCATTCCTGCCATTTCAAATCCTACGCCTAAAAAGCCTATTGCCAAACCTAACAGGGAATAAGTCATGGTCCGTCCCAGGTTATATGCCAGTTTTCTAGCCCAATACCCACGCTTATTCAGGGACCCAATCGCCAAAGCTATTGGACCACACATCCCCACACAATGAAAGGAACTTACAAAACCCAGAACTATCGCTGTCCAGATCATTTACAAATTAATTTTTTTCTCCTGAAAGTATTCCTTACCATCATTTTTCCAGGTTAATTTTACTCTCCAATACCCGGATTTAAGATCCTTCAAATCCAACTCTAAAGGTGATTTTTCAGAAAATTTTACCGGAATCTTATGGTCCATCCTGGCATCAGAAGGTCTGAATAACCATAATGTTCCTTCCGCCCCATTTTCCAATTCCAATCCCAACTTTTTGGTATTTGCATCAAACCAAATCACTTCCTGGCCTAACTCGGCGGCATTGGCCACTTTTTGGATGTGTTCCTGGTATTTGATTTCCTCTTCATAATATTGCTGGGTTACCAAATGAATATCATCCTGTTTGACACAAATGGTCACCATTGTTGCCATCATTGCTCCAAAAGCAATAAAAACCAAAATCAATCCTTTTCCCCAATTCATACTTTTTTGATTTAATAGTTATTTGTTTTTTGGTAATGGAGCCATAAAATTGGTTTCAATTCTGTCAATCACCTCCCCGCCCTGAATTAAAAGCAGTTCCACCTCCTGATTGATGGATTTAACATTTTCTTGTTCCATTACAAGGAAAAATCTCCCTTCCATTTTAGACTGACCAGACAATCTCCAATTCCCCCCTTCCTTTGCTTCTATTTTAAACCGGCTATTTCCAGGTTTTATCTGAATGTTTTTTGGATCAAATGTTTTGTTGATCAGTGTCATTTCATACAAATTACTGACTTGCCCATCGGGCCTCTCCTGGTAAGTCATACCCCTAAACCGGGTAACCGTGGCGGAAAAATCGTCTCTAGTAACCAGTAGGCCAACAAAAGCTAATATCAACAGCGCCAATACCGTACTATAGCCCATTACCCTAGGGGTAATCAACTTAGCATTTTTGTGTTGAATGCTATTTTCAGAGGCATACCTTATCAAGCCTTTGGGCCGGTTGATTTTTTCCATGACGCCATCACAGGCATCCATGCATGCAGTGCAATTTACACAGTCCATCTGGACCCCATTTCTAATATCAATGCCTGTTGGACAAACTTGAACACAAAGGCTGCAATCCACACAATCCCCCTTAAGGTTGCCTTCATTTGAATTTTTCACCAATTTTCCCCTTGGTTCGCCTCTAACATAATCATAACTTACATTGATGGAATTACTATCCAAAAGCACTCCCTGAAGCCTTCCATAGGGGCATACCACTGTACAAGCTTGTTCTCTAAACCAGGAAAAAACAAACAGGAAAATTCCCGTAAAGGTCATTAGGCCAATAAAACCAGCCCAATTTTCCGTAGGAGAATGAGATACCATTTCCAAGGTTCTTTCCCATCCCACCAAATAGGCCATGACAGTATGGGCAATCACCAAAGACACCATGGTAAACAAACCCATTTTAAAGCCTTTTTTAAGGATTTTTTCTCTGTTCCAGGGCTTGGCATTCAACTTTTTTTGTTGATTGGCATCTCCCTCGACCCAGTATTCAATTTTCCTGAAGACCATTTCCATAAATAATGTCTGAGGACATGCCCAACCGCAAAAAACCCTGCCAAACACAACCGTAAACAGGATGACAAAAACAAAAAAGATCAAAAGCAAAAACAACAAAATATGAGTATCCTGTGGCCAAAAGACCTGCCCAAAGATGATGAATTTCCTTTCAAAGAAATTCAATAACATCAACGGTTTACCATTCACCTGAAGAAAAGGACCTGCAAACAGCAGGCCCAACAATAGCCAGCTGACAATAGTCCTCCACCGGAAAAAGAAACCTTTTACCTTCTTGGGGTAAATCCAGTTTCTTTGTCCATCCTCTTGAACGGTGGCCAGGGAATCCCTAAATGAACTTGTGTTTTTGATATCTTTCATTGGATTTAAATTTTGAGGCAGATGGCCCATTGTCAGCCATCTGCCTCTCCATTAAAAAGCTGATGGAGCACTTCCAACTTCTATTGCTGCAGTTTGTGTATCTGCCGGAGCTTTTTCTTCTGGGACATATTTTTCTCCCTGAGGTTCTTTGGGGTTGGTCGGAGTGGTACCCTGTAAGGAAAGGACAAAGTTGGCCACTTGCTTGATTTCCTCAGGGCTTAACTGATCTTGCCAAGGGATCATGCCCTTTTCAGGAACACCATATTTTATAACGGTAAATACATCCTTGATACTTCCACCGTGAAGCCAATATTCATCGGTAAAGTTGGGGCCAACACCCCCTCCTCCATCTGCACCATGACAGGCTACACAGTTATTTTGGTACAAAGATTTTCCTGCTTGGATCACCGCTTCAGACTGGTCCAATGTTACATTGGTTTCATCTATGGAGGCCAATGCAAATGCTTTTCTTTCCTCGGCTTCTAATGCTGCCAATTCCAGCTCTACTTGATATTCTTCAATTTGAGATTTGCCCAAATCAAATACCGAATAGTACATAAAATAGCCAATACCAAACACTATTGTTCCATAAAACAGGTACTTAAGCCAAGGAGGCATAAAGTTGTCCAGCTCCACAATACCATCATAGCTGTGGTCCAGCATGATCTCATGTTCCTTTTCAATGGGTTTCATTTCCCCTACCACAAACCTTTTCTTAAACCTTTCCCAAAAAGAAGGTTCTTGGGCCAGTTCGGGATTTTCTTGTTTCAGAATTCCCGAAATAAAAGTCATTAGGTAAATCAATAACAACAATAATAAAACCGTCACCCCTAATACTACCATTATCATGATCAATAGGGCCAATTGGGTGCTATCCATTCCCCTTAGGCTTTCTACCCAGCCAGTATTGCTTTGCTGGGCCAATGCCGGAGTTGCTGATATAAATGCCAAAAAGGCTGACAATATTAATTTATTCTTTTTCATAGGTATTATCATTTTTGGGATTGCCATCGTGGACGGGCAAAGACTTCATATGATCTACATAATTGCGATCCGCTTTTAAAACCCACCAGGCCATTCCAATAAAAAACAAGACAAAGATGAGCAGGGAAATCACTGGGTATATTTCCACATTTTCTATTGCGATTAATATTTCCTTTTTCATTTTGCTTTACTTATGGATTTGAACTCTCTTTTTTTATATCTGTCCCCAACCGCTGTAAATAGGCGATAAGAGCCACAATTTCGGTGTCTGGAAGCACCTCAATACCTGATTCCTTCAGGTTGGCAGCAATCCCCTGGGCTTGTTTATGGGCATTCTCTACTGCCTCTTGCGAAAAACCTTCCGGATAAGGTACACCCAACTTCTGCATGGTTTCTATTTTGGCCGGTAGATCCGAATGGTCCATGGTATTGGTAGCCATCCAAGAGTAAGAAGGCATTGTGGACCCGGGAGACATGGTTCTGGGATCCACCATATGGTGGTAATGCCAACTATCTGGATATTTCTTTCCAACCCTGTGCAGGTCTGGGCCGGTCCTTTTGGATCCCCATAGGAAAGGACGGTCATATACAAATTCTCCTGCTTTGGAATACTCTCCATATCTTTCTGTTTCTGAGCGGAAAGGCCGGATCATTTGAGAGTGACAACCTACACAACCATTAGAGATATACAGGTCACGCCCTTGCAATTCAAGCGGGGTATAAGGTTGTACACTGGCAATGGTGGGCACATTGGATTTTACCAAAATGGTAGGTATGATTTCTATTACCCCCCCGATGATGATGGCCACCGTTGCCAAAACAGTAAAGAAAACGGGTTTCCTTTCCCAGGCTCGGTGCCAAAACTCACCTTTCTCAGACCTATATTTCACAAGGGCAGGAGCTTCGTCTTTTTCCTCAGTCAAGAAGGATCCTAACTTGGCTGTTTTTACAAGGTTATACCCCATAATTATTGCTCCGGTCAAGTAAAGTACCCCACCAAATGCCCGGAACATGTACATAGGGACAATTTCCAGCACAGTCTCAAGGAAGTTGGGATAGGCCAACCTTCCCATTTCATTAAATTCTTTCCACATAAGACTTTGAGTCAATGCGGCTACATACATGGGAAGTGCGTAAAACAGGATACCCAAGGTCCCTAACCAAAAGTGGGTATTGGCCAATTTGGTAGAGTAAAGATTAGTTCTCCACATCTTAGGCCATAGCCAGTACAATATTCCGAAAGTGAGAAATCCGTTCCATCCCAAACCTCCAATATGCACATGGGCTACAATCCAATCTGTATAGTGGGCAATGGCGTTGACATTTTTAAGGGAAAGCAATGGTCCTTCAAAAGTGGCCATACCATAGGCGGTAACAGCAACCACCATAAATTTCAACACCGGGTCAACTCTCACTTTGTCCCATGCCCCTCTCAGGGTCAAAAGGCCATTGACCATACCACCCCAAGAAGGGGCGATTAGCATAATTGAAAAGGCAACACCTAATACCTGGGCCCATTCTGGCAAAGCGGTGTACAACAAGTGGTGAGGCCCTGCCCAGATATAAATAAATATCAAGGACCAAAAGTGAACAATAGATAGCTTATAAGAATAAATGGGTCTGTTGGCTGCTTTTGGCAGGTAATAATACATCAACCCCAAAAAGGGAGTAGTTAGGAAAAAAGCCACTGCATTGTGCCCATACCACCATTGTACCAAGGCATCCTGAACACCTGCATAAGCGGAATAACTTTTAAAAAAAGAAACAGGCAATGCCAATGAATTAAAGATATGCAGTACCGCTACCGTTACGAAGGAGGCCAGATAAAACCAAATGGCCACATACATATGTCTTTCTCTTCTTTTTACCAAGGTACCGATCATATTGGCACCAAAGGCCACCCAAATCACCGCAATGGCAATATCAATAGGCCATTCCAGTTCTGCATATTCCTTGGACGTGGTCAGTCCTAAAGGAAGGGTGATGGCTGCAGCTAATATGATCAGCTGCCAACCCCAGAAATGGATCCAACTGAGGGCATCACTCCACATCCTGGCCTTCAAAAGCCGGGGCATGGAATAATAAACACCCGCAAAAATAGCATTTCCCACAAAGGCAAAAATCACCGCATTGGTATGCAATGGACGAATCCTGCCAAAGGTGGTGTAGGGATTACCCAAGTTAGCCTCGGGAAGAAATAGCTGGGTGGCGGCCAATATACCCACCAACATCCCAACCAAACCCCAAATGATGGTGGCTGCACCAAAGTACTTGACGATTTTGTTATCGTAACTGAATTTTTCCAGCGTTGCTGTACCCAAGGACTGGGCGACCGGATCATCGCCCCTGAACTTTTCCAATTTAGGTTCTGACATATCTATTTTGATTTAATTGTAGTTTTTTGGTTTCCGTTTTCTTTCGTTGTTTTATCAAATAAAATCCTGATGGAGGGAGTATGGGCATCATCGAATTGCCCTTGGTTCATGGCCCTTAGAAATAGTATTAAAAAGCCAATGGCCAGAACTAGACTCACTCCGATCAATACAAAAATCACTTCCATAGCTCATTTTTTTTTGTGATCAATCCTTTCTTATAAGCCCAATAATTGGTTGAAATGGTGGTAAACACCACTACCGAAATACTGCTCAATGGCATAAGCACTGCACAAATCACCGGACTCAGCAGCCCCTGGACTGCCAGGCCAATGCCCAAAGCATTGTACACAAAGCTCAGGATAAAGCTTCCCTTAATAATTTTCCTGCTGACTTTGGCAAACTCAATAAAGGCCGGAAGTTTATTTATGGCCGTTGCATCCAATATGGCATCACTTGCAGGGGAAAAGTGAGTCGCTTGATCTGTTAAGGCAATCCCCACTTTGCTTTCCTGAAGGGCGCCGGAATCATTCAAGCCATCTCCCATCATTAATGTGTTTTTTCCCTCACCATTTAACTTTTCCAAAAACTTCAGTTTGTCTTTAGGGCTTTGCTGAAACAGCATGGACACACCTGATCCAAATACTTCTTCCAAATGTTTTCTTTCATGATTTTGATCTCCTGAAAGCAAATGCACTTTACCCTTTTCCTTTAAAAGGGTGACCAGAGTTGGCATTCCTTTCCTCAGTCCGCTTTGGATTGAGAAATAGCCCATCACCTTTCCTTCAATGGCTAGATACACCTGGTTTCCCAAAATTTTATTTTTCCCATTTTCTACTTCTAGCCATTTTGCTGAACCCAGCTTTATTTCCATGGACTTATATTTGGCCAAAATGCCTTTTCCTGTCCACTCCTTGATTTCAGTTACATTATTAGAAGGCTCTTCTTTTATCCATTGCCGAATCCTATTGCTTAATGGGTGGTTTGAGACGGAAACCATCGATTTGATGATGGACAAAGTTTCAGGAGAAAGAGCTTCTCCCTTGAAAGATACTTTGGCCTGATTTGGGTTAGTCAGAGTACCTGTTTTGTCCAATACAAAAGAGTCCACCTCTGCCAGGTTTTCGATCACATGGCCATTTTTGAGATAAAATTTTCCATTCCCCATCACCCTTAGGGTATTTCCAAGGGTAAAGGGAGTGGAAAGCGCCAGTGCACAGGGACATGCCACTATCAGGACACTGGTAAATGCTTTGATCCCAGTGGGCAAATCATAAAAGCTCCAAAATCCCAGTGCCAAAAAGGCCACTAAAAGTACTGTGAAAGTAAATTTTCCACTAATGGCATTAGCCAAAGAGGCCAACCCTTCCTCATCCTTATTTTGATGGAAACTTTTGTGGTTCCAAAGTGAAGTCAAATACCCCTGAGAGGGTAATTTTTGCACTTCTAGTAATAATTCAGCACCTTTTTGCCTGCCTCCAGCATAAATCAATTTTCCTTCGGGGACCTTTACAGGAACTTCCTCTCCGGTGACAAAACTGTAATCGATTTGTGCATCCCCATTGAAGAGCACACTATCACAAGGGATCAATTCCTCATTTCTAACTTTGATAAGGTCCCCTTCCTGGATTTTTGTCAAAGCCACTACCTCTTCTGCCCCTTTGTTCATTAAGGTTACAGACAGTGGGAAGTAAGCTTTATAATCCCGGTCGAAAGCCAGGGTGGCAAAGGTTTTTTGTTGGTATAATTTTCCCAATAGCAAGAAAAACAGCAGCCCACCTAATGAATCCATATACCCACTTTCCTGGTGGATCAAAATTTCATAGAGGCTATAAGTAAAAAGAGTAATGATTCCTAATACAATAGGAACATCCATATTTACTCTTTTGCTTTTCAGGGAATACCAAGCCGACTTGTAATAATCAGCTGCAGCATAAAACACCACTGGCAAAGCCAGGAAAATATTTAGGTAAGCAAATAATCCTCTGAAACCTTCTCCCAAAAGGGAGGTCTCAGAAAAATAATCCGGCAAGCTGAAAAACATCATATTGCCAAAACAAAACCCTGCTACAGCCAGCTTATAAATGCCAGATTTATCCTTCCCGGTTGAATCTTCACTTTTTTTATCCAGATTGGAAAGCCTGATAGTCGGTTCATATCCAATTTTTGCCAATAACTCTACAAGCCCCTGAAGGGTAATTTCCCTTTTTAAAAATCTGAACTGGGCCACTTTTTTCACAAAGTCTACCCTACCGGAGATTACCCCGGGATTTAATTGATGTAGATTTTCCAATAACCAAATACAACTTGCACAATGGATGGCAGGAATGCTGAAGGAAACATGGGCTTCCTCTTCATTCTGGAAATCAACCATTTTTTCGAGAATGGTTTGATCAGACAAAAAATCAAACCGGTTGGCCTGCTGGGATTGATTTTTTTTCTTTGTTCCTGGACTATCACCGTATTCATAATAGCTGCTAAGTCCATTGTCCTGAAGCAGTTCATAAACCAATTGACAACCAGGACAGCAGAAATCCTTTCCATCAAAAATCAATGCATCACTCAAACAATTGTCCCCACAGTGGAAACAAACTTTTGTTTTATCTTTTGCAATTACATTCATTTAAGAGGTTGGTTATTAATTAAAAATTAATTGAGATTTAAGATTTGATTTGGGTTTATTTGGCCAAGTAAAAGGACAGCTGATCATACCATCTTTCCCCTTTGTAAAAGAGAAAAAGAACTTTGGCCAATTCAGCCTGGTAATTTTTGGTAGTGACCAATAGGGTGCATTTGTTTTTGGTAGCATATGACCAGAAGTCCCCTATCTTGGTAAAATTGAATTTGATAAAGGACGTTTCTTTGGTTGAATTAGTAATCAGCTGAATGAGCTCCTGTTCCTCTGCCTGTTTTGACTTAGGGATAAAACATGGGGAAATGATTGTTGCCTGACTCTCCCGAATCAGGGGAAGAAATAGGGTAATGAAATTCTTGATAATCCGGGCAGATGGAGGTGTCCCGTCATAATGGAAAAGAATCTTCTCTGTTGAAAGCTCATGGTCATACAATAACAAGGGGATATCGCAGACATGATTCTCCAAAACACTGGGTTGATCCTGATCATGAAGCCAATCCAAAACTTTGGGCAAATTGGCTGTAATAAGCAAAGGTGATTGCTTTTCTGAGTTCTCTACAATTGGGGTGACCTGTGAGGAAACCCTTTCATAAAAATCCATAGGAATCTGCTCATAATAATGGGCTTTGAGTAAATTCTCAGGGATTTCAAAATGACCGAAGGAATTGGTTTTCACTTGCATAAATCAATATCATTTATGCAAATGTATATGTATGGGGACCGGGGAAGTATGATATTTAAAAAGTCAAAACCTGATAAAAATCAGGTTTTGACTTTTTTTATTTGGGTTGGACTATCAGTTATTTAGGTTCTGAATAATTACTTATAAAATTTTAATAATAGAAAAAGTATCTAATATTAAGAGGGGCTTGTTCAAAAGCAGGGTTTTTGAATAGAAATCACATTTTTCAAATCCATGGATGCTGCTCCGAAGCCACTACCCTAATTCAAAAAAACAATTTAATTATAGAAATCTGATAGCCTTGCCAAGCTTTTTTTGTCTTTTACAATTATCTTTTTACCCTCGAAAGCAATTAGCTTGTCCTTTTTAAACTCGGACAACAAGCGGATAACGGTTTCAGTGGCAGTCCCCACCAACCCGGCAATTTCCTCCCGGGTCAGAGCAATATCTATTTTTTGGTTTTCACCACCATCAACTCCATAAGATTCTCCTAGCTTTAGAAGGGTAAAGGCCAGTCTTTCTCGGATGGTTTTTTGGGTAGCATCCGTCAATTTATTCTCCATTACCCCCAAGTCCTTACAAATAGCCTGAGTCAACCTCCGGTGAAATTGGTTATCCTGGGCTATGATATTCAAAAATGTTTCCTTTGGGATAAAACAAATTTTGGCATCTTCCACAATAGTTGCGGAGTTGGAATAAGTTTCTTCCCCCAGAAGTGAGGTATAACCCAAAAAATCACCCTTTTGTGCTAATCGGATAATCTGTTCTTTCCCGTTGGAAGCAGTTTTATAAACTTTGACAATTCCGGAACTCACACAAAAAACGCCTAATGGTTTGGTGCCTTCATAAAAAAGGATTTGTCCTTTTTTATGGGAAATTAGGTTTTTGTTATCAGAAAGATTGCACAAATGCTCTTCTGACAATCCCGAAAACATGGAAAACTTTCTGCTAAGACAAAGTTCGCAAGGAGTATTTTTTACCTGCATATTCTCTTATAAATGTTTAACTAAGTGCAAATCTAATAGTTAAACATACTAAAAAAATATGACTTTTATCATATTGCCCCCATACATCTTAATTAGGATTCAAAAGGCTTTAAATGAATTACAAAATCCACTGTTACCCTGTCATTTACCTTGATGGCCCCAAAAAATTTTTCAGGAGGCTCAAGGCCAAAATCTGAAAACAAAAAGGATTGGCTACCAATCAGATGCATTTCATTTTCCCCCTTTTGTACCAATTTGCATTGCATGGGAAATTGCTTAGAAGCACCCGCCAAGGTAATCTCTGCTAGCCCTTCCAGTATTTGCTTATTATCCCAGGATTTATTGGTCATATGGATAAATTTGATTTTGATTTTTGGGAATTCATCTGCTTGTACGGTTTTTTGAAAATCTTTGGTCATTATGGAATTGACACAATCAAAATTACAAGCAGAAACTGCCACCTCCCCCTTCCATTCTGTATTTCCTGTTAATGGTTGGGAATAAGAAAAAAGTTTATCTGAACCAGAATAACTTAAATTAGTGCATAAAAAATTATTGATATTGGTTGTACCGGAAATCTCCATTTGACTTTTGGAGGTCACTTTCCATACTTCTGCTTTAATTTCATTTGGAGACCACCAAATCTGAAGTAATCCCCATATCAATAATATTAGAATATTCATGGCTCTAAAGAAATAGGGTTCTTTTATTTAATAAACAGAGTTTGGTACCGGAAAGATTCCGGCACCAAACTGATCCTAAATTAGAAACTTATGGCTGCTTCTATGTTAATACCATTGAATTCACCTCCACTGTATTTGCTTTCAGCATCGAAACCTTCATATTTTTGATTGACATATTCAATTTTGGTCACGATATTTTTGGTCATGTACCATCCTCCACCAAAGTTGACACGGTTGATATCCATAGAGTTGGCATCAGAAGTCATTTCACCTTTTACCTGGTTATATCTTCCTCCAAGATAGAATTGTTCATCTCCTCCAAATCTGTACAACAATTCACCTCCCAATTGAGTAAAAGAACCTCCACCTTGTTCATCACTGTCGCTGGCTACTTCATAGATTCCGAAGAATTCCAAACCTTTGAATTGAACGAAGGGGTTAATCTGAATGGCAGTCAACTGTCTGAAACGGGGGTTAAATCTACCCTCAAAATCAGAACCGTCACCATCTAGGGTTTCCATTACTTTATAATAACGGCTTCCCGCGCGGTCACCACCATAAAGATAAGTACCAGTAGAAGTCCCATTATTGATATACCAAGAACCAGTAAGTCTTAACCTGAGATCTTCAGCTACCTCATCATCATAGCCTAATTTTCCGAAGAAGGATATTTTATTATCAGTATTGTCGTTAACCGCTACACTTTGGTTTAGTTTACCATTGGTAATACCCAACACGCCCAAGAATCCACTTTTCTGAACCCTCACTTCACCAAAAGCTTCAGTGGTAAAGGAGTCCATGATGTAATTTCCTACAAATGGATTATAGATGGCACGGCCATTATCGGTTCTTCTGAAATGGGCATCGCCATAGTTGACTTCGTCCAGACCGATGAGGATGGTGGTATATTCCATCAAGCCTCCTAAAAAGCCTGGAGATACAAAATCTAATTTGTCAATTTGCAAATGTCCACCTTTTACCCAGGCTTCAGTGTGGTGTTTTGAAGAGAGATAAGTT
Organism: Echinicola jeungdonensis; assembly: GCF_030409905.1. Taxonomy (NCBI): domain Bacteria; kingdom Pseudomonadati; phylum Bacteroidota; class Cytophagia; order Cytophagales; family Cyclobacteriaceae; genus Echinicola; species Echinicola jeungdonensis. The sequence continues at coordinate 77,522 of NZ_JAUFQT010000001.1, forward strand.
CTCATGTGTAATTTCACACCTTCCTGAAGCTGTACATCCAAGTTTAAGTTGGCAGTAGGCAAGTTGAAATTCGAACCTAATTCCACTAGATTACCTTGGTCATTACTTTGGTCCAAACCTTGGAACTGAATAGCAAAGTCACCACCCACTTTTACCTTAATCCCATCAAATGGTTCTTCTGCAGTTTTTGGAGATTCAAATACCGCAAGACCAGTTTTATCATTAGATCGGTGATATTGTAATTCACCTTGAGCTTGTGCAAAGGAAATTCCTGCAAAGAGTGCCCCGACGGATAATAGGACTACATTGAATCCTTTTACTAAATTTTTCATAATTTCTTAAGGTTGAAAGTTAACGAGCTGATTTAAATTGTGTATTGAATGATAGGGTTAGGTTATCTCCGGTTTTAATTGTATTGAACATGGCAGTTGGAGGATCTATCTTAAATTCGGTAAAGGTAATTTCATGTTTTCCAGCAAAATCCACCGCATTTCCATTGACAATATATTTTGCTTCCAGAGGTATTAATTTTGAAGTTCCGGCTACTGTTAATTTACCCTTTACTTTTACAGTGTCTGGAGTTATTCCCAATACTTCCACAAGCTCAAAGCTGATCTTTGGATTGGCTTTGGATTTTAATGCCTCATAGGCATTTTTATCCATGCTGGATTTACCACTCTTTAGAGTGTTTACTGGTATGGTCAACTTCAAACCCTCAAGGGCAGTAATTACCCCATTTTCTGTTTTAAGTTGAATATCTCCTGACATTCCTGACTTGGCGACCATATCCCAATCGTGAATGGTAGAAGTTCCAGATACCTTGATTACCTGATCTCCTGATAAGGTATATTTTTCTTGAGCATTGACAGCGAAAGCAGCCAAGGTCAAAAAAACTACCCAAGTTGTTTTTGCGATAATGTGAATAGCTTTTTTCATAAGTTTTTCGTTTAGGTATTTAAAGTGATCTTTTCGACCATCTTGTTGATACAAAGCTAATCCCCAACTTATGGTTACAGCCTGACCTCTGTTAACCCGAAACATGATAGTTGTCATGTTTTCAATTTACCCAAAAAAGAATTTTAACACAAAATTTCAAACATTAACATTATTTTTATTTTACAAAAAACACTTTTTAATTATTTTTATTCTGTTTTTAAAAATCACAACCAATCAATCTACCTTTAAAAAATCACTGGATTCACAAAAAAAAACTGGTCGGAATTTCAATTCCTGACCAGTTTTTTTGACCCTTAATTAAGGAATAGGTATTAACAGTTGCTTTTGTTAGCGGAATATTTTGGACTCATTATTCCATTTTTTTAAATCTCACTTCTCCCCTCCTATTTTTTATAATATTTCATAGCTTCCGACATATGGCCATTTAACTTATCAATCCTTCTTTCAGGACCAGGGTGCGTAGAAAGGAATTCTGGAGGTCTTTGGCCACTGGATTGGGCTTCCATTCGTTTCCAAAATTCAGGTGCTTCCCTGGGATCATAACCAGCAATGGCCATAAAAATCAAACCCAATTGGTCAGCTTCAAGTTCTTGATCTCTTGAAAACTTCAGCATTCCTACTTGACCACCTATGCCTACTGCCTGCATAAATATCGTTTCAGTCAAAGTTGGGTCTTGCCCCATGGCAGCTTGTAAGCCCTCCATTAATCCATTGGCCATCAAACCCTGGGACATTCTTTCCCGGGCATGGCTTGCTATGGCGTGGGCTACCTCGTGTCCCATAACTACTGCTACACCAGCATCATTCTGGCATATAGGCATAATCCCAGTATAAAAGGCCACCTTACCTCCCGGCATACACCAAGCATTTACCTGCTCATCCTGGATCAAATTAAACTCCCAGGCAAAACCATCCAGAATTTCTTCGTAACCATTATCTTTTAGGTAAGTCTCCACCGCGCTGGCAATATTCCTTCCAACCCGAACTACCCGCTGTCCTTCAGCGGTGTTGGTCACTATTTTGCTTTCTTTCTTGACCTGTGAATACTGTTCATAAGATAATGGTAAAACCTCTGCATTGCCTACAATGCTCAGTTGCTTTCTTCCAGTCAATGGTACTGTAGCACAACCATATACCAATAAAATGGTAAGAATTAATATTCCTGCTCTTTTTAATAACATATCTTTAAAAGGTTTGTTGATCATTAAACACCAAAAAAAGTGCCATTTAATAGGTTGGGAAATATTTGAGCTTCCCCATCGAATTTTGACACAAATTAGAAAAACTTTTTTCTGAACTGGGCAATATTTTAAACAAAAATCACCTTGATTTGTTCTAGACCATAATACAAGAAATTCTTTTAACCAAACCTATATTTTGTTATGAAAAATTTACAACGAAGACACTTTAATTTTCTCTGGGTGATCCTCGGATTTTTTGTTTTCTCCTCTTGTTTAGATGATGAAAATCCCGCAGATTCCCTGGAACTCACTGGTGAAAGCATGACCTACCAGCTCTTAGAAAACGGAAATTCAGGAGTAAGTGGTACCGCTATTTTTGAGGAAGGAGAAGATGGGTACACCAAAATCACATTGGAACTTAACGGAACGCCGGAAAACGGCGTACATCCTGCTCATATCCATTTTAATTCTGCCGCTGAGGGAGGAGACATTGCCATTAGCCTGGTAAGTGTGGATGGAAGATCAGGATCAAGTACAACTTTGGTCAACAGTCAGGATGATGGTACTCCCATCAATTATGACCAGCTGATCAATTTTAATGGTTACATTAATATCCATTTGAGTAATGGGGAATTAGCCACTATTGTTGCTCAAGGTAATATTGGGGGGAATGCTCTGGAAGGTTCTTCCAAAGAATATTCCCTAAGCTCTAAAGATATTCCTGGAATATCAGGAACTATCCTCTTTGAAAAGAAAATGGATGGTACCACCCGTACAACAATTAGTTTGGAAGGCACTCCGGATGGGGGAAGCCATCCTGCCCATATTCACAACAATTCCGCTGCCGAAGGGGGGGCAATAGCCATTTCTTTCAACCCGGTTAATGGATCTACTGGAATGAGCCAAACGGAAATTTCCATGACTGATGAAGGGGATCCTGTCACTTATGAAGACATTATCAATATGGATGGATATGTCAATGTACATGCTAGTGCAAGTGACCTGAAAACCTTGGCTGCACAGGGGGATATCGGAATCAATGAGCTCACCGGGGAATCCAAAACCTATATGCTTGCAGAAAAAGCTGTCCCGGGAATTAGCGGAACAGTTACTTTTGAAAAGAGAGTTAGTGGATACACATTAGCAACACTTGACCTGGTAGGAACCCCTGAAGAAGGAAATCACCCCGCACATATCCATGACAATACTGCAGCAGAAGGTGGCGGCATTGCCATTTCCTTTAAACCTGTGGATGGCACAACCGGAATGAGCATGACCACTATTCGTGAAACCGATGGTGGAATGGAAGTGAGCTATGAAGACATCCTCAATTATGATGGTTATGTCAATGTACACCTCAGCGCAAGTGCCTTAGGAACCATTGTGGCCCAAGGAGATATAGGACAAAATGAATTGACTGGAAATGCCAAAACCTATCCCTTAGACGAAAGAATGGTTCCTGGAATAAGGGGGTCTATTACTTTTGAAGAAAGAACCAATGGTTTGTCCCTGGCTACAATTCAATTGGAAGGCACCTCGGATGGTGGGACCCATCCAGCCCATATACATGCCAATTCGGCTGCTGAGGGTGGAGATATTGTTGTCACTTTCAATTCTGTGGACGGAACTACTGGAATGAGCCAAACCACCATTCGTCAGACCAACAGCGGCGACCCAATGCCATATGCTGATATCCTTGAGGTAGATGGCTATGTCAATGTTCATAGGAGCCCAAGCGAACTGGGAACCATCGTTGCCCAAGGGGATATTGGACAAAATGAATTAACCGGAAATTCCAAAGTTTACACTTTAAATGAATTTGCTGTCCAGGGAATCAGTGGAACCATCACCTTTGAGGAAAGGAAAAACGGCTTAGCCCAAGCCACTATTTCATTGATAGGAACTCCTGACGGTGGAATGCACCCCGCCCATATCCATGCAAATTCAGCTGCTGAGGGTGGAGGAATTATTTTCTCTTTCAATAAGGTGGATGGTACTACTGGAATGAGCAGGACTCATGTAGAAATGTTGGATAACGGAGGGGCTTTTAACTATCAAGATGTATTGACTGTGGATGGTTATGTAAATGTACACCTGTCTGAAGGGGATCTGGAAACCATCGTTGCACAGGGAAATATCGGTGCCAATGAATAATTAAACCTAAAGTTGACAAAAAGGCCAAAGGGAAATTCCTTTGGCCTTTTTTTATGGTTTATTCCTTACATAAATCAGTTTATACCTTCCCCTTTGATTTTCCCGCTGTTCTATTTCAAATTTACTGATTGAACTGATCAGGGGAGTTAACTTTTGAAACCCATAATTTCTGGAGTCAAAATTAGGTTGTTTTTTTTGTAATAAATTACCCACATCTCCTAAAAATGCCCAACCATCATCATCAGCACAATCTGAAATAGTATTTGAAATAAGGCGGATTACTTTAGGAGTAATTTTGTCCACAGTACTTGCTTTTCTTTCCCCCTCCTCTTTGGTAGATTTTTCGGTTACCTTTTCTTCAATTTTTAAGATTTCCAGGTATATAAATTTATCGCATGCTACAATAAAAGGCTCTGGAGTTTTCTTTTCTCCAATACCAAAAACCTTCATTCCAGCTTCCCGGAGTCGAGTGGCCAGCTTGGTAAAATCACTATCACTGGATACCAGGCAGAAGCCATTCACTTTACCGGAATATAGGATATCCATTGCATCAATGATCATCGCCGAATCAGTGGCATTTTTTCCAGTAGTATAGCTGTACTGCTGCATGGGGTTGATGGCATTTTCCAGCAAGACTCCCTTCCATTTTCCCATTTGGGGATTAGTCCAATCCCCATAAATCCTCTTGATTGTGGGATTCCCATATTTGGCGATCTCCTCCATCATTTCCTTGACATAAAAATGGGGTATATTGTCGGCATCAATCAAAACGGCTAATTTCAGTTCATTTTCCATGGCAATTCCATATTAACTCAAATTCAAAAATTATAAACCTAAAATTAGTATAAGTTCTGCTCTTCTGGAATGGGCTAGGGAGAATTTATGATTTTATCTATTTTTATTAAGTAATTTTCCATTTCTCACCAATGAACAATAGACTAGAAAACATCCCCCTAAATTCCCCTAGAGATATCATTTCCCGAATTGCCCCTACTCCAAGCGGATATCTTCATTTGGGAAATGCCCTTTCTTTTGCTATTACTATTTCTATTGCCAGGAAAAATAATGGAAAAATTCTACTAAGAATTGATGACCTGGACAAACCCAGAATCAGGAAAGCATTTGTAGAAGATATTTTTGAAACCCTTAATTTTTTGGATATTCCATGGGACCTGGGGCCCAAAAACTATAATGATTACAAGGAAGAATTCTCCCAGTATCAAAGGTTGCCCTTATACCAGGAAGCTCTTAAATCGTTGGTACTTTCCCCAGCCCTATTTGCCTGCCAATGTTCCCGAAAAGATATCAGGAAACTTAGCCGGTTTGGAGATTACCCGGGGACTTGCCAAAACCAAGAAATCGACTTTTTTCAAAAAGGAGTCAACTGGCGAATGAAAACTCCTCTGGACCAATACATTTATTTAATGAATATAAACAGGGAATTAGTACCCTATAAAATCCCTGTTTCCTTGAAGGATTTTGCCATCAGGAGAAAAAACGAATTACCTACTTACCAATTAGCTTCTTTGGTAGATGACCTTCATTTCGGGATCAATTTAATTGTCAGGGGTATGGATCTATTGGATTCCAGCATTGCCCAAATGTACCTTTCCCATAAGCTTCCTAAAAACAATTTCAATCAAACCCTATTTTACCATCATCCACTTATGAAGAAGGGCCAAGGAATTAAACTATCCAAATCTGATGGTGCCACATCCATTCAATATTTAAGAAAAACAGGAAAAACCAAAAAAGATATTTTTCGGATTATGGGTGAATTTATGGGGTTTAAAAGGGAAACCAATAACCTGGAAGAATTCCAAAATCAACTTTTAGAGAAAGGATTGTAAAGTGCTTGTTCAAACAACCACCTTAAACAGCCCTGTATATAATATATTAATTACCTAATTAATAATCCTATACCCCATAAGACAAGCTGTGAGACAGGTGATTTGCCGAAACCCTATTTCTAAAGATCCATTGGGAAATTTGAATAAAGTTTTTAAGCCATAGTTTTAAAAAGGTCAAGTCTATATGGGGAATTACACTCAATCTTTGCTCCAGATTATCCCCTCTTCTTTCAGTTATCTAACTGAATTAAGACCTTCTTTAGCTTCACGTACAACTCAAACCTAAAGACTTAATACTACAACAATGGCACTTTTATTGTAAAGGGTGGAGTGAAACAAAATTCTGAACTAAACCACTAAACATTTTAGCTGCGATGCAAAAGAACATTTTACCTATCAGCCAGAGGGTTGGCAAAAAAATATTTCCAATTTTATTGGTGATTTTAACTTTTTCATCCTGCCTTGAACCCCTGGTAAAAGAAGAAAAAATCACCGTAAAGCATTACCCGGTGGTAAAAAACAATGACGTCAATAATCCTACCCTTTGGATACAGGTGCAATTCAGTCACCAAACAGAAAAGGATGAATGGTCCGAAATACCCATCGATGCTATAGAAGGGTTTGATTATGAGTTAGGCTATGAACATGAATTAAGAATAAGAAAAGAGGAAGTTCAAGAACCATCCATGGAGCGTCCTTACATAAAATACACCTTACTGTCTGAAATCAGTAAGGATAAAGTTTCCAGCAGTACTTCCTTTACCCTACCCATCAAATCCCTGGAATACAATCCATCAGAATTGGTTTCTGGCGACATATTTTCAGGATTTGTTCTGCTAAATAAAATCCCGATAGAATGCACCACATTATGTGATGACCTTGAAGATGAAATGGAAGAAAACAATGAAGTAAGCGGGGTTTTCAGACACAATTTTGACGGAACCATCAAATTGGTAAGTTTGCAAAATTAATGCTTTAATCTTTAGTTATGTATTTTCTTATTGGGCTGAAAAAAAATTTTCAGCCTTTTTTAATTTTTGCCCCAAATATTGCTTTAACTCATTTCCTTTTACCACTTCTACCTCCCCGGGAAGTCCCAAAATAAATCTTGCAATTCCTGGTAATTCTGGAATTTGAGTCTCAAAATAATAATTGCCTCTGCCCTTGACATAGGTAAATGGACGGGTATCTGGATGCTCTTCTATCAGCAACTGGTAAGCTTTTTTGGACAACTTAAGCTTGACTTCAAACTGGTCCTTTCCGGTAAATCCAAACAAACCTTGTTCCAATTGTTTATGCAATGGTTCAAATTGAAATTTCTTTTTGCTCACAAGCAATTCACTGATCCTTTCCAATTTAAATAGTTTCATTTCCTTGCTTTCCACTTCAAAAGCATAAACTGATTCAAAGTTTCTATTAAAAGCTACAGGTTCCACCAATCGATCACTTACCACATCGCTATTCAAAGAATAATAATCCTTTAACAAAACCTGATATTTATTCTTGATGGAATCTGCAATTTCATCTACAAACATTCCCAAATTGGCATTAAAAAGTTGGGTCAGGCTTTGTTGAAAATCTGACCGGAGTTGAACTTTTTGTAGTATGGCATCCTTTAAAAAATTTTTTTCCCTGCTTTTGCTGATCAATTCTCCCAAAAAAGCAGCCTCCTCATCAGTAAATGTACCATAAAAGGTTCCCTGATAATGTTCTACACGATTGGCAATCTTGAATTTTGAGTATTCTTTTTCAACCTGAAAACCCAACTCCTCCAATAGCTTCAAATACCTGTAAATAGTCCGCTTATCGGTTTCTAAGGATTCTGCTAAACGCCCTACGCTCTTTCCAACATTGCTACGCAGTAAATTAATTAATTTAAAAACCCTTAATATCTTTTGTTGCTCTATTTTCTTTTTGTCCTTCATTATTTGAAAAATTCAGAGCTTTAATTTAGGGGCTTAGCTTTAATCCCAAAAAAATCAAGTCATAAATTGTCACAATTTCTCAACTTATTTTTTTACTTAAAGGCATCCTTCCCATTTTTGTAACTCATTAAAATCAACATGATCACAAAATCAACATTCCAGTCATTACCAATTCTCTTAGGAGGCATGTTGTTTTTTATTGCCTATTGGTATTGGGGATATGATGGAATTGTATTCAGTGATGATGTAACCTATATCCGGTTGGGTCACCATTTCTGGAAGGGAAATGAAGTATTAAATACAGACCATTTTACTTTACGTTGGGGTACGTATTTTTTACCGGGCCTTTTCACAGTCTGGCTGGGGTTTAACGACCATATTGCTTCTCTTTCCTCCCTATTATTTTATTTGGCTGCATTGTTCATCCTTTGGAAATCTCTTTCCAATTCAATGGAGCAAAAATGGGCCATAGTATTTTTTGTCACCCCTGTTTATCTGTTGCATTTTCTCCCCAAAGTGTTTCCAGATTCAGCATTGGTGTTTTGGGTTTTGCTGGTCCCTTTTTCAATAATTCACCGAAATAAAAAACCTTTATTGGCGGCATTAATTATGGCACTGGCGCTTTTTATTGGTTTTTGCACCAAAGAAACCATGGTGCTTTTGTTCCCCATTCCTATCATTCTATTTCTCCTGGACTACAAAAAATCTTCAAACCGGAAGTTTTATGAGTATTTTATTGGGATTTCGCTAGTGTTAATCATCAATTTCCTGGGTTATCATTACTGGAAATTTGGGGATCCATTATTTCGGTTTAAAAGTATAGATTCCGGCCATTATATCTCTGATTACACTTATTATGATAAGGGTTGGAAAAGTATTCTTCAGAGGATTACATATCTTCCTTTATACACATTTATTGAAAGGCAATATTGGATTTGGGTTGTGTTGGCCATTCCGGGAATAATCCGGGGATATCAGTCCAGAAATAATATACATTTTGCATTTTCTTTAACCAGCACTTGCCTGATCCTGGGATTTTGGTTTATGACCTCTACAATGGCATTTTACAATCCCATATACCTTAATCCTAGACATTTAATAATCTTTATTGGTCCCTTATCAGCAAATATAGCTTTGGGAAGTCAGGATTGGCTGAAAAATGCTTTCTGGAAAAATCTTTGCTCCCTATTAATTTTTATAGGGGCAATAATTATCCTGTTTTCAGATTTAAAAATGGCCGCATTTTATGGTGCTATTGCTTTGGTCTTATTCCTGGTTCCATCCCAATTCAAATGGATCTCATTCGCCGTTTTATTAATAATTCCATCAATACTGGCAGCCAACTACCAGAAAAGCTTAAAAAATTACCCTCATTTAAAAGAGGAATTTCAAAAATTGGCCGACCAATCAGACATTCACCAACCACTTCTTACCCATACTTTTTTGGCCCAAAGCCAAAGTATATTATTGGAAAATAACACAAATATCCATTCCATCCATTCAATGGAGAGGGCCCCATTATTGCTTGGAAAAATTCCTCTTCAATTTAACCTTTTAATTTACAAATACTACAAGCATGCCTATCCAGATGAAGAAAGGGCTCTCCAAAACACCCTAAAACTAATTCAGTCATTGGGATACACTACTGTTGTTAAAAGAGAGGACAAATGGATTAAAATCCTCAGATTTAAAAATGTAACTCCGAACAAACCACTTTTTTGGGAGGATCAAACCTATAATAAATACCCTTATATAAAAAATGGGGTATTTTATATTAAAACAAAAGATTTTGGATCATTTTGAAATGGTCAGAAGGTCTCCGGATAGCTGAACCGAATAACTTTCCAAAGAGGATTGGGCTGGCCCGCTTTCCACATTTCCACTGGAGGAAAACTGACTTCCGTGACATGCACAGGTAAAGGTATTATTTTGATAACTCCAATTGGTATCACAGCCCTGATGGGTACATACTGAAGTAAGTGCATTGAAATCATTTTCCCCAACTTTTACCACCAATACTTGGGCTTCAGCAATTAACAACCATCCTCCAACAATTTTTAAATCAGATTGAATGTTCAAATCAATGGTCACTTGATTTCCATCAATGCTTATTCCATCATCATCTGAACCACCATTGTCTGGATTATCATCATTTCCTGTAGAGTCATCCCCAGTATTGCCTCCATTGTCAGGATCGTTATCATTACCGGTGGAATCATCACCGGGGTTGTCATCTCCTGTTAAATCCGGTTCCATATCATCGCTGTTACTACATCCTGTAAAAAAGGAAAGCCCAAATGTGGATGCCACGCTAAACAATCCTGATTTATACAAAAAATCCCTGCGGTCTTTGGAAAGTATTCCTGATTTAATGGTTTTTCGCAAGTCCTTTTCTTTATCATCCATACCCGAAATTTTTATTTTTCATTTTACATTATTACATCCTTAAATATTTCCTAAAAATGCCTTCTTTTAAGGATTTCAGAGACAACAATAGACTCCCTAAGATTTTCGGGATTTCTTAAAAGCTGCTTATACCGGCTAGATTGAGATTCCTTCCTGGTAATATCTTCCACATCACCCAAAATTTTTTCCTCAGAACGCAAATCCACCTGATCTTCCAACTTCTTTAACTTCTCCTCACCCTCTTTGTCCTCAGCATGGTAGGTTCCTTCATAATATTTGATTTCAGATGGTTCCTTTTCTTTTTCTGAATCTTCAGTTGGGTAAAATTCTTTTGGACCGTCTCCGGCTTCCCCTTTTTTTTCCTGAATTTCTTTCTGGCCAGTTTCTTCAAAGTCTTCCTCTCTTTGCTGTTGCTCCCCTCTTATTTCCTGAAGTAACTCTTCGAAGGATTTTTGCCTTTTTGGAGCTTGCTCTTCCCCATTGGATTCCTCTTCACCATTGCCCTGTTTATCTCCTTTCTTTTTCACCAAACTGTTAAGGATAAAAAATACAATCGCCAAAATGATATATATAATAGTCCCGCCGTCCACTTTTTAATTTAGGTTAATTTCAACCAAGTTAATAAAATTTTCCTCTCAGTAATAAAGATTACCAGATCATTATTTCATAATAATTTATCACTATTACATCATTATAATAAAAACTTACACGTAACTGATTTAAAAAAAACAAAACATTATAATGGAGAAAACTTTGATTATCATTAAATCTTGCTGGAAATTTTTAAGCTTGTTTTTTCTTTAAAAATGCTCTTTTTATGTTCGGGGAAGGCCATTACCGAAATGGGTTTTATAGGATGAAACTTGAGGAATTTAGAAACAGAAAGGAAGCCCAAATCACCGTATCGATTCCAGGGGTAAACTTTGATGGATGAAGGTACTTTTGTAAAATATTCCAAAACGAAAAAAAATCTCAGGACCAATGAAGTTTTATGTAGAAAGCATAATAAATAACTTGGGATTTATGCATAAAACACAAAAACAAAAATCTCCCAAACAATAGCCAATCCCCAAATTCATTTCAACCGGTTCAAATCTCCGACTTGGACTCAAATTTTTTAATGAATGTGGATTTTAAAAATCAATATTAAATGCAACTCCCTACCCCATTTGCTTATTACCTTGATCTGATTAATTTTGTTTGTCTTTAATCCATCAACCAACGCTACATGCAGCTTACCAAGCTTGAAATAAAAGGGTTTAAAAGTTTTGGTGATAAGGTCACCATCCATTTTGACCGGGGAATTACAGGAATTGTTGGGCCCAACGGCTGTGGTAAGTCCAATGTAGTAGATGCTATCCGCTGGGTTTTAGGGGAGCAAAAAACCCGCATGCTGCGTTCCGATAAAATGGAAAATGTCATTTTTAATGGCACCAAAAACCGGAAGCCCACCAATTTGGCAGAGGTTTCCCTGACTTTTGAAAATACCAAAAACCTTCTCCCCACTGAATACACCCATGTAACTGTAACCAGAAGATATTACCGAACTGGTGAAAGTGAGTACCTGCTCAATGGAATTGTCTGCAGGCTAAAGGATATCAATAACCTGTTTATGGACACAGGTATCCAATCCAACAGCTATGCGATTATCGAACTTAAAATGATCGATGAACTCCTTAATGACAAAAACAACTCCAGAAGGGACTTATTCGAGGAAGCTGCCGGGATTTCCAAATTTAAAACCCGTAAAAAAGAAACCCTCAAAAAGCTGGAAGACACCGATGCGGATCTGGAACGGGTGGAGGACCTCCTTTATGAAATTGAAAAGAACCTAAAATCACTGGAAAAACAGGCAAAACAGGCCTCGAAATATTTTGAAATAAAAAAAGGATATAAGGAATCAAGCATTGCACTGGCCAAAAAAAGCGTAAAAGCCCATACGGACAATCTGATACAGGTCAATGAAAAGGTCAATGCAGAAAATGACCGAAAACTCCAGCTGAATAACCAGATTTATGAAAAAGAAGCTGTTTTGGAAAAGACCAAAGCAGAACTGATCCATAAAGAAAAACTACTCGCTTCCAGGCAAAAAACTTTAAATGAACATGTAAATAACATCAGGCAGTTTGAAAGCGAGAAAAAAATAAAAAATGAAAGGTTACGGTTTTTGGAAGACCGTTCTCAAAAACTGCGGGAACAAATAGATCAGGACAGAAAATCTAATGATCGTGCTGGATTCAGTATTCGCTCCCTGGAACAGGAAAAGGAGGTTGCAGAAAAACTGTTGGCTGAAAAGGAACTGACCGTTGATAACCTAAAGGCTGATTATGAGGAGCAAAAATCCGCCCATGCCATCCTTCAGGAAAGGCAAAAAGTAATGAGCAAGGATTTTTCCTCCAAAAAAGACACCATCTACCAATTAGCCAAGGAACTGGAAATCAAACAGATTCAACTTTCCTCTCTGAAACAAGAACTGGAAAAGACCACTTCCGATGATGATAACCAGGAAGCCAATCTTGCTGATTTTGAGGAAAAAATGGTAATTCTTAAGGGTGAATTGGATCAAAAAACAGAAGAATTAACCAGATTAAAAGGAAAAGAGGAAGATCAAAATCACAAAATTGAGGAATCCAACCATACTATTGAACTGATCCGTGAAGAGGTCACCCAATTGGGAAGAAAATTGGATGCCAAGCAAAATGAATTCAACCTGACAAAATCCCTGGTGGAAAACCTGGAGGGATTTCCTGAAGCTATAAAGTTCCTGAAAAAAAATGCGGATTGGGGTAAGGACACCCCGTTACTTTCGGATATATTGACCACTGGGGAAAATTACCGGGTGAGCATTGAAAACTATTTAGAAAGCTACATGAACTATTATGTAGTGGACACGGAAGCCCAGGCCATAGCTGCTGTGAATTTGTTGAGCGATGCTGCCAGAGGGAAAGCCAATTTTTTTGTCCTGGAGCATTTTGAACGCTTCCAACCCGCTCAAACCAAACTTTTCTCCAATGCCATTGCAGCCACCGAAATTATCGAATATGATGAAAAATACGCCAAGCTGATCAGTTACGTCCTGGATGGGGTTTACATTGTCAATGGAGAGATCAAAGATGTACCCCATGACAATGATGCAGTTTTCATTACCGAAAGCGGAAAATTTACCAAAAGGAAATTCAGCATTTCAGGGGGCTCGGTAGGCTTATTTGAAGGAAAAAGAATTGGCCGGGCCAAAAACCTGGAAAAGCTGGAATTTGAAATCAAAGAGCTGAACAAAAAAGTCAGCAGCACCCGCTCCAATTTGGACAAAAATGTTTCCGAACTGATGAAACTTAAGGAAGTTTCCTATAAAAAAGACATTGAAGGGCTTCAAAGTGAAATCAATGAGGTCAACCAGCAGTTTATTTCCATCCGGACCAAAAAGGAGCAATTGGCAGAAATGCTTTCCTCCAATGCCAATAAAAGGGAAGATATCCTTGAAAAAATTGAAAGCCTTACGGAAGAACTTCAAGAAATCGGCCCTAAACTGGATGAAGAAAAATCAGGATTTGAAGGTTTGGAACAGGAATTGGAAATCATCAATGACCAATTACTGGAAGAAGAAGAAAGCCTTTCGGTAAAATCAAGTTCTTACAATCAGGAAAACATACAATATCACCAACACCTCAATAAGGTGGATAGTCTGGAACAAGAAATTTCCTTCAAAAAAAGTGCTTTTGAAAGCAGCAAGGAAAGGATCGAAAAATCCCAATCTGAGCTTTCCAATATTGACCAGGAAATTAAATCATTGTTGGACAATAATGAAATTAAAGATGATGAACTGATTGAGTTATATACTGAAAAGGAAACCATTGAATCAGGAGTAACAGAAGCAGAAAAAGAATATTATGCAGCCCGGGGTGATATTGATGAAATAGAGAAACAAGTAAGGGAGCTCCAAAAAAGCAAGGAAGGGATCGACACTATTATCATGCAATTCCAGGAAACCCTCAACGAAATCAAACTCAAACTCAGCAGCATGAAAGAGCGCTTGAGTGTTGAATTTGAAATTAACCTGGATGCATTGATGGAAGAGGAACCTGAAGTGGACCCTTTATTTGAAGAAAAGGATGAACAACAAATCCGTTCAGAGGTAGAAAAGGCCAAACAGAAATTAGAAAAAATCGGACCTATCAACCCAATGGCTATGGAGGCTTATGATGAAATCAAGGAACGGCACACCTTTATCACCGAACAAAGGGATGACCTGAACAAAGCAAAAAATTCCCTTACTGACACCATTAAAGAAATTGACCAGGTCGCCAAGGAAACCTTTCTGGAAGCTTTTGATCAGATCAAAACCAACTTTGTACGGGTATTTCGGTCATTATTTACCGCAGAGGATGATTGTGATCTAAAACTGACAAATCCAGAGAGCCCCTTGGATAGCAGCATTGAAATTATGGCCAAACCAAAAGGAAAAAGACCGCTGACCATTAACCAGCTTTCCGGAGGGGAAAAGACCCTAACAGCAACCTCCCTCCTATTTGCCATTTACCTGCTTAAGCCTGCTCCTTTCTGTATCTTTGATGAAGTAGATGCCCCATTAGATGATGCCAATATTGACAAGTTTAACCAAATCATTCAGAAATTCTCCGAAGAATCCCAGTTCATCATCGTCACCCATAACAAAAGAACCATGGCCAGCACCGATATCATTTACGGAATTACCATGATCGAAGCAGGTGTTTCCAGAGTGGTTCCGGTGGATTTAAGGGAATTGGTAGATATTACCGAGGAATAATTTTCTATTTTAGGAGCTTGGAAGGATTTTAATAATTGAATGTATTGGTAATTCTATTTTTCGAGAAAAGATATTTTTAATAAAATCTTACCCAAGTGGGGTGAAATAAGAAAACTCAAAGAAAACCGTAAGAAAGATAATCTATTCTTTTTTAGGTTCGGCAGCTATTAAGATTCTACTTCCAACACTTTTCCGCTAAAATCCAAACACTCATATTCTAAGTAAATGGAAGTGCTAAGCTAAGTATTCAAATGAGCTCTCCAAGATTGCAAATCCTATTTATTGGGAATTCTGAAATGCAAATCCCGAATAGCTGAAACCTCAAAAAAATCTATCTATGTGCCCCAAATCCCCATAAGGTTTACAAATCAGGCACAAAAAAAGCTATGAACAGAACCCATAGCTTTAGTCAATTAACAATAAACCCAAAATAACCTGCTGTAGGGGAAGGATTCGAACCTCCACAGGGCAGTTAGGCAAAACACGAGCTCGATATTTGCTTTGTCCTGGATTCCCCACCTCTGAGACAGAGAGGCATGTCTGCCAGTTTCAACACCCTACAGTATGCAAGCTTTTAAGCGCTTTTCGCTTTGCTTTATATTACAAATGTAATACAGGCTTACTTACGTTACAAATATAACAACAAATAAATTTATTTTTTACAGTATTCGTAATAATATAAGCAGAAAAACACAATAAAATCAATACATCAATTTCAAAACAGCCTCTAATTATCTTTTCAATAATAGCTCAGACCACTATTTATCAAGGCTTTAACATTCGCTGTCTGGGCCACAGGATTTCCCCTCTTCTTCAGGAGAAAAAGCCAAACCATCCTTTACGGATTGTTCATAAGATTTCCAGGCCGATTCAAGGGCTTGGGTAAAAGTTTCTTTAGGCTGGGCACCTGAAACACCATATTTTTGATCCATAACAAAAAACGGGACCCCTCTAACCCCAAGTTGCTGGGATTCATAGACATCATGTTTCACAGCCATTTCAAAATCAACAGAACTAAGAGCCTCCTTGGCTTTTTCGGTATCCAACCCAACCTCTTTGGCTAAACCTATCAAAGATTCCTCATCATCAATATTGGCACCTTCAGTAAAATAAGCATAAAACAACCTTTCTTTCATCTCATCACCCTTTCCGGACAGTTTTGCAAACTGCAATAGTCTATGTGCAACTTTAGGATTGGCCACAACCACTTTATCAAAATCATAATCCAAGCCCTCTTCCTTAGCCATTTCAGCCACATGGTTACCGGCTTCCCTGGCTTCTTCCACACTCATCCCTTTAGTTTCAGCCAAATATTGGGCAATGTTCATTACCGGATCAGTTTTCATATCAGGGTTCAACAAAAAGCTTTTCCATTCCACTTCAACCTTATTTTTGTGTGGAAATTCCTCTAAAGCAGCTTCCAATCTGCGTTTGCCTATATAGCAAAATGGACACATGATGTCCGACCAAATTTCTATTTTCATATGATTTTTAATTATCTTACCTGATCAAACAAATACAGGAAATTTGAGTTCAAAAGTAAAACAAAAAACCAAGGAATGTCCTTCCTGTGCCATGGAAGTTGACGAAAAAGCCAAAGTATGCCCTATCTGTCAATATGAATTTCCCCAAAGGAATCCCATTTACCAATGGGTAGCTATCCTTCTGGTGATAGCGTTTATTATTATGCTGATATTATAGAAAAAGCTGGGCCAGCTTTTCCACCAGGGCCAGCTTTTTCCAAACTATTAATTCTCAAAAAGGAGACCAAACAGCCCCTTACCTTATATATCTCCAAGTGCTCCTTAAGGGATTCCACAGCTTCCAGGTGGTTGATGGCCTCCAAATGTTCACGCATGGATTTTCCCCCAATGGTGGTCCCCCATGGACTACTAAATGGGTTTCTTGGAAAGTCCAGGTGTTCCCCTCAATGTGATTGCTTTCAAAGGTTTAAGCCACCTTAAAATACTCCTTCATTTTTTGGACTTGTGTAGTTCCAAGAGGCGGTTTCTTTGCCAATTTTTTTTTACATCAATTTGTCTAAGTTTATCAAGGACATCACCTGGGATTTTGTGCATGACCATAGCTTTTTTACTGTCCAGGTACTCCACCCTGCATTCTGCTAAAGCCAAGATCACCGCAGCATCTACCTCCTACTCCACCAACTTAAGCACTTTTTCAGCCAGCCAAGGCTTCCGTAATTCATCATTAGGAACCTGATAAGCCTCTGCCAAGTCTTTTAGGTTCTACTCGGAAGGAAGCCGCTTTTCCCCTTCAAATTTACTGATCTAACCTTCATCCACACCAGAAAGCTTTACCGGTTCCACAATGGTAAGCCCTCTTCTTTCTCTAGCATTCAATAAAGCTTCAATAAGTTTCATGACCTATTTGACTTTTTATTTATTGAAATTCTTAATCAATTTTAAAACAATAGAAAGCAAACACCTGATTTTCAACCCATTTACCTCTCTTTTCCCATTTAAAATTAAGAGGATTTGAACAATACAGGTAATCATCTTAAAAAAAGCCTAACCGGGGCTTTTCCATTAAGAAGATATGATCGAGAACAACATTATTAATGTTAATTCAATCAAATGAATTTGTGTTTACTTCTCTAAGGAGGGTAGTTCAGTGGAAGCCAGGTGCAAATTCTTGGACTATTTCTGAATTCTTGAAATTGAAGATACATTTGCGGGTATACATAAAAAATTAAACCTAAATATTTTGTAATTCTTCCCATAACTTTTAATATTTGTACCTCTAAATCGAAATGAGCCACTTGATCAACATAGCATCACAAAATTTTGGAATGGACATTTTATCCGTTAACAGTATTGCTATGCCTATTTTTTCACCAAGGAAGGATTTTAGGAACCTTTTCAGGGCTTAGTCCCTGTTATATTTTATGATGTCCTACGTGGATATTGCACCTAACTTTCAATTAAACTTCTTAAAATCACATTGGAGCCCAAAATTGGCCTATTTAATGGTATACGCAGCCAATTTCTGCTCCGTCGACCCGTAAAAGAACATGGTAAAAAATCAATTTATCATACAACCTGCAGGAGTGCAGCACTGTAAATATGCTCAGGAAATTGTAGATGAGATGGCTTTATCTGCCCAGGCAAGAGGAACCGGTATTGCTAAACGATCTCCAGACTACATTATCCAAAAGATGATGGAAGGAAAAGCTGTTATTGCTTTGAGCAAAGAGGGGGAATGGGCTGGATTTTGCTACATTGAAGCATGGAGTCATGGTAAATTTGTGGCCAACTCGGGATTAATAGTTTCTCCCAATTTCAGAAAATGTGGCTTGGCAAGAGAAATAAAAAATGCTGTTTTCAAACTCAGCCGAAGCAAATACCCTAATGCCAAAATCTTTGGTCTTACTACGGGTGCTGCTGTGATGAAGATCAATTCCGAATTAGGTTATGTCCCCGTAAGTTATTCGGACCTGACTGATGACGAAGATTTTTGGAAAGGCTGCCAAAGTTGTGTCAATTATGAAATCCTGAAAAGCAAAAACCGTCAAAACTGTCTTTGCACGGCT
Source organism: Echinicola jeungdonensis (assembly GCF_030409905.1). Classification (NCBI taxonomy): domain Bacteria; kingdom Pseudomonadati; phylum Bacteroidota; class Cytophagia; order Cytophagales; family Cyclobacteriaceae; genus Echinicola; species Echinicola jeungdonensis. The sequence goes on from NZ_JAUFQT010000001.1 coordinate 96,328, forward strand.
ATGTTATATGTACCCAAGGAAAAAAAGAATAAAAAGGATATAGCCCTGCGTAATAATTTCAAGAAGAACCTTAACCTTTTTGAACGCTTAGTAAGAATGAAGCGTGCGGTATTTCTGAAACTAAAAAAAAAGACCAATAGAACGTTAGAAATTATATAAAATGAAAAAAGTTGTTTTAGCATACAGCGGTGGGCTGGACACCACTTTTTGCGCCATCCACCTTTCCAAAGAAAAAGGCTATGAAGTACATGCCGTTTTGGTCAACACCGGAGGATTCAGTGAAGAGGAATTAAAAGCCACCGAAGAACGGGCTGCCAAATTGGGAATTGCCTCTTTTGAGGTCCTGGACGTAACCCAAACCTATTATCAGGAAGTCATCAAATACCTGGTTTTTGGCAATGTCCTTAAAAATCAAACTTATCCACTTTCTGTAAGTGCTGAAAGAATTCTTCAGGCCAAAGCTTTGGCCGAATATGCTAAAAAAATTGGCGCTAAGGCCGTTGCTCATGGAAGTACAGGAGCTGGAAATGATCAAGTACGTTTTGATATGATTTTCCAAACTATTCTTCCAGAAGCAGAAATCATCACTCCTATCAGGGATTTGAAGTTGAGCAGGGAAGCTGAAATCGAATACCTGAAAAAGCATGGAGTGGAAATGAACTTCGAAAAAGCAGCTTACTCCATCAATAAAGGTATCTGGGGAACCTCCGTGGGAGGTAAGGAAACCTTGACTTCTGGAGATACTTTACCAGAAGAAGCCTACCCTACCCAACTTAGCAAAACTGTACCTGAAAACATCACTCTTCAGTTTGAATCTGGAGAACTTAAGGGAGTTAATGGTAAAAAGTTTAAAAACCCGGTTGAAGCCATTTTAGAAGTTCAAAAATTGGCTGACCCTTATGCTATTGGCCGTGACATCCACGTGGGAGACACTATCATTGGTATTAAAGGGCGCGTTGGTTTTGAGGCAGCTGCTCCATTAATTATCATCAAAGCTCACCAACTTTTGGAAAAACACACTTTGACCAAATGGCAATCTTTCTGGAAAAACCAATTGGCAGAATTCTATGGCAATCATCTCCATGAAGGCCATTATTTGGATCCAGTAATGAGAAACCTGGAAGCTTTCCTTCAGGATACCCAGACATTCGTTTCCGGTGAGGTAAAAGTTGCTTTACAGCCTTATAGGTTCCAATTGATCGGAATTGACTCTAAACATGACTTGATGTCAGCTAAATTTGGAAGCTATGGTGAAATGAACAAGGGGTACACCGCTGAGGACGTGAAAGGATTCACCAAAATCCTGGGCAACCAAACCGCCATTTTCCATAAAGTGAATCAAACCTTAGAAAATGAATAAAATCAAAACCGCCATCATTGGCGCAGCAGGATATACGGGTGGGGAATTGCTTAGAATCCTAATTCACCACCCCAATTGCGAACTTGTTTATATTCACAGCAATAGCCAAAAAGGAAAAAGATTAGAAGAAGTACATCCCGACTTAATTGGTGAATCTGACCTAGTCTTTACCGATAAAGTGGAAACCAAAGGCTTGGATGCTGTATTTTTGGGCTTGCCTCATGGCCAGGCCAAGTTATTTTTGGAAGAAAACACATTTGATAAAAACACAGTGGTCATAGACCTAAGTACTGATTTCCGTGATGAATCCAATGGTTTTATCTATGGCCTTCCAGAAGTTAATGCCGAAAAAGCCAAAGGAGCCAAACGCATTGCCAATCCCGGTTGTTTTGCCACTGGAATCCAATTGGCATTAGCACCTGCCATTAAAGCAGACCTGGCAAAAAAAGACATCCACATTACGGGAATTACAGGCAGTACCGGAGCTGGTAAAAAGCTTGCTGAAACTTCTCATTTCAGCCAAAGAAACCAAAATGTATCGGTTTACAAGCTTTTCACCCACCAGCACCTTAAGGAAATCAAACAGACATTTGGGCAGTTGAAAGCCGGATTTGACCAAAACATTCTTTTTGTTCCTTACCGTGGCAATTTTACCAGAGGAATTTGGATCACGGCATATTTTCCTTTTGAAGGCACTTTGGAAGAGGCATATAAAGTTTATAAAGACTTTTATAAAGATGCTGCTTTCACCCATGTTTCCGAAAAGGACATTGACCTCAAACAAGTGGTCAGCACCAACAAATGCATAGTACATTTGAAAAAAGAAGCCGGGCAATTGGTCGTTTATTCAGCCATTGACAATTTGCTGAAAGGGGCCTCAGGCCAAGCGGTCCAAAATTATAACCTGGCCTTTGGGCTGGATGAAAAAGAAGGTTTAAAACTCAAAAGCATTGCTTTTTAATAGAACGAAAAAATGAAACCATTTGATGTTTATCCCTTGATCGATATTACTCCGGTAAAAGCATCCGGTGCAAAAATCTGGGATGATCAAGGCACTGAATATTTGGACCTATATGGTGGGCATGCTGTTATTTCCATTGGACACAGCCATCCTCATTATACCAAAAGAATCAAAGAACAATTGGACAACATCGCATTTTATTCCAATTCTGTCCAGATTCCTCTCCAAAAAGAACTTTCAAAAAAGTTGGGTGAGCTATCGGAATACCCTGATTATGACCTATTTCTTTGTAATTCTGGTGCCGAAGCCAATGAAAATGCTCTGAAACTGGCCTCTTTTGAAACCGGAAAAAAAGGCTTTATTTCTTTTTCCAAGGGTTTTCATGGTAGGACATCAGGAGCAGTGGCATTAACCGATAACCCCAAGATCATAGCCCCTTTTAACCAGCATGATCATGTTCATATCCTTCCATTTGGAGATTTGGAAGCTGTGGAAAAACAATTGAAAGAAGGGGAAATTGCCGGAATCATTGTGGAAGGTATTCAGGGAATTGGTGGCATACAGGTCCCTGATCCTGCTTTCTTGAATGGTTTGTCCCGTCTTTCCCAGGAATACGGGGCCAAGCTGATTCTTGATGAGGTACAATCCGGCTATGGTCGAACTGGTAAATTCTTTGCCCACCAATGGGTAGAAGGATTGAAACCAGCCCTGATCACAGTTGCCAAAGGTATGGGCAACGGCTTCCCAATTGGAGGAGTTTTGATCAGTCCGGAATTCAAAGCTTCCCATGGACTTTTGGGCACTACCTTTGGGGGGAACCATTTGGCCTGTGCAGCTGCTTTGGCTGTTTTGGAAGTTATTGAGGAGGAAAACCTGATCCAATCTTCGTTGGAAAACGGGGAATTCCTGATCAAGGAATTGGAAAAAATTGAAGGAGTCACCGAAGTAAGAGGTAAAGGGCTTATGATAGGGTTTGACATGGACAGGCAGGCCGCCCCTGTAAGAAAGGCCCTGATTCATGAATACAAGACTTTTACAGGAAGCTCCTCAGGTAAAAACACCATTAGATTATTGCCTCCATTAAATATTGATCAAAAAGCCTTAACTTTATTTCTTCAAAATTTAACTTCCATTTTAGCTGCTAAAACAGTCCAATAATCTAGAATTTATTTTCATAATGAAATACTACACCCAATTTGAAAACAAAAGCCTCGCTGATCAATTAATTCAGAAAGCCCTTGAATACAAGCAGCATCCTTTATTGGATAAAAATCTTGGCGCAGGAAAAAGAATTGGTTTACTTTTTTTAAATCCCAGCCTTAGAACAAGAGTCAGCACCCAAATTGCTGCTTCCAACCTGGGCATGGAACCCATTGTTCTCAATATGGATAAAGAAAGTTGGGCCCTTGAAATGAGGGATGGGGTCATTATGAATCAGAATAAAGTGGAGCATATAAAGGATGCTGCAGGAGTATTAGGAAGCTATTTTGATGTATTGGCCTTGAGGGCATTTCCAACTTTGACTGACAAAGGGGAAGATTCTGAGGATTATATTCTTCATCAATTTATCAAGCATAGTGGGCTACCCGTGGTCAGTCTAGAATCAGCCATCCGGCACCCTCTTCAAAGTTTGGCTGATATGATCACCATAAATGAGCACAAAAAATCAGAAAAACCTAAAGTGGTTTTAACCTGGGCTCCTCATATAAAAGCCATCCCCCATGCAGTTGGCAATTCTTTTGCTGAATGGTCGGTGGGATGCGGCCATGATGTGACCATTACCCATCCGGAGGGATATGAGCTGGATGAAAGGTTTACCCAGGGAGCAAATATCGAATATGACCAAGAAAAGGCATTGGCAGATGCTGATTTTGTATATGTCAAAAACTGGAGTGCCTTTAATGATTATGGCAAAATTTTATGTACTGATGAATCCTGGATGTTGACGGAGCAAAAGCTAATAAATGCCCCACAGGCAAAAGTGATGCACTGTTTACCTGTAAGGAGAAATGTAGAACTGTCTGATGAAATATTGGATGGGGAGCGGAGTTTGGTTCAATTTCAGGCCAAAAACCGGATATTTGCGGCTCAGTCCGTTTTGAGTGCGATCATTAAATAACATCTATATCAATCCTCAGGATGAAAATCAGTATTGTAAAAATTGGAGGTAATGTTATCGACGACCCTGAAAAACTGGAAGAATTCCTTTCCCTTTTTTCAAGATTGGAAGGTAAAAAAATTCTTGTCCATGGGGGTGGAGTCATGGCCTCGAAATTTGGCGAAAGCTTGGGCATCAAACCACAAATGGTGGATGGCAGGAGGATTACCGATAAGGAAACTCTGGAAGTCGTGACCATGGTCTATGCAGGCTTGATCAATAAAAATATTGTAGCCAAACTACAAGCTAGAGAACAGGATGCCATGGGACTCACCGGAGCAGATGGCAATTTGATCCGATCCGAAAAAAGGCCTGTCAAGGACATTGATTACGGTTTTGTAGGAGATGTAAAAGAGGTAAACACAAATTTAATTGAATTATTGCTGGCGGAAAATATTGTACCTGTAGTTGCTGCCATCACCCATGATCAAAGAGGTTTGTTGCTTAACACCAATGCGGATACAATAGCCTCTGAAATAGCCACTTCATTGGCCCAAAAACATACAGTAAACCTTTATTTCTGCTTTAATAAAGCTGGGGTACTTATTGACGAAAACAATGACAGTTCCGTAGTTCCCCTGATCAATGAGGATGTGTATGATGAACTGAAGAGGGAAAAAGTAATTCACTCAGGAATGATCCCCAAATTGGACAATGCTTTTAATGCCCTATATAAAGGTGTCAATAATGTTTGGCTGGGAAAAGCCGAGAACCTGGTGCTTGCTGCCAAAGGAAAGAGTGCAGGAACCAGCTTCGAAAAACACCGTTATGACCTCTATTGAAAATCTTAATTAACCCAATATATATTTCATGAACCTTAAGGAAGAAGCCATCTCCCTTCTCCAGCAATTGATAGAAACCCCTTCCCTTAGCCGGGAAGAAGGTGATACCGCTCAATTGTTGGCCGATTTTTTTTCTCAAAAAGGAATTGAGGTAAACCAAAAGACAAACAACATCTGGGTTACCAACAAACATTTTGATGCCAGCAAACCCAGTATTCTTTTAAATTCTCACCACGACACTGTAAAACCTAACAATGGTTATACAAAAGACCCTTTCAAAGCCATAATAGAAAATGGTAAACTATATGGGTTGGGAAGTAATGATGCAGGGGGGTGTTTGGTCAGCCTCATTGCTGCATTCACCCACTTTTACAATAAAAAACTTCCTTATAACCTGATTTTGGCAGCAACTGCTGAGGAAGAAGTCAGTGGAAAAAACGGGATTGCATCCATTTTGGAGGATTTGCCTGATATCGAATTGGCCATTGTGGGCGAACCTACCTTATTGGATTTGGCCGTTGCCGAAAAAGGCTTGATGGTCATCGATGCCACAGTAAAGGGAAAAGCAGGCCATGCAGCTAGGAATGAGGGTATCAATGCCCTTTATGAAGCCTTACCGGACCTTAATACCATCAAAGATTTCAAATTTAAGCGGGTTTCAGATTACTTGGGAGAAAGTAAAGTTTCAGCCACCATTATCCAGGCTGGAAGCCAGCACAATGTGGTTCCAGACCTATGCACTTATACCCTGGATGTAAGAATAACGGATAGTTATACCCTTCAGGAAGCTTTGGATGAACTTAAGGAAGTCCTAAAGGCGGACCTACAACCCAGGTCCATGCGGTTAAATTCATCAGCCCTGCCCAAGGATCATAAAATCTGGGAAGTTGCTAAAGGCATGGACCTCAAATTTTATGGAAGCCCAACCCTTTCAGATCAAGCTTTGATACCTTACCCTTCGGTCAAAATCGGCCCAGGAGATTCTGCCCGTTCCCATACCCCGGATGAATTCATTCATCTGGACGAAATCAAGCTGGGAATTGATAGGTATATTGCTATTTTGGAAGAATATTTTAGAGTTTAAAAAAGGCTGACTTAATCATTAATCTTTTCCTGAAAGGGAAATTGAAATTGTTGAAAGTAATCAGTGATCGGTTATCGGTAATCAGATATAAGAGGTTAATAAAATAATGAAGGAATTAACGGATTATGGAAATTCAAAATAAAATTAATTCGTGGTAATTCGTGTAATTATTGGACCTCTTCTAGATCACTCCTAAAAATAAAAATACAACCATGAAACTTTGGCAAAAAAACACCACCAGCACCAAGGAAGTTGAACAGTTTACCATTGGCCGGGATCCTGAATTTGACCTTGTTTTGGCTCCATTTGACATACTAGGCTCCCTAGCTCATGCTACCATGTTGGAAAGCATTGGCCTGCTGACCAAAGAAGAACTGGCTACCCTCAAAAAGGGGTTAAAAGAAATATATGAAGAAATCGAAGCCGGAACTTTTAAAATCGATCCGGGTGTGGAAGATGTGCATTCCCAGGTGGAATTTCTTTTGACCGAGAGATATGGAGATGTAGGCAAAAAACTGCATAGTGGCCGTTCCAGAAATGACCAAGTAGCTGTGGATTTGAAACTATTTTATCGTTCAGAAATTCAACAAGTACTTGAGGCCACCAAATTATTGTTTGATCTGCTGATCAATTTGGCAGAGAAACATAAAAATGACCTGATGCCAGGTTATACCCACACCCAACTGGCCATGCCTTCTTCTTTTGGCCTTTGGTTCAGCTCTCTTGCAGAATCATTGGCAGAGGATATTGAATTGTGGCAAGCAGCCTATAACCAGGCAGATAGGAATCCTCTTGGATCAGCGGCAGGTTTTGGTTCCTCATTTCCACTCAACAGGACCATGACCACTGAATTATTGGGCTTCAAGGAAATGCACTACAATGTAATCAATGCCCAAAACAACCGGGGAAAAACCGAAAAGGTAATAGCTTTTGCCATGGCTGGAATGGCAGGAACTTTAAACAGACTGGCCGATGATACCATTATTTTTATGAACCAGCATTTTGGTTTTGTAAAGTTCCCGGACAATCTGACCACTGGTTCCAGCATTATGCCCCATAAGAAAAACCCTGATGTTTTTGAATTGATCCGGGCCAAGTGCAACCAAATTCAAAGCGGTCCCCAGAATATCATGATGCAAATGACCAATACCACAACAGGGTATCACCGGGATTTGCAGTTGTTGAAAGAAACCACTTTCCCTGATTTTGAAAAATTGAGGGATTGCATTGAAATCACCCGGTTTATGCTGGAAAATGTGGAAGTTAAATCCGGCTTATTGAAGGATTCCTTTTACAAACACCTATTCAGTGTGGAAGAAGTTAACCGCCTTGTTTTGGAAGGTATGCCCTTCCGTGATGCCTATAAAAAAGTTGGTTTGGACATAGAAAGCGACAATTTCAAACCCGAACATTCCGTTAATCATACACATGAGGGAAGTATTGGGCAATTGTGCCTTGACAAAATACAGGAAAAAATGGACAAGGCCCTGGCAGCATTCAGCTTTGGCCACATTGAAAATCAGTATCAGAAATTGTTGGAGAAATAAAGATATTAGATTTTAGATTCAAATTTTGGGTAAGATAGAAGAAAATGGGAGGTATTGCTTTACCTGACAAAATCTCCCATTGTGACATCTTTGGTTCAATTAAGGCAAAAAGAATTACTAAAAACCATCCCCCTTTGTCAACTTTCTTAGAAATTCCTTATTTTAAGACTCAAATATTTTGTAGCGGTGCCATATAAAGAAAGAGAAATAGAAAAGAAATATTATTCCATTGGAGAAGTCGCGGAAAAGTTCAGTGTCGCAACCTCTTTGATCCGCTATTGGGAAGGTGAATTTGATATCATCAAACCCAAAAAGGACAAAAAAGGCAATCGCAGGTTTACCAAAGATGACATCGAAAAGATTGGCTTGATTTTTCACTTGGTAAAAGAAAAAGGTTATACCCTACAAGGCGCTCAGGAAATCATCAAAAAAGATCAGTACGAGATCAGTGACAAAGCGGGTATGGTCAATCGCTTAAATCAGATCAAAAGTTTTTTAATTGAAATTCGAGACCAATTGAATGTCGGAGAACAAGGAGGAAACACTACTTTATAATATTGCCCTCAGCCTAATTCCCAATTTAGGGCCCTATGCCTTCAAAAACATCATCAGTTATTGTGGTTCCGCTCAGCATTTTTTGACCATGCCCGCTGGAAAAGCTGCCAAAATTCCCGGAATTGGCCTCAAATTATTGGAGGGTAGGAAGAAAAAAGACCAATATCTAAAAAAGGCTGAGGAGATCATTAACGATACCCATATCAATGACCTTCAAATCCATACCTACATGGAAAAAAGCTACCCTTCCCGTCTAAAATCATTTGTGGATGCTCCGGTTTTGCTGTTTTCTAAAGGCCAAATGGATCTCAACCCACCGAAGACCATTGGCATCGTGGGCACTCGAAATGCCTCGGAATATGGAAAAAATATTACCCGTAAAATTGTGGAAGACCTTGCGCCTTACAAGCCCACCATAATCAGTGGTTTGGCTTATGGCATAGACATTGAATCTCATCGGGCAGCTTTAATAAATGAGCTTCCCACTATTGGTGTGCTTGGAGCTTCCCTGGATAATATCTACCCTGCCCCCCATAAAGTAACTGCCCAATCCATGATGGCAAATGGAGGCTTGCTTACCGAGTACAAAATGGGAACTAATATCCATGCAAAAAATTTCCCCGCCAGAAACCGCATTATCGCAGCCCTTTCCGATGCTTTAATTGTAGTGGAAGCGGCCAAAAAAGGTGGGGCATTGATCACGGCTGAGATTTCTCATAGTTATAACCGTGAGGTGTTCGCCGTCCCCGGTAATTTGCAGAATACTTACAGTGAAGGCTGCAATAACCTGATCCGTAACATGAAAGCGGGAATTTATATGGGAGCCAAGGATATTGAAGAAGCGCTATCCTGGACAAAAGAAAAAGAAGGTTCAATTCATGGAAAAGCCAATAAAAAAATTAATCTCAGCCAATTCTCACCATCAGAAAAAACCATCCTCCAAACCCTATCAGATGCCCAATCCCTGGAAATCGACCGGCTAAGCTGGCAAACCCAAATTCCGGTATCCCAACTCGCCTCCCTCCTGCTTAACCTGGAATTCCAAGGTCTGGTCAAATCCTTACCCGGTAAAAAATATTCTATTATTTAACTCCTCGTGCCCTGCCGGTCGGAATTTTCAATACCTTGCAAATTCATTTGCGTCCATTGCGGTAAAAATTCACCCAAATACAAAATCGGCCAACTTCATCGCTTCCACTAACTCTTCCTTGTTCAAGCCCAGATCATAACCATTCTTTTCCAGCACCCTGATCATTTCTTCTGTAGCTACGTTACCTACCAATTCATCCTTGGCCATAGGGCATCCCCCAAATCCCTTGAGTGCGCCATCAAACCTTTGGCAGCCTCCTTTTAACCCTGCTTCAATTTTTGCGGCAATTGTTTCAGGACGGCTGTGGAAATGTGCCCCAAATTCAATATCAGGATAGGCTTGAATATTAGTTAAAAATAGTTTTTCGATCAATTCAGGTTCAGCTACCCCAATAGTATCAGAAAGGGCTATAATTTTGATACCCAGCTCATCCAATTTCCCCACAAATTCAGCCACAATTCCTGTTGAAAATGCTTCCCCATAGGGATTGCCAAAACCCATGCTCAAATAAGTCACCAAGGTCCTGCCCTTGGTTTCACATAGATTTTGAATATCCTCCACTATTTCCAAAGCTTCAGAAATACTTTTATTGGTATTGCGTTTTTGGAAGGTTTCAGAAATGGAAAGAGGAAAACCTAAATAATCAATTTCCTCAAAATCCAAAGCATCTTCAGCTCCCCTTTTATTGGCCACAATAGCCAAGAGTTTTGATTTGGAATGATAAAGGTCCAATAGGTCCAATAACTCAGCCGTATCCCGCATTTGGGGCATAGCCTTGGGACTGACAAAGCTTCCAAAATCCACCGTATCGAAACCAACTTCCAATAATTGGTTGATATAAGCTGCCTTGATTGCGGTATCAATAAATTCTGTCCTCCCCTGCATGGCATCCCTTGGGCATTCGATGATCTTCATGGTAAAATAATTATTTCTGAAAAATCGGTTTCCGAAGGTAAAAAATTTATAGTGATTTTTAGGGTCGCTATCATTTTATCCTTGCATGGTCCAAGTCTGGAGACATGGCCCAGTACATAACCGGTCTTCGAACTAAAAATAAGGTCTCCTTAAAAAATTGCTCTTATATAAACTTTTTATACCCAAAAACCTTAATTTTATTTATCCCAACCCGAAAAAAGATCCTATATCAATTCCCATTTTTCCCGAAATGAAAGCTGCTACCCATTCCCAATATGGCCCACCAGAAGTTTTAAAAATTGTTGATATCCCTCAACCACAACCTAAGCCTGGTGAAATTTTGGTTAGGGTAAAAGCCTGTACTATCAACAGGACTGATTGTGCCAACCTTTTGGCCAAACCTTTTATAATGAGGTTTTTTAACGGCCTTTTCTCACCCAGAAACCCTATTCCGGGAACTGACTTTGCTGGAATTGTTGAAGATGTGGGAAGGAATGTCAAAAAATTTAAAGTTGGAGAACGGGTTTTTGGTTTTGATGATGGCGGTCTATCCTCTCAAGCGGAATTCCTTGTGATTTCGGCAAAAAAAGCCATACACCAGATCCCTTCTAATTGTTCCTTTGATACTGCAATCGCCAGCGTGGAAGGGGCCCATTACGCTCTCAATTTTATCAATAAAGTAAAAGTCAAACCTGGTGACAAAGTTTTGATTAATGGCGGAACCGGAGCCATAGGATCAGCTTTGGTCCAATTTTCAAAAAATAAAGGAGCTATTTTAACTGCAGTATGCAGAGCGGAACATTTTGAAAAGATGAAAATTTTGGGAGCAGATAAGGTAATTGATTATACAAAAGAGGACTTCACAGAGGATAATGACCTTTATGAATATATTTTTGATTCAGTAGGAAAAAGCACTTTTTTTAAATGTAAAAAAATATTGAAAAAAACTGGTACCTACATTTCTTCTGAACTGGGGCCTTTTGTCCAAAACCCTTTCTTATCCTTTGCCACTCCTTTGGTGAAGAGAAAACAAGTCAGGTTTCCCATCCCTTTTCATCCGGAGAAAAGTCTTGAACAAATGGCCCAATTAATTCAAGAGGGAAAATTCAAACCTCTAATTGACCGTGTTTATCCTCTTGAAAAGGTCAAAGAAGCCTATGAATATGTTTTGACAGGACAAAAAGTAGGGAATGTTATTTTAAAAATGGATTAGCCAATATTTCTTTTGAAATCCCCCCTCCAATAGAGTCTCAAAACCTGGAAATAATAAAAAAAAATTCACCCCCCTCCTAAACTAACCCAAGTATCATATCCACATAAAAGCATTACGAATAATAAAAGTTGATCTTTATTATTTTCAACAAATAAAAAAGCATTTAAACCAATACATTTTAAATATAATCTAAATTGATTATTTTTATATGGATCTATGCAATATTAATTACCTATCTTAAAGGATTTCCATAATGAAACATAATTGAAATTTCGATTACGGAGAAGCCGAAAACCGATTTAGAGTAGGCAACTTTAAATAGCCTTAATATGAAAAAGTTAACAATGATTTTAACTCTTGCAGCCATTCCGTTATTGTTCGCCTCTTCTATCTCAAGTTGTAGTGAAAAAGCAGAAGAATCCGTAGAAAAAGTAGTTGAACCCACATTTGATCTGGCTACAGCCAAATCGGAAATTGTAGCTGCGAACAAGGAATTTATGGAGGCCCTTGCGGCAATGGACTCAGTGGGCTTAGCCAATTTATATACTCAAGATGCTAAGTTTATGATGACAGGTGCTCCCGCATATACCGGAAGGCAAGATATTCAGTCTGCTCTATCAGATATAATGAATTCAGGAATTACTGGTGTGGATCTTAGAACAGTTGAAGTTTGGGGAACAGAAGACATGGTTGTTGAAGAGGGAGAATACACTTTATTTGCCGAAGATTCAGAAGCAGATAAAGGAAAATATCTAGTACTCTGGAAAAAAGAAAATGGAAATTGGAAATTGCATAGAGATATTTTCAATTCAAATATGCCAGCAGAATAGTTAAATAGGACTATCCTTTAGTTGGAGATCACAAAATTTTAGGGCCAGGATTTTTTAGCTGATAATTAAAACAACCTGGCCTGTAATTTTTTTTTGGAGTTTTTATAATTATTAATTTCAATCTTTGTTATAGGAATTCCTCCCTCCATAATAAAAATATAAGTTTCAAATTATGAGGTAATCCCTGGACCAAGGTGAATCCAAAATAAATTAATCTATGGACGCCAAAAAAGTAATTTCCACTTGGTTTGACCTATGGAAGTCAGGGGATTTTTTAAAATTGCCTTTATCCGAAAATTTCATTCATACCAGCCCTTATGGCACCATTAAAGGCAAAACCCGCTACCTTCAATTGGTGGAAGCCAACAAGAACAAATTCCTCAATCACAAGTTTGAAATACATGATATCCTCCATGAGAAAGACAAGGTTTGTGTCCGTTATACAGCCATTCAGGAAAACTTTAGATTAGAAGTTAGCGAATGGCATTATGTAAAAGATGGCTTGATAGAAAAAGTGATAGCCTACTACAATATCCCAGGGGAAATCCGTGAAGACCGAAAAATTAATTTTTTAGATAAATAAGTAAAATGTTTGGGCAAGTTTCCAAACATGATTCTTTCAGGTTTAAATCTCCAGCCGGATCCCCCAATACCTTTTCAATACTCTCCTATTAGAAATCCCCATTAATTTATAATTTGCGCTTTCCTTTTGAAAACTGACCTTAAATAAATCAGCATGCAACTCAACTTTAAAAAGGAAGTTTTGCCCCACCTAATTGGTGTGGTTTCTTTTTACGTTTTGATCGTTCTTTATTTCTCCCCCATAGTTTTTGAGGGGAAAACGATTTTCCAAAATGACATTCTTCAGTGGGAAGGTTCAGCCCAGGAAATCCAGGAATTCCGGGAGGAAACCGGAGAAGAAGCCCTATGGACCAACAGTATGTTTGGTGGAATGCCCGCCTATCTCATCAACACCGAATTTCCCGGGGACATTTCAAGAACGGTTATCAGCATTTTGACTTTTGGACTCCCTCATCCCATTAATGGCTTATTTATCGGCATGGTGGGCATGTATATTCTCCTATTAGTATTTAAAGTCAGACCTGAGATATCGGTGTTGGGTTCTTGGGCTTTTGCTTTTAACACTTTTCATATGCTTAGCCTTGAGGCGGGGCACAATTCAAAAATCTGGGCCATCTGCCTGATTCCAATGATTTTGGCAGGAATCCATATGGCATTCCGGGGGAAATGGCTTTTAGGAGTTGCAGTTACAGCCATTGCCCTCATGTTGCAGATCAGGTTCAACCACCTACAAATCACATATTATACCCTGATAACCGTGCTGATCTATGCCATTGGGCAATTAATCCATTATATCAAACAACAAAAATTACCAGAGTTTGGAAAAATTGCAGGTATCCTGATCCTCGGGGGCTTGTTAGCAGTTGGAGCCAATGCAGGTAGGTTGTTGACCGTTTTGGAATATGGTGAATACTCCATCAGGGGAGAAAAAACTTTGGATACCCCAAACCAGGGAGACAGCGGTTTGAATAAGGACTACGCCTTTAGCTGGTCCCAGGGAAAACTGGAATCTATGACCCTTTTGGTGCCTAATTTCATGGGGGGAGCAAGCCAGGAAACAATTGGACAAGATTCACACAGTGCGGAAGCCTTACAGAAAAATGGCATTTCAGGAGCCCAACTCAATAACTTTATCAAATCTGCCCCCACATATTGGGGGGATCAACCATTTACAGGTGGCCCCATTTATGGCAGTGTCATCATGGTCTTCCTTTTTGTAATCGGACTCATTTATGCCCCAAAAAGGTTTCGGAATATTTTCCTGGCCATCACCATCATTTCACTGATGCTTTCCTGGGGTAAAAACTTGGCCTGGTTTAACTTCACTCTATTTGACTACCTGCCTGGATATAATAAATTCCGTGCAGTATCCATGGCTTTAGGGATCACACTTTTTGCTATTCCAGTGCTTGGCTGTCTTGGATTGGAAAGGCTCTTTGCTGACAATAACAAAAAAGCAAAAATCAAAGCCTTATTAACTGCCCTCGGCATAACAGGTGGCTTCACCTTACTATTGATCATTTTTGCTGGTGCATTTGGTTTTCAGGGGGCTGCAGATGCTAATTTCCCTGCTTGGTTGACCGAAGCTTTAAGGGAAGACCGAAAGGTGATGTTGCAAAAGGATGCTTTCCGCAGTTTGGTGTTTATTGTACTTAGCGGATTTTTGATTTACCTGGCCTTAATTGAAAAAATAAAATACCAATGGGCTGCCTTAGGCTTGGCCGTATTAGTGTTAGGGGATGTATGGACCATCAATAAAAGATACCTGAATGAGGAAAGCCTAAAAACAAGTCCCAGCAAATCCTACTTTGCCCCAAGCCCCGCGGATAAAAAGATTATGCAGGATGACGGGTATTTTAGGGTTTTGAACCTTCAAAACACATTCAAGGAGGCAAGGACCAGTTACCGTTTTAATAGCATTGGAGGCTACCATGGGGCCAAAATGAGAAGATACCAAGACCTGATAGACAGAATCCTCAGCAAAGAAATCAACCAATTTGTTCAAAAAGCCCAGGAAGGAAATTTTGACTATGAAAGCCTTTCTGCCCTGAACATGTTGAACACCAAATATATTTTGGCTGGACAAGCCGCCAATGCTGTATTCCAAAACCCCGAAGCTTATGGTCCTGCCTGGTTCCCCCAAGAAGTCTTACCGGTACAATCCAATGAAGAAGAAATTAACAAATTGGCCGATATGGATACCCGGCAACAGGCAACTGTTAATTCAGAAGAGTTTGATGCCAAAGCAGGAAAAGGAACAGTGGAGTTGACCCAATATGCCCCTAATGAGCTGCATTATCAGGCAAATGTCACCAAAGCGGGATTAGTGGTATTTTCAGAAATTTATTATCCTAAGGGGTGGAAAGCCCTTATCGATGGTAATGAAGCATCCATTATACGTACCAATTATTTATTAAGAGGTTTGATGGTGCCGGAAGGGGAACATGAAATTAAATTTAAATTTGAGCCTAAGAGTTTTCAACAGGGATCCATCCTTGCCATCATCTCCCAATATTTTATTATATTAATGCTTCTTTCTGGAATTGTAATATCATTCAAAAAGCAGGATTAGACCATGGAGGAAAAGGATAAATATATCAGCTATTATGACCAGTTTATTTCTGATAAGAAGAAGGAGGAAATTAGTCTCAGGGATCTTCATATCCTGGAGAAGCTGGTAGCTGCTGGATTAAAATCCAACCATAAGGTCTTGGATGTTGGCTGCGGACTGGGAGAATTGAGCCATTTGATAGCCCACAAAGTGAGAAATGGTCAGGTTTTGGCTGTAGATTTTAGCTCGGAGAGTATTCAAAAGGCAACAGAACTGTGGAAAAAACAGGAAAACCTGAAATTTGAAGCTACAGATTTAAGGACTTTTTATAAAAAAGGAGCCACTTTTGATTTCTTTGTTTTTTCAGATATTCTGGAACAAAACTCTCCTGACAGCCATTTCAAACTGTTTGAAAGCATCCAACGCCATGCCCATGAGCATTCCACCATCTTTATCCATTTACCAACCCCTCCCTACTCTGCCTGGAAAGCACAAAATGACCCGGAAATGCTACAAGCAGTTGAGCCTTCGGTCAATATTGGTGGATTAATTAAAAGTATTAAGGATAATGGTTTTTATCTGGAGCAGGCCACTTCTTATTCTGTGTTTTATGAGGAGTATGATTACCAATATTTTATTTTCAAACCATTAAAGGCATTGGAAAACCCCACACCTAAGGGAAAATGGACATTACAAAAAGAAAAACTCCAGTTCAACCTGAAGACCTTGCTGAGGTAAATTGCCGGCCAATTTAACTTTTATGCTAAAATACAGTGTCATCATTCCTGCCCATAATGAGGGGGAATATTTATCTGGCCTTTTGGATTCTCTGGCTGGTCAAAGCTTATTACCCCAACAAGCCATTATTGTCAATGATCATTCCTCTGATCAAACAGAAAACATCATTGACGAGTATGCAACTAAATTTCCCTGGATTTCTAAGGTTAACAGCTTAACCCAGGCATCCCGATTGCCGGGAAGTAAGGTGGTGGCTGCATTTGAAAAAGGATTGGAAAAAATTGACCAGCCATTTGACTTTATAGTCAAACTCGATGCTGACTTAATCCTTCCCCCCCAATATTTTGAAAAGGTGGCCAATGTATTTAAACAAAATCCCAAAGCCGGTATTGTTGGTGGTTTTGCATATGAATTGGAAAATGACCAATGGGAGCTTAACCATCCCATGGGAAAAGACCATGTTCGGGGAGCCTTTAAATCTTATTCCAAGAGCTGTTTTGAGAAAATGAATGGATTGAGGTGCAGCATTGGATGGGACACCATCGATGAATTACTGTGCCGTTTTCATGGATTTGAGGTCATTACCCTTCCTGAATTAAAAGTAAAACACCTCCGCCCAACCGGAAGCTCTTATTCCAAAAAAGCCAAATACCTCCAAGGCCAGGCAATGTATAAAATGCGTTACGGATTGGGCATTGCTTTCCTCTCCATGGCCAAGGTCAGTTGGAAACAAAAAAAGCCGGGCTATCTTTTAGACAGCATGCTGGGTTACCTGATGGCTTGGCTTAAAAACACGGAAAAGGCTGTCAATTCCAGGGAAGGACAATTTATAAGGGATTACCGATGGAAAAACATCTTCAAAAAGATCAGTGGGAAATCATCTGAAATTTCCTAAGTTTGGTTCCCAAAAGTCAACGGTTCATCCCCAGCATGGAAAACCCAATTATTCAAAAACTTAAAAAGGCCCAGGATCACAGTATTCTTCCCCGTCAAAACTGGAAGAGAGAAAAAAGTGATGGCATTTCCTATATTCGTTACCGGGCCTTCCGCCCCTTGATCAAAGCAGTTTTTCACATCTTCCGTTGGTGGAACAGGCCCACTCCCTGGTTTGCCCCCTCAGCTGTCAATTTTCTAAAAAACTGGCTAAATAAAGAAATGATCGGTCTGGAATTTGGAAGCGGCTCCAGTTCTAAGTTTTTTGCCCAAAGGATAAAAAAATTGGTCAGTGTTGAACATCACCAAGGTTGGCACCAACATGTATCAAAATGGTTTAAAGAGAACCAGTTGGATAATATTGAATATAAATTTATTGCCGAAAATCCTGAATTAGCCCCCAATTCTCTTCCAGCTTTTTTTAATAGATTGGGTCTTAAAAATGAGGATTATCGGTACAAAAAAGAATTTTGGAATTATTTTCATGTGGCCGATGATTACCCGGATGAACATTTTGATTTTATCTTGGTGGATGGCAGGGCAAGGGTTGCTTGCTTGCTTAATTCCCTGCCAAAATTAAAAAGCGGAGGCTTAATGATTTTAGATAATTCAGACCGTCCTGGTTACCGATTAGCATTTGAAGTCCTTAAGGATTGGGATAGGTTCACTTGTACAACTGGCCTTTCAGACACCACTTTTTGGATCAAACCATAAGAAATGGGGAAAATCAGGAAACAATCATCTCAAACTACCATTATTGCCTATGCAGGGATTTTAATTGGCTTTGTAGGTTCTGCCCTTTTGCGACCTAAAATCCTGACCGAAGGAGAGATTGGCCTGTTACAACTGGTCCTAAACACCACAGCACTCTTTGCTTCCATTTTTACTTTAGGCACTAACCTTACCACACTAAAAATGGTGCCTGAATTTAAACACAAACCTAAAAAAAGAAAGCGGTTCATCTCCTTTTCTCTTTTGGTTGGTTTGGCTGGGGCATTATTGGCCATTCCTGCTTTCCTGGGGTTAAGGAACTTTATATTTCAAACAAATGAAGGTGGTTTGGCAGGCTTTGATTATAACTGGACTTTTTTTTCCGGCGTATTAGTAGTCATAGCATTTCGGATATTCCAGTTCATCTTGGATGCTTATCTTCGCACCAACCACCAGCCGCTTCCAGGAATTATTGCAGAAAGTATACTCCAAAAGTTCCTCCCCATAATTGCTTTGGTTTTACTCTATATTGATTGGATTAGCTTCCAACAATTGGTTTATTTTAACCTGGCCATATTTATCCTTCCGGTTTCAATTTCATTTATCCTATTAAACCGGTCAAAAGCTTTTCGCCTTGGAAAACCGGGGCCATTCACCCCTTATGAGAAACAAAAAATTGCAGGTATTTCCAGCTCCGGAATATTGGAAATCCTCAGCGGAGGATTGATCCTTTATATTGATGTTTATATGGTGCAATGGCTTCTTGGTGAAGAATCGGTGGGGGTTTATACAACCTTATTCTTTTTTGGTGCGGTGATCAGTGTGCCAGCAAAAGCCCTCAGAAGAGTTTCCATTGTTACAATTTCCGAACACATTGCCCAAAGGGATTACAAAAGCATTCAATCTATTTACCAAAAAAGCAGCCAGACCTTATTGGTCATTGGTGGTTTGATATTCTTGGGAATCTGGGGAAACCGATACAGTGTGGGAGAGTATCTTGGAGAAAGTTATGCTGTAGCCTTGCCTGTTTTGCTTTTTATTGCTCTTGCCCAGTTGGTGGATAATATTACTTCAGTCAACTATCAAATCATTGCCGTATCCAGACATTATTACTATAACCTGTTTATGGGCTTTTTGACTTTGGTCCTTTTAATTGCCTCCAATTACCTTTTAATTCCCAAAATGGGGGTATCTGGGGCTGCCCTGGCTTCCCTGATCAGCATGGGCTTGATAAATTCCCTACGATACATATTTCTGAAAAAAAGGTACAATTTGACCCCTTTTACCTGGGAAAGCATCAAAACCCTGGCTATCATTGGAATTGTTTGGCTAATCATAGATTGGATACCTGATCTTGAAAACCTTTATTTCAATCTACTAGTCAAAGGAACAATTGTTCTTGCACTTTACTTGCCATTTGTCTATTTCACCAAATGTTCCCCGGATGTGAATATTGTTATGGATAAGTATTTGAGAAAGATTGGTTTAAAGAATCAATAAAATAAAAAAGTCTAAGTCCCGGGACTTAGACTTGATCTTGACAAAAGTTTTAAACTTTGGCATAATAATGGGCCAAATTTAAAACCTGAGTCATTTTAGTTATCAAACTTCCAGCCGCATTTACAGCTCTTCCACCACTTTTTGAAGATTTTCCTTCACTTTAGTTGCCACATCACCTAAGTCCTGGTTCTCCACAGCCATCATAGAAGCTACAGGATCCACTGCAGCAACTTCTACATCACCATTGTCTAATTCCTGCACCACCACATTGCAAGGCAAAAACACTCCTATTTTATCTTCTTTGGAAATGGCCTGGTGAGCAAAATTAGGGTTGCATGCGCCCAAAATTCGGTAATTTCTAAAATTCACATCAAGCTTCTTTTTAAAAGTAGCTTTTACATCAATATCAGACAGCACCCCAAATCCTTGGGACTTCAATGCATCAGTGACTTTTTCAATGGCTTTTTCAAAGGTGATATTTTTCAGGGTTTTATTATAATAATAATTCATAATTGATTTTGATTTGATTGGCTTTAAAATACAAAATCCCATCCACGATTTATGTGAAAAAGGTCACATTTCTCCTTTGATTCCAACATTGACAATACCCTAACCCAAAGAAAGAAATTGTAGACCTAAGAAAGGAAATCAGAATTCTGATTGACTTTTTTCTCCAAATGTTGTTATAAAAGGAAGTTTAACAGAAAATTGAAATTGATTAGCAGATTAAGGAGCTGAGATTATTCCTTCTTTTTTTAGCTTCCTCCCCCTATTTGGGGTATTCTTATCCATTATTAACTTGAATTTTTACCGGGATAAAAATTTTTATTTATAGATAAAATGGCTGTATCTACTTTTCACCATCTTACCTTCTAAGCTTTTCACAATTGGAGTTACCCTTTCTGAACCTCAGCTGTCTATCCAATTACCAAAAATGAAAACCAAAGTCTTTTTTTACTTCTATATTTTCATTTTCATCAATAAAAACACGTTTTTAATAAATATAATGTATATATTTTATTTGTTTGTTCAATTATTTGCAACGGAATCAAACCTATGTTACCTTTGTAATATAAAGCAAAGCGAAAAGCGCTTAAATGCTTACATACTGTAGGGTGTTGAAACTGGCAGACATGCCTCTCTGTCTCAGAGGTGGGGATTCCGGGATAAAGCAAATATCGAGCTCGTGTTTTGCCTAACTGCCCCGTGGAGGTTCGAATCCTTCCCCTACAGCTGGTTATTTTGGGTTTATTGTTAATTGACTAAAGCTATGGGTTCTGTTCATAGCTTTTTTTTTGCCTGATTTTTAAACCTTATGGGGATTTAGGGCAAATATAGAGTTTTTCTGAAGCTATTCGGTAATCGGAGCTATTCGAAATTTTTAATCCCGAATCTTGATAAGCAGAGTTTCTAATCCTGAAGATTGGAATTGGAAAAATAAAAGTAATCTTTCTCCAGGAGTTGATAGTAATTGGGCTTGAACGGAAAAGTGATGGCAGGAGTAGCACTTGTGCTGCTTAAACCAAGGGAAGGGAGTTGCTTTCTTTTCCAGGGCGTTACCTTGAGTTGAAATGATTTACCCCTCCAGTGCGGGGTTATTGTTTTTATTTTTGACACTATCAAGTTTCAACAGCTACAATGGTTTTATTTAGAAATCTTCCAATTATTAACCTTCAAACATTAAAATTATCTACGCACCAAAAAACCTACTAACCTCTACACATACCCTCCTGACCTCTTCCTCTTTTAAATAAGGGTGCAAAGGTAGGGAAAGGGTGTTTTGAGCTATTTTATGGGCCATGGGGAATTCCCTTTCACCGCCAAATGCAGGTATAGCAGGCACTTCCAATGGATAATGAATGGCTGTACCTATCCCTTCCTTGTCTAAAAAAGTCCTCAGTTCATCCCTTTCACCAGTTTGGATGGCCAAAAGGTGAGCATTATGATCCTCGGTCAATATGCCACTATCCACTTGAATTCCTTTAAGGTGCTGAAGGTGCTCCAAATACAATTTCGCCAAAGCTTTTCTTCTATTTTGCCAGGCTTCAAAATAATCCAATTTCACATTTAAAAATGCCGCTTGCAATGTATCGATACGGCTATTTCTCCCTATTAACTCATGGTTATCTCTTTGAAATTGACCATGATTGATCATTAAACGTAGTAAATAAGCCAAACGATCATTTTGGGTAGTCAATAAACCCGCCTCACCTAAAGCACCTAAATTTTTGGTAGGATAAAAGCTAAAGCACCCTATATCTCCCCAGCAGCCAGCACTTTTTCCATTTTGAAAAGCCCCAAAAGCCTGAGCTGCGTCTTCAATTACTTCAATGCCTTGGTTTTTGGCCAATTTCATTAACCTTTCCATATCAACCATTTTCCCATATAGGTGAACAGAGATGATGGCTTTTGTATGTGGTGAAATCAAATGGGCTACTTGATTTATATCCAATAATCCATAATGGTCCACCTCACAAAAAACTACTTTCGCACCCACCATTTTTACCACCTCAGCTGTGGACACCCAGGTCAATGCAGGGACAATCACCTCATCCCCTGCCCCAATTCCTAGCACCCTTAAAGCCAATTCCAAAGCATCCGTCCCATTGGCACAGCCAATGGCATTAGGAACATTCAAATAATTGCTCATCCGATTTTCCAGCTGAGCAACCTCTTCCCCTCCGGAAAAAACTCCTTTTTTTAATCCCTGATCAAATTTGGCTTTAAGCTCCTCGGCCAGATCCTCATGCATTCTGGTAAGCTCAAGAAATGGTATCGGTTTTTTCATCCAGTAATTGGGCTAGTTTTTGGGTCAAAAATTTTCTTTCAAATCGGGAAATATCCCTTTTCTCACTCTCTTCATTCTGATGATCTATCTGTTCTTCCAAAAATTGGGTTATTGAATCTACTGCTTTATGGGCAAATACTTTTCCCGCTCCTGCTTCCGCAATTATTTTGGATGAATCGCCTTCAGGATCCCCTAAAGCAACAATGGTCCTGCCTGTGGCAATATATTCAAATAATTTCCCCGGAATATTCCCCTTTGCATTTTTGGTATCTGTCAGAATCAATAAAAGCATGTCCGCTTTTTCATAAAAGGAAAACACCTCCTTGTGCGACACATATCCAGGAAACTCAACCCGCTTGGACAGCCAGTGATCTTTGGCTACGTAATCCAGTACCTTTTGACTTACCCTGCCAACAAAAGTCAACTTAACCGGCTTTTCTTTAACCTTACAGGCATTTTTTAAGGCTTGCAAAAATGGTACGGGATTCCGGATACTATCAATAATCCCTGTATAAACAATCTCAAAAAATTCCTGTTCAGATTTTTTCTTTTTGAAACTTTCCGGAAGATCAGCACTGTCAAATCCATTGGTAATCAAGGCAATGTCCCGATCGGCGATTTTTTTAAGTTCCTCACGAAAGGTTGGGGAAATGGTTACCACCCCATCCGCTTCCCTGAAAACTCCTTTTTCCAATTTTTCATGCCTTTTCCGGATAGAAGCCATCATGGGTAAGGTATCCAAAAACTCCCAAGTGGACCAAGGATCCCTAAAATCGGCTATCCAGGCAATATCAGTTTTTCGTTTCAAGTCCCTTCCTATCAAATGCATGCTATGGGGAGGCCCAGTAGTAATGACTGCCTTGATTTCATTTTTATGGAGGATCTCCAACAAATAATTAACGGATGGCTTTACCCAAAACACTCGTGGGTCAGGCACTAATGCATTGGCCCTTAACCACATGGCTGTTTGATCCAGCCAGCTTTTGTGTTGCTTTTCAATGATTTTGGCAGGATCCTCTTTTTTAACAGTTTTCCCCTTTTTTAGAAACCGAAATACTCCATAAGGTTCCCAGATCGGAAAATGTAGTACTTCCAGATCTTTTGGCACTTCTTTCAGCAACCCTTCATCCTTCAACTCAAAATCAGGATTTTCAGGAGTAAATATGACCGGTTCCCATCCAAAATCGGGAAGGTATTTGGCAAATTTCAACCATCGTTGAACGCCGGACCCTGCGCTGGGTGGCCAGTAATATGTAATGATTAATACCTTTTTGGGTTTTTCCATCCGGTAAAGATAAAATTTTAACCTGGAGAATTTACTTAAAAAACAATGATAGAAATACCAACTCCCCAATAAAAATGGATTTTTGGCCCGGACTATTTACTGGCCCCGGCAAACTTACTTTTCCTCCTCTTTTTCAGCGTTTACTTTACCATTCAAAAGGAGGTTGTATTTATCCAAAATCAATGCATGCATTTTTTTCCGGTCATACTTCTGACAAACTTCCCGAAACAATCTCTCAGCAAGACCTTGCATGATATCCCTTTTCACATAGGCAAATTCCAAAGCATCCTTAAGGATGGCTTTGTCTTTTACAGGAAATACCAAACCTGTCTTTTTATTAGTTACAATATCCGTATTGCCCATGATATCAGAACAAATGATGGGAACCTGCATAGCTGCGGCTTCAAGCAACACATTGGGGAAGCCTTCCCTATGAGAGGCATGCACCAAAACATCAGAAATAGCAAGGTAATGTTCTACATGATCCGACCAACTGACCTGAACAATTCTAGGGTGATCTTCAATTTTCCTAATGATATTTTCCTCCAAGGGGTTTAAATCTTGTTCAAAATCCCCCAATAGCACCAATTTGGAACGATTGACAATCTTTGAATTCAAAAATGCAGATACCAACTCTTCTATCCCTTTGTCCTTAACCATTCTTCCAATAGCCAAAATGATAAAATCTTCCTCTCCAGGCATTACACGCATGGTAGCAGCCACCAGGTGATTTTCCTTCAAGTTTTCACGATTAAACCGATCCAAATCAACCCCATTGCTGGATCCATCACCCAATACTTCCACTTTCTCAGGGGGAAGAAGATTTTCCCGGATCATAAAATCTTTGAGGGAATTGGCGTTGGGCCAAACATGGGATGCAAACCGGAACGTCCATTTTTCCATGGTTTCAAGTAGTTTCCGTTTATTATCCTTGGTCACGATATAAGGCATGCCTGCAACGGTATGAATCCGCATTTTTACACCCGCAAAATTTGCTGCCATCATTCCCAAAAGGCCAGCTTTGGGAGTATGGGTATGGACTATATCAGGTTTTTCTTTTTTAAATAGCTTCATCAATTGCCATACACATAACAAATCATGGAAAGGGGTGATTTTCCGGGTAAAAGGGATCACTTTATGTTCAACCCCTTCCCTTCGCGTCACTTCATTAATCTCTTTCCCATCTGCACTGACCATCAGAACTTCCCAACCAGCAGCTTTCATATGCTTCATCTGGCCAGAAAGCAATAATTTCAAGGATATAGGAACGGTAGTAATGCGGATAAGTTTTGGCATGGGCAATGGCTGTTTAGAAAGCAAATATAATCCTTATTCAGTAAGGCTAATACTGTTAAGTTGAATTATGAATACACTTATTTGCCTATTATATCAAATATGCTACCAAAAGGGTTTTTCGCCCCAAAAAGGACCCTTTTAAATTGAAAAGATTAACTGGGGACAAATTTGATTTGGGAATTAATAATTAGTCTTCTTGCAGCTATTATAATTTGACCCCAGGTGGTTAAAGTTCTAGGGAATCCGTTCCAAGACCGAATTTCACCCAGTGGATAGTTTAAATATTTAAATAAAAAGGTTGGCAAAAGAGGTTGCCAACCTTTTTATTTAAGACAGCCCAGCTGCGTCAAATAAAATTTCTACAGGATGAAGGGCTTTCTTGCCCGTTCCATCATCAATTTGATGCCGGCAACTAGTTCCAGGAGCTGCAATCAAAGTCGTATCTTCCGCTTTTCTTACTGCCGGGAAAAGTACCATTTCCCCAATTTTCATGCTTACCTCATAATGTTCTTCCTCATACCCAAAGGAGCCCGCCATACCACAACAACCCGAAGGAATGGTTTCCACGGAATAGTTTTTGGGGAAGGACAATATTTTTTGGGAAAACTGGACAGAAGAAAGGGATTTTTGATGACAATGTCCATGCAACATGACTTTCCTCTCAGCCTCCGTAAACTGCTCAGCATTTATTTTCCCTCTTTGGATTTCCTTGGCCAAAAATTCATCTACCATCATGGAATACCGCTTCAATTTATTGGCTGCCCCCACTAGGTCTTTTTTCACCAACCTTGGATATTCATCCCTAAAGGTTAAAATCCCAGAGGGTTCCAGCCCAATCAAGGGCTTGTCCACATTTACAAGGTCTTTAAAGAGTTTGACGTTTTTATTGGCCAATACTTTAGCACGATCCAATAAACCTTTTGAAATAGGACCACGGCCACTTTCCGGATGATCAATCATTAAAACATCATAACCCAAGTGCCGCAACAACCTGATGGCTTTAATGCCAATTTCGGCGTCATTGTAATTGGTAAACTCATCACAAAAGAAATTCACTGCTCCTAAACTTTTTTCCGGGGCAGGTAATTTCGAGTAATTTTTTTTGTACCATTTTCTGAGGCTCACCTTGGCTATCGGAGGCAGGTTCCTTTTTTCTGCCACTCCCAAGACCTTTTTCATTAAAGAACTGGTAGATTTGTTCTCCATTAAGAAATTGGTCAGCCCGGGTGTCATGCTTCCTAATTCATTTAAGGAATTGATATAAGCAAATGCTTTGGAACGCAAGGGAACTCCATTGCTTTTATGGTATTGATATTGGAATTCCGCTTTCAAGCTGGCCATATCCACATTGGAAGGACATTCGGAAGTACAGCCTTTGCAGGACAAACACAGATCCATCACTTCCTTAATTTCAGGATGGTCAAATGGATTGGATTTTGGACTGTTGGTCAAAAACTCCCTAAGGGTATTGGCGCGGCCACGAGTGGTATCTTTTTCATCCCTGGTGGCCATATAACTGGGGCACATGGTTCCTCCTGATACAGGCAACTTCCTGCAATCCCCCGACCCATTACATTTTTCTGCTGCACGGAGAATCCCACCAACATGGCTAAAATCCATGGCAGTTTCATATTCGGGAGTCACCATATCCGGCTTATACCTAAGGGAGGAGGTCATGGGTGCCGTATCCACAATTTTACCTGGATTGAATATATTATCCGGATCCCAGGCATTTTTGATCCTTCTAAATAATTGATAATTATCTTCTCCTACCATGATGGGAATAAAGGCTGCTCTCACCCTACCATCTCCATGCTCGCCACTTAAGGATCCGCCAAATTTCTTTACCAATTTGGCAACAGCCTCTGTAATTTTATAAAAATCCTCTACATCCTTGGATTTTTTTAGATCCAAAATGGGTCTGAGGTGGATTTCCCCTGCACCTGCATGGGCATAATGAACCGGTTTTTGGCCAAATTCTTTCATGATCTCTCCGAATTCATCTATAAAATCAGCCAGATCATCCAAATCCACTGCAGTATCTTCAATACAGGCTACCGCTTTTTCATCTCCCGGAATATTTGCCAATAACCCCAAACCCGCACTTCTAAGGGCCCATACATTGCTGGTACGTTCACCGGTAATGATGGGATAGGCATAGCCCAAGCCTTCTTCCTTCATGGCATCCACCATCCTTTGGGCTTTTTGTAATGCTTCCTCCTCTGTTTGGCCTCGGAATTCAATCATCAAAATCCCCTCAGGATCCCCCTCCACAAAGTACCTGTTTTTACTCTGCTCAATATTTTCTTTGGTACAGTCCAAAATGATCTTGTCCATCAGCTCACACGCGGTGGGATGGTGTTTCATGGCAAACTGGGTGGCCTTCATACTTTCATGGATGCTCCTGAAGTGAGCTGCCACCACTACATCACAGGGATCCGGCAAGGGATCCACATGAATTTTTATTTCAGTGGTAAAAGCCAAAGTACCTTCTGAACCACATAAAAGCTTACAAAAGTTAAATTCATCTGTTTGATCAGAAAAAATTTCTGTATCCAAAAGGTAATCCACTGCATAACCTGTATTTCTTCGCTGGATGGTAGGCTTTGGAAACTGTTTTTTTATGTTTTCCTGATTTACAGGTTCATTAAGTTCCTTATAAATTTGTTGGTAAAGCTGCCCTTCCAGGTTTGATTGCCCCTTCTTCTTTTCAAATTCCTCTTTGGAGACCTTTCCAAAAGTCGCCTCTGAGCCATCACTCAATATAGTATTCAGCTCAAGGGTATGATCCCGTGTGGAACCATAAATGATAGAAGTGGTCCCACAGGAATTGTTACCGACCATCCCTCCTATCATGGCCCGATTAGCAGTGGAAGTTACCGGGCTAAAAAAGTACCCTTGGGGTTTAAGAAAAGCATTAAGTTCATCCCTGATCACACCAGGCTGCACACGCACCCATCCTTCTTCTTTATTAAATTCAAGTATTTTGGTAAAATACTTTGATACATCTACCACAATACCATCCCCCACACATTGACCTGCCAGGGAAGTACCTGCTGTCCTTGGGATAAGGGAAGTATGGTGTTCCCTGGCAAACCCAATTAGTTTTTTTATATCCCCTTTGGACTTCGGTAAGGCTACCGCCAAAGGTAATTCCCGATACACTGAGGCATCCGTGGCATAAAGGGTTCTTATCAATTGATCGTAATGTAAATCACCTTCCAGGTTTTTGGACATTTCCTCCAAAAAAGGTAATAATTTTGCAGCTTCGTTTGACATGCCGTAAAATTAAAACAGTTGCCGCAACTAATAAATAATTATATAAATTATTCTCTATAAAAATATCAATGCAATAGTTTTTCATTTCTGCCAAGCCTGAGCAACATGGGAAATTTCACCCTTAGAATCTGATCCTTTTTCACTTCTTTTTTAACCTCATTCCGAAGGGTATCCACTGGATTTTTTTGATTGGCAGTGATGTAATGCTTTACCGCAGACCAAGTATTAAGGTAACCATACAATTGTTCCAATGTCCATTGGAGGTTGATTTCAAAACAGGGAGCGGGTTGTTCTTTAAAGGGAAAAGGAATCGTAGCATATTTTTCATCCAAATATTTTCTTTCCGGATCCCAATAAGGACCAACAACATTCACGTAAAAATCTTGGATTAAATCCTGAATCCCCTCAACCTGGATTAAATCATACCCCATAATGGCAATAATCCCTCCAGGCTTTAGGGTCCTGTGGGCTTCCCGGTAAAATGCCTCCATATCAAACCAATGGATAGCTTGGCCTACTGTAATTAAATCAAAAGATTGGTCTGGAAAAGGCACTTTTTCAGCAGGACATTGGGAATAGCATATATTATCTCTTTTTGAGGCCTGGGAAAGTTGATTTCCGCTGATATCTGTGGCTTCTACCTTTTCAAAATAGGAAGAAAGGGCGACAGCAACCTGACCATTGCCTGTCCCACAGTCCCAGGCATGGTTTCTTTCCGGGATTAATTGTTTCAAATATAAATAAAAAGCTTCTGGATAATGCGGTCGGTATTTTGAATATTGAGCGGAATGTCCAGAAAAATTATCTTTCATATCTTAAATTTCAATCTCACTGTTCTTTGCATTGAGTCTTTACCCAATATTAGTTTTAGCATCTTAAAAACCTATAAAAAGAATGGCCTTTTGCCAATTTTTAGCCTCTTAATTTCAAACCCTTATGGATCTAATGGGGGAATTAATCCCTTTCTAAATTTAGGGATTTTGCTTTTTTCGGCTCTAAAGCCAATCTTTAGGGCTTTTTTTTCCGAAAACACCCGTGGCACAACCAAAGAAATAATTCTTATAATTCGATTCTAAACCCTTCTTAATCAAACATTCATGAAAATATTGACTATTCTTAAAGCTTGCACAATATTTTCCAAGCATCCTATAATCTCGAGCATTCCCTAAAAAAATTCTTCCAATTAGCGGAATAATTAGTTTTAAATAGAACTTATAAAACCACTTAAGAAAAAGCAACTTTGGCTCTGGAATCTCAATGAAGGCAAAAGAGCCACCAGGCTTTAAAACCCTGTCAATTTCACTTGCTAGAACTTCCTGTTGCTCCCTATTAAAAGTTTTTATTCCAAATGTGGACAACACAAAATCTGCGGACCCAGCTGGGAGGTCATTTTGTAAAACATTAATTTGATTTAAGGAGATATTTTTTTTGTTTTAATCTTTTCAAATGCTCGGATGCTTTACGGTTCATTTCATCCGAGATATCAATGGCAACAACCCTGCCCCTCGGTCCGATCCGCTTCTGAATTTCAGCCCAGGACTCTCCCATTCCCGACATCAGGTCGTAACCATGGGACACCTCATCAATTGCTGGCAAATCTTTAAGACATTGCCTTTTCCAACGAGATGTAAAACCGAATGAAGTGATCAGGTTAGCAAAACCATAGGTTTTTGACATCCTTTCAAATATCCCACTGACAAAATCTGGATCATATAAATCCACTTTTGATTTCTTCATCCAGTTAATTTAAATGGTAAAAAAACCACTCAATTCTCCTTACTCCTCACCAACAAATACCAATCATTGTCCAAGGCCAAATAACCATAATCATAACAATAAACATAAATATTCCCCTTCTTATTGGTATAATGATGAGTGCAGTATTTGAATTGAAAACCTTCCTGCAATAATTTTTCCCGGGTGGTTTTGGTAGTTTCTTCACTCTCCACCATCAAACCTGCCAATACATTCCGGTTCTTTTTTAATGAATTATTAATATTTCTGATCAGGTTGTTCTGGACGGCCTTCAATTGGTTGTTGTAATTATTTCGGCAGTAATCGTCACAAAATTTTTTATCTGCCCTGCCATAAATAGTTTTTCCACAGAAACAGCAAGCTCTATCATTAACAGTCATAAAAATCCAGTTTTAGTTAAAAATTACAGGAATATACATAACAAAACCATTAATAACAAACACTTACAAATGACTATAAATGGGTATAAACGAAAATAATCCGATTATCAAATACCTATTTCACCAAATTTGTTTCATAAGGATTACTTACACTAGTAACCAAAATTATTTTTAACCTAAAATTGTTACATTATGAACACTTTAAGAAACAAAGTTCAATTAATCGGAAGGCTTGGAGCAAAAGCAGATTTCAAGGAATTGGAAAATGGAAATGCCCTGGCCAGAATCAGCCTGGCCACCAATGAGGTTTATAAAAACGGCAAAGGTGAACGCGTAGAAGATACTACCTGGCATCAATTAGTTGCTTGGGGCAAGGTAGCGGAGATCGTCCATAAATTCACAGACAAAGGTTCTGAAATTGCAATTGAAGGCAAACTGATCAACCGAACTTATACGAACAAGGAAGGAGTAAAAAAATACGTCACCGAGGTCCAGGTCAACGATCTGGTTTTGCTGGGAGAAAAAAATAAGGTTTCCCAGTAACTTTAACTTTTCCGGAGCACTTTTTTGCACGGAATTCAACCAATCTTTGGCCATATTGGCTTAAAACCAAGGTAAATATGCCAATAATATCCGAAAATCTGGAAATGAAATGGTGGATTCTCAGCCATTTTCAAACTAGAATACTTTACCACTGGATAGCGTAATTAAATGAATAATCAAACTTTGAAAGCTCCAAAGCACCATGAATTTCATTTAAAACAAAAAAAGAAGGCCATAGAGCCTTCTTTTTTATTTATTATAGTAATTTAAATTACATGCTTTTATTAGTCATGAAGAATGGTTTTGGTGAATTCAACTTCACCGGTTTCCACATCATAATATCCACCAGCAATTCCGACTTCACCTGCATCAAACATTTCTTTCAAAACCGGGCTTTTTTCCAGAATATCATCCATAGTAGAGATAACATTTTGATGGGAAACAGCTTCCATAAACTTAGGATCACCGGGAACCGAATCAGGCATTTCAGCTTTTATTTCCTCAATAGAAGGGTTTACTTTATCCAATAACCCGGTCAAATTACCCATTTTCACCCCGGAACAAGCTCCTTTGATTGCGCCACATTTGCTATGGCCAAGAACAACAATCAACTTGGACCCGGCCACTTTACATGCAAATTCCATACTTCCCAGAATATCCTCATTGATAACATTTCCGGCAATACGGACACTAAAGATATCGCCCAATCCTTGATCAAAAATCAATTCCGCTGAAGTTCGGCTATCAATACAACTTAAAACAATCGCAAATGGAAACTGGCCATCCTTAGTATCATTGACTTGCTCCAGCAAGTTTCGATTTACTTTGAGGTTTTTGACAAACCTTTGGTTTCCCTGCTTAAGAAATTCTAATGCCTTAGCAGGTGTTACTGTTGCTTGGGTTTCAGCAGTATGTGCTTTCATATTCATTTATATTTTTTTAACAATTAAGATCTATTACTTGCTACCCATCAAATCCGTAATCACTTCCTTATGGGAGGTATTTCCATTTTTCCTGTAAGTTAATACATTTTCATGTTCTACTGATACATGATTACCCTCTTCCTGATCGTTTTCCATATTATAAGCTTTTTTAAACCCAATCAGTTTAACACTGATACCTCTTTCCGGTGCCTGGACTTTTTTAAATTGTTGGATCAATTCCAAAATATCATGGGCAATATAAACCGTATCGGAAGCATCAATTACCACTCTTGAATCATCTGGAAGATGGTTTAAAGTTTGTTTGATAGCAGCTTTATTAAGGAAGGATACTTCCTGGGCCAAATCCACATGGATTATATCCCCATCGTGGTAATTTTCTTTTTTGAAATAGTATACTCTTTTGATATTTCCTTTGAGGATAAAGAATACACTGATAACGATTCCCAATGCCACTCCTTTAAGGAGGTCAAGGAATACCACAGCTCCAAGGGTAGCAATAAATGGAATAAATTGGTATTTACCTTGATTCCAAAAATACTTAAACGTAGCTGGATTGGCCAATTTGTATCCGATTACCAAAAGGATGGCAGCAAGTGTAGCCAAAGGAACCATATTAAGAACAAATGGGATACTTAATACGCAAATCAAAAGTAAAAAACCATGGATGATGGCTGACATTTTTGACTTAGCACCAGAATTGACATTGGCGGTAGTTCTTACCACTACAGAAGTCATTGGAAGCCCACCGATAAATCCACTTACAAGATTCCCTATTCCCTGGGCTTTCAATTCAGTATTGGTATTGGTCACCCTTTTCATCGGGTCCATCCTGTCACCAGCTTCAATACAAAGCAAGGTTTCAATACTTGCCACAATGGCAATGGTAATAGCCACTACCCAAACCTCCGGATTGATAATACCGCTAAATTGGGGCAAGCGGATTAAATTTTGAAATTCCTCAGGGCTTGTAGGAACAGGTAAGCTTACCAAGTACTTTTCGGAAATGGCTAAAGAACTTCCTGACAAAACAAACAATTGGTTCACCAACAAGCCAAACATAACTGCAACCAAGGCCGCAGGAATTAATTTCAATTTTTTAAGGAAAGGAATTTTTTCCCAAGCAATCAAAATGCCCAGTGAAATGGCAGTTACAATGATAACTCCTGGCTGGATATCTACAAAGGAAGCGGCCAAATCAGAAAAAATTGCTAATCCGGAACCGATTTCCACATCAGAGCCCAATGCTACAGGTACTTGTTTTAGGAAAATGATTACACCGATACCTGCTAGCATTCCGGTAATCACATTATTAGGTATATAGTTTGATATGCTCCCCGCTTTGAGGAAACCTAACACCAATTGGATAGTACCGGCCAACATTACCGACACCAGGAAAACATCAAATCCACCCAGATCCTGAATGGCTACAATTACAATAGCGGTAAGACCAGCCGCTGGCCCTGAAACACTCACGTGGGAATTACTCAGATATCCTACCAAAATTCCGCCAACAATTCCTGTAATAATTCCGGAAAATAATGGCGCGCCAGATGCCATGGCAATCCCCATACACAAGGGCAAGGCCACTAAAAACACTACCAAGCCCGACGCAAAATCTGATTTAATATTTTTGAAGAGATTCATCTTCTTAGTCATAAAACTTTGTTTTTTATTAATAAAATTTCCTGGGTGAGTTTGAGTTTTTCAAAAAACACTTTCTGTCCCCAAACCAATAGGGTAATTGGGAACTGAATAGCATTATATCCCCTATTCAGGGCCTTAAACAAAACTTTATGACAATTCTGGAGGTGGGCAAAATTGATCCGGCATCACAAAAGCATAGTTTTTTTCCTTGTGCGGATCGAATTTATCTTGATGGATGGAAAGAATTGAAAAATCCACCCATTGATGTTCTTTTTTAATTAAATGTTCTTTGGAAGTTTTGGTGTTTTCTGAATTTTCTTCTTCCTCCACTACCGAATAACAGATGCTAACATCTACATTGCTTTTCACCAAAACCACTATGGCTGGTGTAAAAACAATCAGACCAAAAAACAGCACAAATAGAATGGCTAATTTTTTTCGATGATATGTAAATGCTAATGGGTTCAAAATAATAGCAAGCTGAATCTGGGTAACACCAAAAATAAGGGAAAGTTCATTAAAATCAGAAAAACAGCTTTAATTTTCTTTCGAAAAAAAGTTGTTTTTCAAAACATCACACAAACACAGGTAGTTATTTAAAAATAAAACAATAACCACCCCATAAAACAGGGGTGGTTTTCCATTTTTTTCAACGGTGATTTTGGTAATAATTTTTAGGAAATATTTCTGAAAGTTGGTCTAAATCTTTGGGTAAAGTCCCGTTTTCTTTAATAGCCTCCAGGGTTTCCATAAGTTGTACCTCCGTCCTAATACCTGAAACCACAGATGCTACAGCCTTATGCTGAAGGGGGTATTGCAAAACAAGCTGCCTTGTTCTATCCATATTTTTCCCAAAAGCATGAAGTTGCTTCACTAAATCTTTTACTTCCTCTTTGGACCAATTTAGATATTCTTTTGCTGGTTTGTCCAATAAAAGTCCCTTGGCATAAGCCCCCCTTACCAAAACGCCAATGTCATGGTTTGCCAAAAGGTCCAGGCAAGTTTCCTCAGGCCTCCTGTCAAACAGGCTATATTGCATCATGACGGAAACAATATTGGATTTTTCCACATAAGCTTTTATAACATTAGGCCTGATAGATGAAATCCCATACTCCCTGATTTTTCCTTGATCTTTGAGGATTTCAAAAGCTTCAATCGTCTCATCAATTGGATCCTCAATCGTTCCACCATGTAACTGGTATAAATCAATATAATCGGTCCTCAATCTTTTTAGGCTTTCATCTACAGCATTTAAAATATGAGATTTACTAGGGTTCCAATCCCAACCACTTCCGTCGGGCCTCATTTGGTTTCCCACCTTGGTTGCCAA
Source organism: Echinicola jeungdonensis (assembly GCF_030409905.1). Lineage (NCBI taxonomy): Bacteria > Pseudomonadati > Bacteroidota > Cytophagia > Cytophagales > Cyclobacteriaceae > Echinicola > Echinicola jeungdonensis. The sequence continues at coordinate 131,082 of NZ_JAUFQT010000001.1, forward strand.
TATGACCTGATCACGCTTACTCTCCAAAGCTTTTCCTACAACTTTTTCATTTTCCCCTGCATCATATAAGTCTGCAGTGTCAAAATAATTGATACCTTCCTCAAAAGCCCGGTTAAGTAACGTTATATTCTCCTGTTCTCCTCCTTTAAGGGACATACAGCCAAAAGACACTTCACTGACTTTAATTTCTGATTTCCCTAATTTCCTGTATTTCATGAAATATTATTTTCGGTTTTTATTATTTATTATTAAATAATGCTACCAAAGATGATGCACATCTGCTTTGATGTATTTTTCATATACATCTTTTACTGCCTCCATTTTTTCCAAAGGTATTTCCGGAAGCTGACTGGCTTTTGCATTTTCGGAAACCTGAGCGGCCCGGGATGCCCCAGGTATCACGGTGCTTACCTCATCAAACATCAAAATCCAGCGTAGTGCCCAGAGCGCCAAAGAAGTCTCACCTTTAAATATTTCCTTAAGTGCTTCCACTGCTTCAAGCCCTTTTTCGAAATTGACACCCGAAAAGGTTTCACCTTTATCAAATGCCTGGCCTTCCCTGTTAAAATTTCTATGATCCCCAGGATCAAACTCCCTGGAGGCTGACATCTTTCCGCTCAACATTCCACTTGCAAGGGGGACTCTAACAATGACCCCTACATTATTTTCTTTTGCGATGGGAAAAAACTCCTCCATTGGTTTTTGCCGAAACATATTAAAAATAACCTGTACAGTGCATACATTAGGGTATTTTACGGCCATCATTGCTTCTTCCACCTTTTCAACGCTTACTCCCAAATTCCTGACCTTCCCCTCCTCCTTCAAACGGTCAAAAAGTTCAAAAATCTCATCCCTTTGGTATACAGAGGTTGGCGGGCAATGCAGTTGGATGAGATCCAATGTCTCCAGCCCCATATTTTTAAGGCTGTCTTCCACATATTTTCTTAGTACCTGGGGAGTGTAACCTTCATTTACATGTGGATCAATCTGCCTACCGCATTTGGTGGCGACAAAAATTTTTTCGGAACGCTCTTTTAGGATTTCTCCTACGGCAGCCTCACTTTTTCCCATATCATAAACATCTGCCGTGTCTATAAAATTGATTCCCTGGTCGATGGCATTATTCAAAATTTCCCGGGCTTTGTTTTGATCGAAAGATCCTCCCCATCCACCACCTACCTGCCAAGTACCCAGCGAAATCTCTGAAACTTTCATTCCTGTTTTTCCTAAAACTCTATAATTCATATTTTTTATTTTAAGATTGATATAATCTGAATGATATTTTTAGCCTCATTTTAAAATTTTCTTTTTTTGAATAAAAAGTACTAATTTAATATTAATTATTGCTTCCAATAATTTAATTCATCCTAATGGACTATTTTCGCTTTTATTAGTATAGTTTTCTACAACCCTTAACGGAAGCCCCAATATTACTTAACTCTATTTAAAGTATGAAAACAAGAAGAAAATTTTTAGGCAGCCTTCCTTTGCTAGGAGTGGGACTTGCTCTTTCCAACCCAATAAAAGCAAAACCAGAAAAATCAATAATGATCCACCAGGTCTTTTTTTGGCTTAAAAACCCTGAAAAGGACCTTAAATCTGTAAAAAAAGGATGCCAAAAACTGGCAAAAATAAAATTTGTTAAAAAAGCTTTTATAGGAGTACCCGCACCCACCGCTAATCGCCCAGTAGTTGACCATTCATTTCATATTTCCCTGACCATTCATTTTGAATCGTTGGATGACCATGATTTTTATCAGAAAAATGATGATCATTTAAAATTTGTGGAACGACACGAACACAAGTGGGAAAAAGTCAGTGTATTTGATATTCACGTTTAAAGACATCAAAAGCTATATTTGGGTTAGTGGGCTTAGGTATCCTAAAAAAATTGTATTTTAAACTTTAGGTTGATTTTCGAGGGACCTTATATGAAAACTGTCTTCTTTATATTTTTAATATTTTTGATCTCCCTATTTCCAAAGGTCAAAGCTGTACAAAACCAAGTCAGCTCTCCTTTGGCTACATTGAACCAAGAAGGTAAAATTGATAGCCTGAATAAATGGTCAGAGGAACATATGGAAAGGGATCTTAACCAAGCCCTTAAAAATTGTCTGGTTGCCCTGGAACTATCCAAAAAAATTAATTACACCTTTGGGAAAACGGAAAGCATGATCAATCTTGGTTGGATATATTACCGAATGGACAATTTCGTCCAGGCCATGGATTATGCTTTCAAAGGTCACCAAAATATTCTTAAATCAAACAACAAAAAGCTCATTGTCCGATCCTACATTAACATTGGAGCCATATATAATGAAGCCGGAGGCCAGTGGGAGCAATCTCTGAAATACTTTAAAAATGCCTACCAGGAAAGCCTTTCCCTTGACAATCCTAGATTAGAAGGAAGGGCATTAAATAATGTAGCCTATACCTATGTCCAGTTAAAGGATTACGACAGTGCCCTTGATTTAGTGATTCCTTTTTTGTCAAGGACCCAAACCCCATCCATGGAGGCTTTCGCAAGAAGAACTTTGGGAGATATCCAATTGGCCAAAAAGGATACTGCTCAGGCATTGGAGAATTACACAAATGCCTATGAAATATTAAAAAAAGAGCTCTCCCACTCTACCCAAGTTTCCTGTATCACCCGGTTAGCGGCAATTTTTCTCAATCAGGGGGAATTGTATAAAGCAAAATTACTTTTAGACAAGGGGCTAGCGATCAGTGAAAAAAACAATTTTCAGGAACATAAAGCTCAAATCAATGACCTAATTTCCCACTACTATCAAAAATTAGGTAATTGGGAAGCTGCATTCAGGTATAAAAACAAATATGCAGAACTGGCAGATAGCCTGGGCCAGCAAGTCAATTCCCAAAATATGGGAAGATTGGAGGCAAAATTTGACTTTGATCAAAAACTGGAAGCCATCAATACCGAAATGGCACTCAGCGAAAAATTGATCAATGAAAAACTGGAACAACAAATTCTTAGGAGGAATATTTTTCTGGCTGGTTTTATTTTAATGCTATTTTTCACTACCATCATTTTTATTAGCCGAAAGAGGATTAGAAAATCAAAAAAAATAGCCGAATCAGCCAATAAGGCAAAATCCGAATTTATTTCCAGCATGAGTCACGAAATCAGGACCCCCTTAAACGGAGTTATTGGATTTTCCGACCTATTATCAGGCACCAAATTAGACAGTACCCAAAGACAATATACTTCCCTGATCAATCAATCAGCAAAATCCCTTATGGAAATCGTCAATGATATCCTTGACTTTTCCAAAATAGAGGCAGGTAAACTGGAAATAGAATTGGCCCAAACGGACATATATAACCTGGGCTTAGAAACCGTAAACCTGATTGCCTACCAAGCACACAAGAAGAATATAGAATTGATCTTGAACATTGAGGAGGATATTCCAAAGTATGTTATGGCTGATCAGGTAAGAATCAAGCAAATCCTTATCAATCTTTTAAGCAATGCCGTAAAATTCACGAAAGAAGGGGAAATAGAATTGAAAATTGAAAAGTTGAATTCTTCAGAACCTGAAACTTCCAAAATCAGGTTTTTAGTACGGGATACCGGGCGGGGAATTAGCAAACAAAACCAGGAAAAGATCTTTGAACCCTTTACCCAGGAAGACAGTTCTACAACCCGAAAATTTGGTGGAACTGGCCTGGGCCTTGCCATTTCCAGAAGTCTCCTGGAAATGATGGAAAGCAAACTTCAACTGGACAGCAAAATGGGAAAAGGAAGTACCTTTTGGTGCGACATAAGCGTTAAAAATATCATTTATCATAAAGAGGAAAATATAAAACTCCTTCCCCAACAGCTTAAAACTTTAGTGGTGGAAGATGTCAAAGCCCAGGCCAAGGTGATTTTGAAAATTTTAAAACAACAAAATATCCAGGCTCATCACGCTTTTGGAGAAAAAGACACCTTGGAACTGCTGAGATCCGGTGAAAAATACGATTTTCTCCTTGTGGATTATCAATTGGAAAACACAGATGGAATTAAACTGATCCGAAAACTAAAAAACCAACTGGGCTTAATTCCTTCCTCCCAGAAAGTTATTTTGATGCACAATTCCTTTACCGAGGACATGAATATTTCTGGAGAAATTCCTGGTTTTTTAATCAAACCCATCAAAAAACACAACCTCATCCAAACCATCAACAATTTTTATAAAGAAGAGGATAAATCCCCATCCCCATCTTATGATCAAAATATCATTGAAGATGACTTTGCCGGATTATCCCCCAACATTTTAATCGCTGAAGACAACCCTGTCAATATGCTTTTGACTAAAAGGGTTCTTATTTCATTGATACCTAATGCCCGTTTTTTAGAAGCAAAAAATGGTTTGGAGGCAGTAAAATTATACCAAGATAATGAGGTTGACCTGGTATTTATGGACATTCAAATGCCCCAACTTAACGGTTACGAGGCTACTGAATCCATCAGGAAATTGGAAACAATCAAGCGGGTCCCTATCATTGCTTTGACTGCAGGAATTCTTAACAATGAAAGGCAGAAATGCCTGGATGCTGGTCTTGACGATTACACCCCTAAACCCATGAACAAAATCACCATAAAAAAATTGATTTTCAAATGGCTTATCCCGAAAGCCATTTAGTAAATAGTCCTAAACGAGATGTCTTTAGGGTACCATATCCGAAATAAATCCAAACCAATAAGCAAGTAATGAAAAAAAACGCCCTAGCTTTGGTCAATCGGCTTTTGGAACCCTTCAATTTGACCATCTGTCAGTTACACCTGTAGTTTTCCAGATGGAAGAACCAACCCTGTCCAATTAATATCAAGGGGCAAATGATTAAAGGTAAGTGGTATTGCTATACCACATACCCATCCCCCCTTTAAACTCATCCCCCAATTATTAGAAAACAAAGAAACACAGCCCAGGGACTGTGTTTCTCCAATTTAGGGATTTACTTTTTCAATGATCAAGTTGCGGTTGGTATAAATGCAAATATCCGCTGCAATATTCAAGCTTTCCCTTACCATCTCCTCTGCAGAAAGGTTTTGTGCAAATTTTTTCATTGCCCTAGCGGCTGATTGGGCATACATGCTTCCTGAACCAATAGTGGCAATATATTCATCAGGCTCAATGACATCCCCTGTCCCGGAAATAATAAGAATATCCTCCTCATTGGCAACAATCATCATGGCCTCCAGTTTACTCAACATCCTGTCGGTTCTCCATTCCTTTGCCAACTCCACAGCTGCCCTTTTCATATTATTCCCATAAGCACCCAGCTTTTCCTCAAATTTTTCCAAAAGGGTAAATGCGTCTGCAGTGGATCCTGCAAAACCGGTAACAATCTTACCATCCTGCAATTTTCTGATCTTATTGACACTGCTTTTGGCCACTGTATTTCCAAGTGTAGCCTGACCATCTGCTCCTACTACTACTTCTCCTTTATGCTTTATGGCGACGACGGTCGTTGATCTTAATTTTTCCATGTCAAATATTTTTTTCCAAAAATCTATAACTATTCAAAAGCAAAAAGCCCTGCCAGTAAAATACTGAACAGGACTTTTTTATTAAGTACTCAGGGTTCCATAATATTGAATGGTTCCCATAAATGTTTAAACCAAAATTCTAACTGGATCTTCCAACAATCCTTTGAAAGTTTTTAGGAAGGCAGATCCTATAGCCCCGTCTACCACTCTGTGGTCACAGGAAAGGGTTACCTTCATTACATTACCGACTTTCATTTCACCATTTTTGACCACAACAGTTTCCTTGATTCCGCCAACGGCCATGATGCAGCTATCAGGTGGGTTTACTATGGCTGTAAATTCTTCGATGCCAAACATTCCCAGATTTGAAATGGTAAAGGTGTTTCCTTCCCAGTCTTTTGGTTGCAATTCTTTGTTTTTGGCTTTTCCACCCAAAGATTTGGCTTCTTCAGAAATCTGGGAAAGGGATTTGCTGTCTGCAAATCGAATTACAGGAACAAGCAATCCTTCTTCAACAGCTACTGCCATTCCAATATGGATATGGTCATTATATCTGATTTTGTCTCCTAACCAGGAAGAATTCACTTTTGGATGTTGGCGAAGGGCAGCGGCAGCTGCTTTGATTACCATATCGTTGAAGGACAACTTCACCGGAGAGATTTCATTCATGCTCTTACGGGCTGCAATTGCATTGTCCATGTTGATCTCCATGGTAAGGTAGAAATGAGGAGCCGTAAATTTGCTTTCCGCCAAACGCTTGGCAATGGTTTTCCTCATTTGGGAAACCTTCTCCTCGGAATAGGACTCTTGTCCAACAGCAGCACCGGCAGCAGCCTGTGGAGCCTGTGCAGCAGGTTCAAAGCTTTCTACATCACGCTTAATGATTCTTCCACCTTCTCCGGATCCTTTTACCTGTGCTAGGTCAATTCCTTTATCTTGGGCCAGTTTTTTGGCCAATGGAGAGGCTTTTATTCTTCCACCTTCGGTGGTGGTAGCAGAAGTGGCCTGAGGAGCTTCAGCTTTTTTACCTTCAGCTTTAGGTTCTTCCTTAGGTTCTTCTTTTTTAGTTTCTTTTTTTGCTGGTTTTTCCTCCTTGGAAGCAGTTTTTTGCTCGTGGGCTTTCAGGAGTTTTTCATAATCCGCTCCTTCTTCACCAACAACAGCAATTACCCCGTCAATTGGAACAGAATCACCTTCTTTAACACCAATATAAAGAAGAATGCCATCCTCATAGGATTCCAGCTCCATAGTTGCTTTATCAGTTTCTACTTCGGCCAGAATATCTCCGGATTTCACCTCATCACCCTCTTTCTTCAACCAAGAGGCAATGGTACCTTCCTGCATGGTATCACTCATTTTAGGCATGGTGATCAGGTTGGCATTGATTCCTGAGGTGTCAATTTCTTCTTCTTCTTCTTCGGAATCACTGGAAGATTTTTCTTCCTCTTCCTCGGAGCTTTCTCCGTTATCGCTGGATTTGGATGCTGAGGAACCCTCTCCTCCATCCTCTACCTCTTTGAGCAGGTCATCAATATTTTCACCTTTTTCACCGATGATGGCGATGACCCCATTAACTGGAACCGCGTCTTTCTCCTCAACACCTATATGCAATAATACTCCCTCATCATAAGACTCCAGCTCCATGGTAGCTTTGTCGGTTTCTACTTCCGCGAGAATGTCTCCGGCTTTAACTTCGTCTCCTACTTTTTTTAACCATGCGGCGATCACCCCTTCTTCCATGGTGTCGCTCATTTTGGGCATTCTTATTACTTCGGCCATAAGTTATTTATATCCTATTCAATTTTTCAGCAATCCAAAAATAGTTCTTAAAATATCTTTATTCAAATTTAATAATAGTATTTTCAACATAAGAAATCCCAATATCGTTAAGATCCTTCCAAAAAATGCCCTTAATCAAAAATTCAAGTTACGATCGCCACCCCCTATTATTCAATGGTCACCTACAAACCATTGTGCCTGGTTTGTTCAGAAGACAAATCACATTACCCTTTGAAAGAGAAAGGATTACCACTCATGACCAGGACTTTCTGGACCTGGATTGGCTCAAAAACAAGTCCTCAAAATTAGTGATCATCAGCCATGGTTTGGAAGGAAATAGCCGAAGACCTTATATGTGTGGAATGGCCAAACATTTTTTTTTAAATGGATACGATGTTTTGACCTGGAATTTCAGGGGATGTAGTGAAGAACTGAATAAAACTGCCATTTTTTACCATTCCGGAGCAACATATGACTTGGACCAGGTGGTCCGCCATGCGGCCCCAAATTATATGGAGATTTACCTGATTGGTTTTAGTTTGGGAGGAAACCTCACCTTGAAGTATATGGGAGAAGCCGTAGACAGAAATCCAAAAATCAAAAAAGCTGTAGCTATTTCAACCCCACTTCACCTAAAAAGCTCTTGTAATAAGATTTCCACCGGAAAAAACATCATCTATTCACGTCGATTCTTGAAAACACTTAAAGAAAAGGTATATTTAAAAGCCCAACGGTTTCCTGATATAATCTCCACCCAGGGCCTTGAAAAAATCAAAACTCTCAGGGAATTTGATGACCAGTTTACCGGCCCCATGCATGGTTTTAATGATGCCCACCATTATTATGAACAATGTAGCTCCCTTTATTTTTTAGAAGGTATCCAGGTTCCCGCTCTTATCCTTAATGCCCTCAATGACCCCTTCCTAAGCCAGGCCTGTTTCCCAGTTGATTTGGCAGTTGCCTTGGATCATATTTTCATGGAATTCCCTCCTTATGGGGGCCATGTTGGTTTTACACCCAGAAAAAGAAAAGAAATTTATTGGTCTGAAAAAAGAGCGTTTGAATTTATCACTTCAGATGAGTAATTTACATACGGATAAAAATCAACCTACTAATGTGCGAAAGGTACTCTCTCGGAAAAACCAAGCAAGAGCTTGAAAGCCGGTTTAATGCGGAAATGCTGGAAGAATTTCAGCCAAGGTTCAATATTGCACCCAGCCAATTATTGCCGGTAATTACCATGGAAAGCCCCAAAGGTTTTTCACATTTTTATTGGGGAGTGACCCCTGATTTTTCTAAAAACAAACCTGTTTCCCAAAAATTTATCCATGCGAAGTCCGAGACTATCAACCAAAGGGTGTCTTATAAAAACTCCTTTAAAAGACGAAGATGCCTAATCCCAGCAGACGGATATTATGAATGGAAAAAAGTAGGCAAAAAAATTAAAATTCCATTCCGGTTTGTTTTACATGATAACAGCTTATTCAGCTTTGCAGGGATTTGGGAGGAATATGAAAATGAAAATGGCCAAATCAACCATACTTTTTTACTGCTTACAGTTCCTGCCAATTTCCTGGTCAAAGACATCAATGAAAGAATGCCCGTCATACTTTCCAAAAATCAAGAACAGGTATGGCTTGATAAATTCAGTCAGGAAGATGATCTCCTGAACCTGATGAAAACCTATCCATCGGAACAAATGGTCACCTATCCGGTTTCCCCAATGATAAACCAGGTGAGCATTGATTCAGAATATATCACCCGAAAAACCAGCCCTATGGATCAATTTGGCAATTACACCTTATTTGGTTGATTCAAACCTTTTTTGGCGATTACCCCTAATTTTTTATTATGTAAATAAAGAAAGAAGCTGCATATTTGGGCTTGAAATTGGAGTTTAGATCCTATTGAATTTTTCAATTGCCATTGGGCAACTTATATAATACAAGCCATGAAAAAATCAAGAATTGCCGGTGTTGGCCATTATGTACCTGAAAATATCATCACCAACCATGATCTTAGCCAAATGATGGACACCAACCATGAATGGATTGTCGAAAGGACAGGTATTCATGAAAGGCGGTGGTTTACTCCAGGCAAAGATACCGTCGCAAACATGGCTGCTAATGCTTCCAGGATGGCCGTAAAAAGAGCTGGACTTGAAATGGAAGAAATAGATTTTATCATTTTTGCCACCTCTACACCTGATTATTTTGCCCCTGGAAATGGCGTATTATTACAAAGGGAATTAGGACTGCAGGGAATTGGGGCATTGGATATCCGGAATGCGTGTTCGGGATTTGTATATGGCCTTTCGGTTGCTGACCAATTTATCAAAACAGGCATGTACCGAAATATCCTTTTGATTGGAGCGGAAATCCAGTCTTCTGCCTTGGATAAGAGCACAGCAGGACGTTCCAATGCGGTAATTTTTGCCGATGGTGCAGGGGCTGCTGTACTCAAGGCTGTTGAAACTGACCAACCGGGCATCCTATCCACCCACTTGCACGCCGATGGGGATTTTGCAGAAGAGCTTTATTTGAAGGATCCTGGCAGCAGCAGGGAAGTCCGGCTTTCCCCGGAAATAATAAATCAGGACAGCTTCCGCATGCAGATGAATGGAAATGTAGTATTCAAACATGCAGTGGTGCGGTTTCAGGAAGTAATCAAGGAAGCCTTGGAAGCCAACAATAAGTCCAAAGAAGATATTGACCTTATGGTACCCCATCAGGCCAACTTGAGGATCAGTCAATATATACAGCAAAAGTTTGGGTTGCCCGACAATAAAGTTTATAATAACATCATGCGCTATGGAAATACCACTGCTGCTTCCATTCCTTTAGCCCTAAGCGAAGCATGGGAGGAAGGGAAAATAAAAGAGGGCGACCTTGTTTGTCTGGCGGCTTTTGGGAGTGGATTTGCCTGGGCATCTGCATTGTTGAATTGGTAATAAAAAAATTAATTGTCATGTACGAGGATATCAGTCTTGATTTGCTAAAGGACAAAAGACTTTTTCAGGAAATCCATCAAACCAAAAACTTTTTTATCCAATTATTTTCTGAACTTGCCAATGCCCTGCCTGAGGAAAAACTTCTGAAAGTACATGAAAAGTCCAAAGGAAAAAAAATAAGCAAGGGCAACGAACTGGAGCATTGCCCCTACCAGGTACTTGACCTGGTCAGGGATTTTGACAAAAAACAGGGATTCAATATTCGATTGCTCAATTGGTGGGGGCATGGCATTTTTATGTTATTATATTATGGAGTAGAAAACATCCCGGATAAACCCAAATACACCTCTTTGGTAGAAAGGGGCTATGAGGTTACCCAAACCGGATCCCCATGGGAATATAAGCAAATTATCAATGACCATAGAAGGGAAGCCCTGCCTTCCATGGACCGTTTAAATGCCCATGTCAATCAATACCATCATGTGCAATTGATCAAACCCCTACCTTACCATAATAATTACCAAGAATTACGGCAAATGCTTTTTGAAGAATTAAATCAAGTAATAAACTTTCACTTACTTTAATGATTTTTATTCGGAATAAATTATAATTTAGAAAAAACATTACCTTTTAAACGTAATTTATCCCTACATCAAACCAGTAATATTGATCCATGAAATACCTAATTCTTTTCCTTGGTCTCTGGATGAGCTCCACTATTGTATGGGGACAAAATCAGACGGTTACCATTTACAATCCAGACTCAACCTTGGTGGCAATGGGTGTGATGAAAGAATGTAAAATGAATGGGTTATGGAAATTTATTGACCCGGCAACCAACAGGCTAATTCAAAAAGGAAGTTATGAAGAAGGGGAAAAGGAAGGCACTTGGACTTCCTATTACCCCAATAATAAAAAGTTTGTAGAAGCCGAATACAAGGACAATAAATTAAATGGTGCATTTAAGCGATATGACAGGGATGGTTTTTTGGTTATGGAGAAAGTCTTCAAGGACAGCATAAGCATTGGGGATTATAAAGAATATTATGGTAGTGCGGACCAACCTGATTATGTCAATCCAAAACAGATCAAGCAGGAAGGGCAATTCAATGATGGAAAAAAAACTGGTGAATGGCTTTCCTATTATCAAAATGGCCAGCTGGCCATCAAAAAAACCTACAAAGAAGACGTGCTTGACGGCCCATACCTGGAATATTCTCCCTATGGGCAATTAATGGTGGAAACAACTTATAAAAACGGGGAACCCCATGGTTATTTTAAGCGCTATGCTTCTAATAACCTAGAAGAAGAAACCGGAGAATATAAGAATGGAGAAAAAGTCGGAAAATGGGTCACTTATTTCCCCGAAACCCGGATTATTTCTTCTGAGAAAGAATACGATAAAAACGGAAACCGCACCGGTACCTGGAAATATTATTATGAAAACAGACGGATTGCTCGCATAGAGCGGTATGAAAATGATATTCCAGTGGGGACTTGGGAAGAATTTTTCCCTGACAAATCCTTGTCCAAAAGGAAGACCTATGAACTGGGAGTACCAGTTGGGGACTATGTGGAATACCATGAAAATGGAAACCTATCCGTAAAAGGGAAATACGAAGCCGGGATGAAATCCGGGCTTTGGAAAAACTTCTATCCAGATGGCCAATTATACTCAGTTGGCGAATATAAAAATGGGGTAAAATCAGGCCTTTGGAAATATTTTAACAAAATAGGAATCCTTATTGCTGAAGGAGAATACCAGTTGGGTTCCGAGCACGGACAATGGTTCTATTATTACGATGGGGGGCAACTCAAGTCAGTGGGAAGTTATTTCTTTGGTTTTGAAGATGGTCCATGGGGACTGTTTTACGACAATGAACAGCTTACCCAGGAAGAGACTTGGGACAACGGCCGTTTAATGGAAGTGGGGCCCTATTATAATTATAATGGTACTGACACCCTTCCAAAGGGGACATTAGAAAAAGGCATGGGAACCCGCATTACTTATTATATCGATGGGACCAAAGAATCAGAAGGGAATTACGAATTTGGCAGACCCCAAGGGGAATGGACTTATTACCATGATAATGGCAATATTGCCTCTCAGGGTACTATGGAAGGTGGGCAAAAGGAAGGAAGATGGAGGTATTATAGCCGTTCGGGAAAACTTAACGATATCATGACCTTTGAGGATGGAGAATTGGAACCAGACACCCTTCCTGAACCGGATTTACCCTTTCAGAATTTTTGACTCCATTAAAAACCACCTAAAGATTAGGCCTATGGAGTTTTGATTGGTGTTAATTGATGAGATGAGAGAAATGAGATATTATAAATTACAAACCTTTATACATTTCACTTTCCAAATCATCCCTTACCCATATACAAGAACTCTTATATTTCCCAGATAATGCTTTCGATTCAACTAAAAGAAAAATAGCCGCTACAAATAATAAATTTTCCAAATTGAATTTGTAAAAACCTTTTAACCAGCTATACTATGGAGTCTAAGGTAGAACAATCTTTTTTGAAGAATTCAGGTGATTCTCCAGGAAATACCCAAATTCCCTATTTATTGGTCAATAATTTTCCCAAACTAGGACTTTTGACAGCCTGTCGTTTTTTGGAATGGGTAGCCGAAAACCCTGAAGGAGTCATTAGTTTGCCTACTGGCAAAACACCTGAATTTTTCATTAAATGGACCCGTCATCTTCTTGAAAACTGGAATTCCCCAAAGGTTAAAGTTCTCTTGGGTCGATATGGCCTTGAAGGGTTGAAAAAACCAGATATGAGAGGTTTACAGTTTGTTCAGATTGATGAATTTTATCCCATCCCCTCCCGTCAACACAACAGTTTTTTTCAATATGTACAAAAATATTACATCCAGGGTTTTGGTCTTGACTACCAAAAAGCCCAGTTGATCAATGGGGATGAAATCAAGCTACATCAAGGTAAGTCTTTTAATGAAGTATTCCCTGAATACCAAATTGACCTCTCACTTCGTCACAGGGAAGCAAGGAACAAACAGGAAGAAATTGAACAACTATCCATTTTTCTGATAGACCAGTGGTGCAGTGAGTATGAACATAAAATCAGGGAAAAAGGGGGAATTGGATTCTTTTTGGGAGGAATTGGGCCTGATGGGCATATAGCTTTTAATATAAGAGGATCTGATGCCTATTCCACCACAAGGCTAACTGCCACCAATTTTGAAACCCAGGCAGTGGCTGCTGGTGATTTGGGTGGCATGGAAGTCTCCTCCAACAGGTTAGTGATCACTATCGGATTGGGCAGCATATTGTACAATCCTTCTACCACTGCCATCATAATGGCAGCAGGTGAAGCCAAAGCCCCTATTGTAAAAGCCTCTTTGGAAAATCCTGTTACCAATATATACCCTGCAACTATCCTCCAAAATCTTAAGAATGCCCGCTTTTACCTTACTCAAGGGGCTGCCTCCCTTCTGGAAGATCAGGTTTTTTCTTTTTACAAAAACGGAAATTGGACTCTTGAAAAAACAGAAAAAGCAGTCCTTTCCCTTTGCCAGGAGCAAAATAAATACGCAAAGAATCTTGAGATTAGAGATTTGGAAACTGGAGAATTCACCCGGTTAATCCCTCATCTTTCGGAAGATAAGGTGGAAACGGTCATAAAAAGTACCATTCAAAAACTCCAACGAGGCCTTCAACAGGAAGAAAATGAAGTTTTGCTACATACAGGCCCTCACCATGACGATATTTCCCTGGGCTTGCTCCCCCATATCACTCACCAACTGCAACAAAACAGTAATAAAACCCACTTTGCCATTTTGACCAGCGGTTTTACCGCCGTCACTAATGCTTTTGTAAAAGAAATCCTTTTTCATATTCAAAAACTCATCCAGGAAAACAAAATCCAAATGTTACAATATGATGATTTTTTTTCTAAGGGATTTCAATCCAAAACCGATAAGGACGTATACCATTACCTGACCCATGTTGCTTCGGATAATCAGGAGGAACAAATTCGTGGTTTATGCCATCGTATGGTACGGGCATTGGTGGAGATTTTCCAGGTAAAAAATAAATCCCAACTCCTAGATAGTATTGAGCGGATGATGGAAATCCTGAACAATTCCTATGATGGGGAAAAAAACCCACCAACAGTTCAGCAGTTTAAGGGGCAGATCAGGGAATTTGAAGAAGAATTGGTTTGGGCCCATTTTGGAGTAAAAGTAAAAAATGTCCATCATTTGAGATTGGGCTTTTATACTGGGGATATTTTTACTGCTCAGCCTGAAAAAAAGAGAGATGTAGCACCGATTGTAAATTTATTTCGGAAAATAAACCCCACCAAAATCAGTTTGACCATGGATCCGGAAGGAAGCGGTCCAGATACCCATTACAAGGTACTTCAGGCTATTGCAGAGGCATTAAGGGAGTGGAAAAAGGAAAAAGACCTAGGACATTTGAGGATTATTGGATATAGAAATGTCTGGCATCATTTTGAACCTTCAGAAGCCAATGTTATCGTACCGGTATCATTGGGAGACCTGGATGTAATGGAAAATTCATTTTCCCATTGTTATCGGAGCCAGGTTAACGCGTCCTTCCCAAGCTATGCTCACCATGGGAAATTCAGCACCTTGGCCAAAAAAATCTGGGTAAACCAGCTCAAAGATATCCAGTTGCTTTTGGGTAAGGATTATTTTTACCAACATGAAAGCCCCAGGGTAAGGGCAAGCCATGGATTGATTTTTTTCAAGGACATGGATGTCGATGAATTTCTCATCCATGCCAGGAAGTTAGAAGAGTCGATAGAGGGGATGGCGTAGATTGAAAGATATTAAAAATCCATAATTAAGGAATTGCAGATGCTTAGAAAGTTGAAAGATTTTATTGTTGAAAGGTTGACAAAAAACTAAATTTCATTGGACATTAATGTCCTAAAAATACAGCCTAACTTCAAATAGGGCGAATACTCCCAGCTAAGGTAACCCGGGCAGTCCCCTTTTTTAGCAGCTTTACAGGTATTACTGTCCCCCTTTCCGCAAAAGTCCAAACCATCTAAAATTCTAAAAAACTAAGCCTTTTCCTTTCAGTGACAATATCCAGGGTTGTAAATCCTGGTTTGTTAGGGTTTCGGGATTTCAAATTTAAAAAAGCTCCTTATTGGGTAATAGCCCTTTAATTGGGCCTAAATCACCATTGAGGTCACCCCCAAAAAAAAAGCCTCCTTTTTAGGAGGCTTAATCATTTTTATATCTAATTAAGTTCTTTGGAAATCATCCTGTACCCTGACAATATCCTCTTCATTGGAAGGGTTATCAGGGTCGGTGTGCATCCAGATTTCTGCGACCACACCCCAATTGTCTAAACCGACTAATCGATGCCTTTCTCCCTGGGCCAATTCCACTACTTCACCCAATACCAGGTTTTCAAGTTTTCCCTCTTCGTCTGTTGGGCTGGTAATAACTCCTCCTTCTCCACCTACCAATTTCCAGATTTCTGCCCTTCTGTGATGGTATTGCCAGGAAAGTCGCTTTCCTGGAGCAACCAATAGGATCTTGGGACTAAGCTTTTGCTTTAATTGTGCTTCAGAAAATTCCACACTTGAAAAAAACTGGGATCTGAATTTCCCAATTTGGCTTTCATCAATCACAAAAAAGCCTCCCCAAGGTCGTTCCCTGTCTTCTGCGGCCACTATATATTCATTGAAATCCAACCATTCTTTGATCTGGTTGAAAATCTCTGCTTTAGTAGCACTTTTTTCTATTTTCATATATCATTAGGTTTAATGGTTATTTCTTAATCAAAATTAAAAATACTAAAACATTATTCCTTATGCGGAATCGTTTTATTCAACCTGAAAATCAAATTAAATAATGAATTCGCCCAATTTGAAATTATTTTGCATTTCATCAACGGAGATATTCATCCAAAATTATATTTCATCTGAGTTCATTATCTACCCTTACATTTTATAAAAAAAAATTCAGAAAGATTAATTCCCCCCTTTTTCAAGGCTTTATTTAAAATGCCCAACAGTGGGCTGCTCCCATTAATGCGGCTTTTTCCCCTAGCTCTGAAATTTTTACAGGAACAGATATCCCCTTTTGATTTAGCTTTTCCTCGAGAAAAGGCAAAAAAATGTGAGCTGCTTTGCAAATATTTCCTCCGAGGAGGATAATTTCGGGGTGATCTTTTGAAATAATCTTTTCTAAAAACTCTGCAAGGCTTTGACCAAACTCGCGTCCTAAATCCT
Organism: Echinicola jeungdonensis; assembly: GCF_030409905.1. Lineage (NCBI taxonomy): Bacteria > Pseudomonadati > Bacteroidota > Cytophagia > Cytophagales > Cyclobacteriaceae > Echinicola > Echinicola jeungdonensis. Next base: position 147,551 of record NZ_JAUFQT010000001.1, read on the forward strand.
TAACAACACCCTGATTTTCATTGTCCTCTATTATTTCTTTAACCCCTTTAATACTTTTCCCTGTCCTTTCCTTATAATTTTGGGTAAACCATCTTGTGGAAATATAATCTTCCAGAATTTTCCCACGGAATGGGCTGGACCAGAGCGCTGCATCTTTGGCAAAGCCACCTGAATAGCGTGAACTTCCCAAGCCTGTCCCCAAGGTTAAACCAATAGCTTTTTTGACACCAATACCAACTCCACAACAAACCTCTCCCTGTAAAAAACAAGCAGCATCATTTTCAAACCGAATCTGACCCTCAGAAATACCCAATGACTTTGCAAGAAGAGATTTAACATTGACTCCATAAAGTTCTTTAAATTTCCCCTGGTCAATAATCCATGAAATTCCCCCAGCATAATCAAAAGGTCCCGGCATGGCAATTCCTATTTGAAAATTCGGGTCACTTTTTTTCTGGACCTCTCTTATACAATTAGTCCAGGCATCGAGAATCAACTCTTTTCCCCCCTTACTATCCACCTTTTTTCGGACAATGGTATTTTCTTCCATGCTGTGAGTAGCAAGGTTCACCACACCTGCAGTGATATGCGATCCTCCAATATCAACACCTATTACTTTTTTTTCATCCATCTTTCAACTCATCCCAGTCATTGGTTGGTTATTATCCTCTTCATAATCCTTTTGCCTTTACAGAAGTTAATTAAGAAAGCTATATAAATTAACTATTTTCCATTTTTTGATGCTGCTTTACTTTTAAATCCATGATTTGGATATTATTCTTCATTGGATAGTGAAAAAGGGAAATTTTCCTGTTTCGTTCCCTATTCCTATTAGGTGAATTCCCCATTGTAACATCCAAAACGGCCCCCTTCATCAATTGTTTATGGCTCAACCAATTTTTGGAATAGTTTTCACCATTGATCTCCAGCCTGTTGATATATTGATTTTCGGCACTGTTATTTGGTGCATTGATCAACACATCCTTTCCATTTTCAAGATGAAGGGTCATCTTTTTGAAAAGTGGAGTTCCCAAAACATATTGATCAGTGCCTGGACAAACTGGATAAAAACCCATTGCTGAAAAGACATATCAAGCCGATGTCTGTCCATTATCTTCATCTCCACATTAACCATAACCATTGTTTCCCTTATCCAATATTGGGCTTTCCAGGGCGGTCCTGCATAATTATACAAATAAATCATATGCTGTATTGGTTGGTTCCTATGGGCATATTGGCCCATATTGGGGATTTGTATTTTCCTAATTTCATGGATCACACCCCCAATAGTAGCTTTCATCAAAAATTGGGGCTTGGGAAAAAACTTTTTCCAATTGTTCCAAAAAGACACTCTTTCCTCCCATCAAGTCAGGAGGAGTTGAATTTGATGATGGATGGATTAATACCATTTGCCAATATGGGAAACATAAAGGGTACCCAATCCCCTCATGAAAATCTTTTGATTTGAGACATTAAATAATTTCACCCATCACCCTAACTTCCTGAAGACTGCCTTTCTTTGAGGGAAGCTGGCAATACCACTTTGTAATCCTGTCCATTTTCTTCCTTATTGTTGATCAGATTAAACATAATCTTTATGAGATTTTGGGCTATTTCCTCCTTAGGCTGCACAATACTGGTTACAGATGGAGTACTGAATTTAAAAAATTCATTATCATCAAAAGCTATGACAGCTAGGTCTTCAGGAATTTTCACCTTCAACTCCTTCAAAATCTGCATTCCCTTCATTGCAAGATAGTTGGTTGCAAAGAACACGGCCTCCAAGTCTTTATTTTGGGTAAAATAATCCTTCATTGCCTTTTCGGCCTCCTCAGAAGTATAAGAATCAAATGGAATCTTTAAAATTCTTTCTTTGATGCCCTCATTTTTGCACATCTCTTCATAAGCCGCTTTTCGTTCATGCATTTGGGACTGCTCAGAGTCGAGGGTAATAAATCCAATTTGTTTTCTTCCTTTATTCAAAAACAGATCAAGCCCAAGCTTGGTCCCTTGGAAATTGTCAATTACCACATGACTGCAATCCACTTCCGGCATTACCCTATCAAAAAGTATCAAAGGGTTTTTATCATTGGAAAGTTCTTCGATAAATTTGGAATCCATCCCCATTGGAGGGGTTAAGATGTATCCATCTACCTGCAAATCCCTGAACATCCGGATCAATCCTGTAGTTTTTTCCGCATCATTATTGGTACTGCAATAAATGATTTTGTAACCATCAGTAAAGGCCCTGTCCTCAATCAACTTAGCAATGGTGGCAAAAAACGGATTGGAAATATCCTCCACCATAAATACAATAATATTGGATTTCCCGGTGCGAAGGCTTTTGGCCAACTGACTGGGCTGGTATCCAATTTCCTTTACATAATTCCGGACCTTATCAATCAATTTCTGGCTGATCCTGTTTTCTTCTGCTTTTCCATTCAAAACAAAGGAAACCGTGGTGACTGAAATATTTAAGGCTTTGGCAATAGCTTTAATAGAATGTTTCTTTTTTTGCATAATGGGCTATCAGCTTAAAAAGCAATGCTTTTGAATCCAAAGAATATTTTAAATTCAAATATAATTTATTTTGTTCAGATCTTCACTAATAAGGCCCTTCTCCTAACGGCTAAATCGCTTTAAATAAGGAAGTAATTTCGATTTTAAATTTTATTAAATCAAAGCTTACATTCCCAATTTCAAAATATAATTAGCTTTCTATCTAATTGACAATCAAAATAATTAAAGTATTTTGATTAAAAATAATGGGGCAACCTTTACCGTTCCAATTTGGAATTTCCCTCCATAAGGATCAATATGGCTGGGAGGTTTCTTAAAGAAAATTGTACCCCATAATAAAGGGAATACTTTTTTAAGTAAAAATTATAGATCAACTCCTAAAGGAATTGGCAGAAACTTTCCATTATAACTTCCCCTGGATTGGACCCGGGGTTATTACTATTGAATCCTTAAAAAGCTTACTTTCCAGATGTTTACCATTCCCTTTATTTATTTATATATTCGGTTTTCCTGTTTTTCAGTCAAAAAATATTGAAAGTGGGATAATGGCTTTTTGATCAAATGGGAAAATCCTAGTATTAAAACATACCTAAGCCCCGGAAAAAAAATAAAAGTATCTCACAAGGATTCTCAAGCCTGCAGGGCTTGAAAAAAAATAACCCTTGGATACTCCCAGGGAAAACATGATATCCGCTCCTCCTACCCAACTCAAAAGGAGTTGAACTTGATGGTGGGAAAATACATCTCTATAGCATTTCAGTGAAAACTTTTAGGGTTCACAGGTATTGTAAGTGGTAAAAACCTCCAGTTATAAGAAGAAATAAAATTTTAAACCCCTTATTATCAGTTATTTGACAAATAAACAAAAAAATTGGAATGATTTTGGTTTAATTCTTTATAGATAATTACTTATGGTATTAAATTCTTTGTAATCAGAATTAAATTTTAGATTTGTGGGTTTTCGACAAAACATTTATGCTAAAATGAAAAATCTGAACCTACCTGGGATTATCCCGTAAGTACAGTGAAAACTAAACCACTTGTATGATGAAAAAGGAAAAAACAACCCGATGGTTGGGGATGGTCATTTTGGCTTTTGTCATGGCCAGTTTTATTTTCCCCAAAACCGCCAAGGCGGACAGTAGAATTGGTGTCTCCTTTCAGGTATTTTATGATGAATTGGCACCTTATGGAGATTGGGTGAATGATCCAAGATATGGTTACATTTGGTTGCCTTATGTAGGGGCTGACTTTCATCCTTATGGTAGCCATGGACATTGGGCCATGACCCAGTATGGCAATACCTGGGTATCCCATTACGAATGGGGCTGGGCTCCTTTTCATTATGGCCGGTGGTTATATGATGATTATTATGGTTGGGCCTGGGTGCCGGGTTATGAATGGGGACCTGCCTGGGTCAATTGGAGAACCGGAGGAGGTTTTTATGGCTGGGCTCCTTTAGGTCCTGGTGTATCAATACATGTGGGCATACATATACCAGCTTTTCATTGGGTATTTGTTCCGCACAGGAGGTTCACCAGCAGACATATATACAGGTATTATGCTCCCAGAACACGAATCAGGAATATTTACAGGCATACCACGATAATTAACAACACCTATATCCACAATAAAAATGTATATATCAGTGGTCCTGACAGAAGACATATCCAGAGGTACGCCCGGAGTTCTGTGCCTGTTTACCGCATCCACGACAGTGGTAAACCTGGAAGGGCTTCCTTGAAAAGGAACACCTTGAACATTTACCGTCCGGATGTAAGGGCTTCTTCAAGAAGTGTAAATACAAGGCCTTCAAGGGTTACAAGTGCCCAAAAAGCTAGATCCAACAGATCTTCCTGGAGAACAGAATCACGAAACAACTCCCCAAGGATGGCAACACCTTCCAGAAGGCCCTCAGTTTCTGAAAGGAAAAATGTTTCCAGAGGTTCATCCTCAACATATTCAAGGGGAAAGTCCAACCAAATTGAAAGACGATCATCTGCCCAGCAAGGAGCTAGCAGAAACCCTGCTTACCGGGGATCTTCCAGAAACCAGTCTCCTAAAGTGGTAAAGCCCGAACCTTATAACAAAAGGGTTCAAAAATCTACCACTCCCAGCAGAAGAACCGAAAGGGTAAACCCCAGAGAAAGAAGCAAAAGTTCTTCTCCCCAGTATCAACAAAGATCCAGTCAAAGCAGAGGCGGAACCATTAAGAAATCTAGTTCCAGAGGAGAAAAATCATTCTCAAGCCGCTCCAGTGGTAGCAGAAGATCAAGCCCAAGTATTAGTAATTCTTCTTCCAAGAGAAACAAAAGTGTATCCGCCAGCTCTTCAAGAAGATCATCAGGAAACAGCAGAAGGGGGAATCGATAAGAAATTAAAATATTGAATGATAAATAGGGAACTATCTACAGGGGTAGCAGCAGAGCCCATTAGGGCCCGGAAAATTAGGATTACTTGCACCTTCAATTCTTATCAGCAGGTAGATCAAAAAAATGTGGAATTTAAATTGAGTTAATTCAAAAAATCATCATTTTAAATTAAATACGCCTAAGTATTCCATTTTTTAACCATTAACAAACCTCTCGTTCAAAAATTACTATATCACTTTAAGAGGAGATTTTGAAAACATTTCCGTGATAGACTTCATGTTTTTACTTTCCATTTGGAATTTTTCACGGAGCGTATCAAAGTGCTGTAAAATCTCTTCCAACAATAGAAGGTTTTGTTCGGGGTAGTTACCAAAATTATGAGGGTGCCACCATAGGTGATAAACTTTCTTTTGGGAAGCAGCCTCAGATAATTCGGATTTTATTCGGTCTACTCGCCTTCTGTTAAACAAGGAATTCTTTTTATAGGGTCTTAAAAGCCGGGAAGCTGGAATATTTATTGGATACCCCACTCTCCTATCCAAGGTTTCCATGGAGTAATGTGTCTTTCCCCCCATAGGAATAACGGTATCCCCTGTTCTAAAAATCTTTTTTATCAGTTTTTCATCCTCAGTATGTTTCCAGAACCAATCTTTTGGATTACTTCTAATCGCATGAAAACCTTCCTCAAAGCAAATGGCCTGATAATCATCATTATACTGATTTCGGGGAAAAACCAGGGATTCCAGGTTTAAACCAAATTTATCATAAGCAATTTTCCGGGCAGCTCGCAGGTCTTCACGAAACTGGCTAAAGGTCTGCCAAGGCTCCATGGTATAATAATGGGAAAAGGTATGGCTGGCCACTTCCTGTTTAGGGGTTTGGATAATGCTTTCAATTAATTCCGGTGCAAATAAGGACCTGCCATCAGTTTTCCCTTGTTGGCTCACCCAATGATAAGGTGAAAGGTCAGGATTTCGATAATAGGGTTTATTATCGGGTAGGTAAGCTTTCCATTCCTCCCAATTTTCTGCAAAAAGCATCCCCACTGTAGCCCAAGAAACTTCAATTTCATATTTTTCAAAAAGTTGCAACAAACGGGGAATAATTACCCTGGCATTACGGTAATAATATTGCATTTTTTGCAACTGAACTTTATCCAGCCTTCCCCAGTGCAGCTCAAAATCTAAAGAAATTGTAAAAATAGCTTTTTCCATGCTGCTACAATTAAATTAACTATAGGAGTTTAAAATAAATGCAAGATTTAGGCCATCCATTTTCTCGCAAATCAATACTTAAATACAAATTAAGCCATTTGAAATACAAAAACTATTGTTTTTCAAAATAAAAACAAAATTTTACCCCAAACAATAAATTAAGGGCTAGCCCTATCCTTATAACATTAGTCAACAGGGATATTTTCATTTAAGTTCCCCCATAAAAATACAGCAGGCCATCTTTAAGGATAAAATAAGAATTCCTTTTTATCCCCCTTTTATGTCTAAAACCTCAGTATTATTCAACCCCTAACAGGGTTGACTGAATTTCAATCCTTATATCCCCGGGTTTCACCCAGGGTTATTTTTATTGAAGCCTTAACAGGCTTCACAGTTAGGGATCCTTGACCTTCAATTTGGTATTTCAATTCTCAAAAAAGAGTGTGCAGGTTACCAATAAATAAACTACCATAGTATCCCCGGAATAATAATTGAAGCTTTAACTGGCCTCCCAGCCAGGGATCCTTGACCTTCATTTTGACATTTCAATTCTCAAAAATAGGCAAGCAGATCACTAATATCATTGACTGCCCGAGAATCTACCGGTATAATTATTGAAACCTTAACTGGCTTCACAACCAAAGGATCCTAGACCTTCATTTTGACATTTCAAATCTCAAAAATAGACAAGCAGATTACCAATATCATAAACCACCAAAGTAATTCCCAGTATAATTATTAAAACCTTAACAGTCCTCACAGCCACGGATCCTTAACCATCATTTTGACATTTCAATTCTCAAAAATAGGCAAGCAGATCACTAATATCATTGACTGCCCGAGTATCGACCGGTATAATTATTGAAGCTTTAACTGGCCTCCCAACCAGGGATCCTTGCCAATCAATTTGGTATTTCAAATCTCCAAAAAAGGAAAGCAGATTACCAATATCATAGACTGCCCGAGAATCTACCGGCATTATAATTGAAGTTTAAACTGGCCTCCCAGCCAGGGATCCCTGAAAATCAATCCTAAATATTCAAACCTTATTAGGGGAATCTCTTGTTTGAAATATTTATTGAATTAGTTATCAATTTCTAATTCAGGATTTGGGCAAAAATTCTGTTGTGAAATTCATGCCTATTTCTTGGCAAATGCCATTACAAGCCTGAAGGGCTTGAATAATATTAACCCCGGGAGCATCCCGGGGTTAAGGAAATCCTCCTTTCCCCAACTCCGGAGGAGTTGAATCTAAAAGTTTGGTTTTAACAAGAATTCATTTTAATTTATTATTATTCTTTTCCTTTATAAAGATTTTTTCAAGATATGAACAGCTACAGGCAAATTTATTATCACCTAGTTTTCGGAACAAAAAATAGAGAAAATTCCATCCCAGAAGAACATTGCACTTTATTATATAAATATATTTGGGGAATCATTAAGAAAAAAGGATGCAACTTATATAGAATCAATGGGATGCAAGAGCATATCCATATATTCACAGACCTTCATCCTTCAATCTGCCTGGCAGACTTTATTAAAGATATTAAAGTTTCAAGTAGCTTTTGGTTGAAAAATCACGATAATTTTCCCAAGTGGAATGGATGGGCTAATGGATCGGGGTCTTTTACTTGTTCCCATAAAGAAAAAGATAGTGTCATAAGCTATATCAAGGGCCAAAAAGAACACCATAAAAAAGTATCATTTATAGAGGAATATGAAGGGCTTCTTAATGAATATGGTATTCCTTGGATATTCCGGATGATATTGACCCCTGTTCCGGGCATATTGACCCCTCTTTAGGAGAGGTTTGGTTTAATAATCAGATGGCCTGACAATTTTACATTTTTTTTCTGAGACTTTCCCCTTTCAGCTCGATTCTGTAGGAGACGTGTACCAACCGGTCAAGAATGGCATCTGCGATGGTCGGCTCACCTATGACATCGTACCAGCTTGAGACAGGGAGCTGACTTGCAATAATAGTGGATTTTTTACCGTGCCTGTCTTCGATAAGCTCCATAAGATCGATCTGTTGCTGTTTATCCAGGTTTGTCAGGCCGAAGTCATCGAGGATGAAGGTCCGTTTTTGCCAGTTTATCAAAGAACCTGATGGCAGTGCCGTCCAGTCTGACCATCTTGATTTTGATCATGAGCTTTTGGGTGTTGAAGTAAGCGACCTTTTTCCCATGCACACAGGCCTGGTGGCCAAGGGCCGAGGCCAGGTAACTTTTTCCACAGCCGGTAGCCCCCGTGACAAGTACAGCATCCCCATTGGTTATATATTCCCCGGTTGCCAGGGTTGCCAGGAGCATATCATCCAGGCCCCTGGTTTTGTCCAGGGAGAGTTCTTCCAGTGAAGCTTTGTAACGGAACCCTGCGTTGGATTCCAGTCTTTTAAACCTCCTGTTGTCTCTTTCCTGTTCTTCTGCCTGTAACATAAGCTCAAGTCCTTCGGCAAGGGAGAGGCTTTGGTTTTTACGGGTCTCCTGTAGCGTTGTCCATGTTTGGTGCATGCCGTGGAGCCTGAGTTTGATAAGTTGTGTTTCGATCGGATTGGGCATAGTTGTTTAAAGTTTAAGTTATTGATATTGGTCATAATATGTTTTTCCCCTGACATTCCCGTGTTCAGGAAGTTCCCTGGCAGACGGCTCCGCTGTAGCTTCTGTCATATTGTTTTCCAGCATGTTCTTGATAAAGGTATAGGAGTATACTTTGTACTCCATGGCTGTATTGCAGGCTTTCTCCAGTCGCTCCTTATCCACCTTCCTGCCCAGGGCGAGCAGCCCGTCACAGGTCCTGTAAAGCTGTTCGGGGATCTTGCCCTGTTTAAACAGCAGGGAGATGTACCTGGACAAGACCTTTGAGTGTTGGGCGGCTTTGCTGCGGTAATATTCAGGACTTCTGTCCCTATAATGCTGGTGCTGGGAACACAGGTGTTCTTTGAGCGTGGAATAACTCCCTTGATTGAAGCCTCTGCTGTGTATGGCCACCCGTTCCCCTTTATGGAACACATAGAGCATACTCCGTGTATAGATCACCTTTACCCTTTGGCCTATCAGTGTATAGGGGACACTGAAATAGTGGTTGTCCCGGGCCAGATAGATGTGGTTGTTTTTGGCAACGGTCAGCCGGGCATAGTGTCTCAGCTCGAAGCGTTCCCCGGGGAGTTTCCCCAACAGGCCCTTCTCATCGGCGAGAAACTTCTCTTCCCTGCAGTAGGGCTTTTGCTGCATCCGGGTCTGGTTATGGGCTTTTACCTTTTGGCCAATGGCCCTGTTTAAACTGTGTATATCGAAGAACTGCATATTCCTGAGCCTGGCATATACCCGGGAGTAAAGGACCTTTACCTGGTTCTCTACCAATGCCTTGTCCTGCGGCTTCCTCGCCCTGGCAGGCACTACAGCCGTGCCGTAGTGGTTGGCAAAATCCTCAAGGGCCTGGTTGATACTTGGCTCATACTTGTCGGCTTTGTTCACTGCGGCTTTCAGGTTATCGGGGACCAACAGCTGTGGCACACCCCCCAACTGCTCCATACAACGGCTTAGGGCATATAGGAAGTCCGGGATGGTCTGGGAGGCCACGGCCATGGCAAAGGCATAATCCGAATAGGGAAGGCAGGCCACAAACAGCTGGCACCGGACCTCTTCTCCGGTTTCCCTGTCTATGTAGGCGATGGGCTTGCCTGCAAAGTCTATATACAGCTTCTCTGCAGGCTTATGCTCAAGTACCATGGATGGCTTTGCCCGGGCAAGATCCTGTTGGTTGAGGTGGTGGCAATGTCTATTCCGGCGATGCTGGGCCAGTGTTTCCGGCGTATACTGGGCCACGGATTCCGGGAATCATTGGGCCACTTTCCAAGTGCAATAATAGGGTTAAAATTTAATTGTCCAACTTCTTTTTGCTTCTCATGGATTCTCCTTCCAGTTCTATCCTATGTGAGGAGTATACGAGCCTGTCGAGCACGGCATCTGCAATGCTGTCATCACCAATGGTTCCATGCCATTGGCTGACCGGTATCTGTGATGCAATGATCGTTGAACTTTTCTCATAGCGGTCTTCCATGATGTCCATAAGGGCAATCCTGGCCTGCCCATCCATCGGGGCCAGACCAAAGTCGTCCAAGATGAGCACATTGGTTTTTTCGAGCTTTTTGAGCAGTTTATGGTAGGTACCTTCCAGCTTGGCCAATCTTACCGCATCAAAAAACCTGGCCGTATTGTAATAAAGCGTCCTGAACCTGTGCTGGCAGGCCCTGACCCCAAGACACTGGGCCAGGTAACTTTTCCCGGATCCGGTGGCCCCGGTAAGGATGATGTTCGTCCGGTTTTTGATGAAGGCCAGTCCGAGCAATCTCTCAAACAGCCCCCTGTCCAGGTTACGGGAGTTATGGTAATCAATGTCAGTTGCCGCAGCGGCCTGTTTAAACCCTGCCTGACGTATGAGGTTGTCTATGCTTTTGTTCTGCCTGTACTCCCATTCGCTGTCCACTAGAAAGGCCAACAGTTCGTCGGCCGACATGTCCTGATAGAGATGTTCTGTCAGATTCTTGTGGTAAAGTTCCGCCATGGTACCCATGCGCATCTGTTTCATTTTTTCAATGGTGTTGTGTTCGTTCATAATTCATTTGGTTGGGATATTATAATTCGTTTCATCAAGAGGGCGGCCTGTCAGCTGTAGGAGCCCCTGATGTTCTTGTGACCCGGGGTTAAATGATCCTTGGCAGGAGGCAGTTCCTCGAGGTCCATTTTGTTTTTAAGTATCCTTTCAAGGGTATGGTAGGAGGCTTTTTCGAAGCCCAGTGCCCGTTTACAGGCCCTTTCCAGACGCTCCTGTCCATAGCTTTTCAAGAAGGAAAGAATCCCCTGTGCCTGTTTGTAGCCGATTTCGGGATAGGTGTACTGGCCGATCAACGTTCCGATATACTCCTGGGTGTTCGGACCAACTTTTTGTGCCCTCCGGTCAAAGTATTCCGGGCTCCAGTCATTGTAGTATTGGTGGTTGCTGGGCATATGTTCCCCGATGGTGATGTACTGGCCTTGCCGGGAAGCCCTTTTGTGGGATGCGATCCGCTCCTGACGGTAAAATATCTCCACGGTGTTCCGGTTGTACTGTAACTCCACGCTCTTGCCCATATAGCGATAGGGACAGCTATAATAGTTTTTGTCCTCTCCCAGGTAAACATGGGAGGATTTCTGGACGGTGGCCTTTTTATAATAACGGATGCTGTAGATGCTTTTGGGAAGGGGCTGCAGGAACTCCTTTTCGATGTCCAAAAACTGGCTTCGCCTGCTGCCCTGTCCATGGCTGAGCAGGTAGTCATTGTACTCCTCCAGTTTTTCTGCAATGGCCGCATTGAGCTCCTCCAGGCTGAAGAAGGTATGGTTGCCCAAGGGGTAATAGATCCGTTGGTAGACCAGGGTGACCGAACGCTCCACGAGTGATTTGTCCTGCGGGCTATAGGGCCGGGCAGGATCAAGGGCGCAGCCGTAATGGAGGCCAAAATCCGAAAAGGTCTTGTTGAGGACCGGGGCATATTTTGAGGCCTTGTCCACTGCTGATTTGAGATTGTCAGGGACGACGGCATAGGGTACCCCGCCCATCCAGCCCAGACAATAGACCAGACAGCTGATAAAATCCTCCCGTTTTTGGCTGGGCACCGCCCTTATGTAAGTGTACTGGCTGCAGGGCAGGACACCAACAAAAACCTCTACGGCTATCTGCTCCCCAGTCCGGCGGTCAACGTAGTGCAGCTTCTTTCCGCAAAAGTCCACGAAAAGCTTTTCCCCGGCACGGTGGGACAGCTTGCCACTGGCGTTGTTGCGCTTCTTCCATTGCCGGTAGTGCCAGGTGAACTGGCTGTATTTATAGCCTTCCGGATTTTGGGAGATATATTCCTTCCACAGTACCTGCAGGGTACAGCCGGGCTTTTTCATCTCCCCGTCGATGTGGGGAAAACACCCCGAGAGATGCTCATAACGTTCCTTTTCGGTCTGCCCTGTCTCGGTGAAAAGTTCCTGTAGATCTTTGCCGTCAAGGGAGAGCAGTTCCCCGTACCCAAGGGAAAGATCCCTGAAACGCCTGACATAACTGTCAACGGTCTTTCGGTTGACGCCCAATAGGTCTGCCACTTTTCGGTTGCTAAGCCCCTTCTGCTTGAAGGTGATCAAACTTCTTAAATCCATGATGTCTATTCTTTGTCCTGCCATGTAGTTGCTGTTATTCGACTACAAGGCTAATAACTTATCATGGAAAGTGGCCCAATGACCTCCGGTACCAAACAGCTCGGGAATCCTAAAATGGCCCAGTGACCTCCGGAAAACCGACTCTATTTTTGGCCCAGTGATTCCCGGAATGGCTGGCCCGCTATCACCGTAAACCGTGGCCCAGTGACCTCCGTTTTAGACAGGCAAAACTGGCTACGGCCGTATCCATCGGGATAGGACTGCCTGTACTCTTCCCATAAAAGAGTTTTGGTCACCCCTTTGCGCTGGAGCTCTTTTTGATAATAAGCAAGGTTGGAGATAAAGTGTTCGTACCGGGGATCTTTGTAAGAAGGGTCCCCTGAAAGGAACTGTTTCTCAATCTCAGGTACCTCCATGGACAGGAGCTTCTCCGTCGTAAGCCCTGTTTTCTTATTGTTTTCCAACAGCTTGTCCAGCTTAAAAAGATAGCTCTTGACTGTGTTTTTGCTCATCTCCAGCATGCGGGCTATGGTTTTGATGCCCTTGCCCTGCTGCCGTAAAATAATCATCTGCTTGATCTGACTCATCGGTTTTGGTTTACCTGCCATCGGATTATACTTAGCGGTTTCGAAAATGTCCGCTAAAAAACCAAAACCATTCCATAGAGGGGTCAACTTGCTCCGGAATTTAAGCCTCAAAGGGGTCAGCTTGCTCCGGATTTAGCTCAATTTTTTCTTCAGGGGGTCAACATCCGCCGGAATGACAGGCGATTCTGGCCCTTAAAGCCACTTTGGTACCTGAATAATTGCCTAATTCGGAGGGGTCAGTTTACTCCGGATTATCCATTCCTTACCAAAAAGAATATCTTTTGAAATAATCCCTTTTTATTCAACCCCTAACAGGGTTGACTGAATTTCAACATCCTTATATCCCCGGGTTTCACCCAGGGTTAATATTATTGAAGCCTTAACAGGCTTCACAGTTAGGGATCCTTGACCTTCAATTTGGTATTTCAATTCTCAAAAAAGAGTGTGCAGGTTACCAATAAATAAACTACCATAGTATCCCCGGAATAATAATTGAAGCTTTAACTGGCCTCCCAGCCAGGGATCCTTGACCTTCATTTTGACATTTCAATTCTCAAAAATAGGCAAGCAGATCACTAATATCATTGACTGCCCGAGAATCTACCGGTATAATTATTGAAACCTTAGCTGGCTTCACAACCAAAGGATCCTAGACCTTCATATTGACATTTCAAATCTCAAAAATAGACAAGCAGATTACCAATATCATAAACCACCAAAGTAATTCCCAGTATAATTATTAAAACCTTAACAGTCCTCACAGCCACGGATCCTTAACCATCATTTTGACATTTCAATTCTCAAAAATAGGCAAGCAGATCACTAATATCATTGACTGCCCGAGTATCGACCGGTATAATTATTGAAGCTTTAACTGGCCTCCCAACCAGGGATCCTTGACCTTCAATTTGGTATTTCAAATCTCCAAAAAAGGCAAGCAGATTACCAATATCATAGACTGCCCGAGAATCTACCGGTATTATTATGGAGGCCTTAACAGTCTTCACAGCTGGATTTTTTTGTCCAGTCAAATGTATTCACTCCCCCTATTTGAAATGGGAATTGAATTCATTTACAATTTGCTTTTTCGGGGGATTGTTATTGCGAAGACAATAAAGCTTGATTTGATTTTTTTAGAGGAGATGCCTGTTGGGGTAATTTGAGGGAGAGATAAATCATAGCCAATGCAAAAATGGGGAAATAAAAGCTTTTCATCCGCATCATAATTCCCAGATTGCCCAAAATATTGGCATATAAAATTGAAATAAGAAAAAATACAAGCATTCCAAATTTTAGAAAAAAAGGTAATTCGGACCAATTTTTTAATTGGAAACGGTACAATAAAAAAAGCAGGCCTAATAAATAAAATGCATTTTCACATGAGGCCATAAAAGAAAATGCATGATAAGCATCAAAAAACAATGGGCGAAACCAAAAAGTAAATAGTCTATAGGGTTGGGAATAAGCCTCCATATTTACAGCCGAATCAACCCCAGGACCGGATAACAGGTTCAGCTGCCCATTAATAAGTTCAGGGATTCCCTGCCAGGTCAAATTTTCGACCCCGGAATAAAGCAAAGCCAGGGGAAGAAACCCTATTGCTAACCCTATTGCCAACAGAGATAATATTTTTCTCCTAAGGCCCTCCCTTCTCCATTCCAGAAGCCCTACCAGGCCGAGTGCAAATAACAGTATCCAACCCAGATAGGGCCTTACCATGATCAAAAATAGAAATGCAACAAGCCCAAGCAAATAATGCTTTGAAGGGCTATTTAAAACAAATAATAATGCTGCCACACCCCAAAAGCAAAGGGCTTCTTTCCCCACTCCGGCTGTCCAGAAATGGGGATTGGGAAAGTAAAATATCAACAAAATCCAAGGGAATACCCCCTTAGTGTATGGTTCAGGAAGAATTCTATATGCCAACTGATAAAGAAACCGCCAAGCCCAAAAACCTACCAAAGCATAAAGAAGATTTCCGGTAAGAAAGCTCCAATTCAATATTTTATAAGGAATATAATTGAGGGTGTACATGAACAAATAACCCGGACCAAAAAAATCTCCCCAACTATCCCCATTAGGATCAGCCAATGGCCCACTTAGGTTCCAATAGCCCAGGCTGTCTCCCCCATTTTCCATGATGTACAGATAAAAAATAAAAGATAAACCGAGGTGATAACCAAGGATTAACTGCAAATGAATGCCCCAGGGCTTGGGCATGTTTTCCTTTTTGGCCAGCCTGATATTGCTGTAAAAGGTGAATGCAATTAATAATATTATAACCAGGTATTGGGTCATTAATTTTTACTAGCTGTACTTTATTAATTCAAATGATGAAGGCCATCCCACACTCGCTACCCGTCACTGCGAGGAGGACCAGAGGGAGGACGAAGCAGTCTCGACTTCGGTAGACGAGATTACCTGCCTACCGCAGGCAGGCTTCGCTCACCCTAAAGGGATTCGCTCGTAATGACGTCCTAAGGTGACAGTCCCGACTTCTTCAGACGTCACTGCGAGGAGGAACGATGCGGCAGTCTCGCCTTAGTAACACGAGATTGCTTCTCCCGGCCAACCGGGATCGCAATGACGTTATAGGATGACAGTCCCGCACTCCGAAAACCGTCACTGCTTTCCGCCTCAGGCGGAGAGGAAGTCCCGGCTTCGGCAGGCAGGCTTCTTTTCTGGCCCTTCGTCTCCGCTCAGGGACCAGAAAAGAAGCAATGACGGAATTCGATGACATTCCCCTTAATCCTAAAATCCCTCCAAAGCCCTAAGGTAATCCGCTATACTTTTTTCCAAGGAAAAGTGCTCCATGGCAAAATCACGGATTCCTTCCTTTTCCATTTGAAAACCTTTTTTTGACCAGCATAGGGCTTTATCTACAAAACCTGCATCATTATGATCCAGAATATGGACAAAATCCAACCCATCCAAAAGATCTTCCACATCCCCTATTCCCCGGGAAACAATAGTAGGCAAGCCCATCATTAAATAATCCCCTAATTTAATGGGAGCAATTCCCTGCATACTTGGCTTTGGTTTACGGAGACAAAATGCCCTATCGGCAGCAGCAAGATAGGAAGGGACATCCTTTGCAGCAACACTTTTACAAATCACATGTTCTTGCCAGTTGGCTGATATTTTCCCTTTTACAAATTCCAATTGTGGGCTTAGGATTAAGAACATACTATTGGGGTTTTTCTGATAAAATGCAGTAAAAATTGCCCACATTTCCTCCCAGGCATATTGGGGGCCCAGACTGCCTTGGTAAACCCAAAGGGTAGTTTCTTCCTCCAGACCTAATGATTTCCTGATCTTTTCCCTTAACCCCTCTTGAAATGCCATTCCATTGGCATTCCTGCCATTGCTTACTTTATAAAACTTATTCCGGTAAGCATCGCCCAAATTTCCCAGGTGAAATTCAATGGCTTTTTGGCTTCGGGTCAATACCCTATTGGCGGTTTGAAGCTGCAATGTTTCCTGCTTCTTCAAAAGTTTATACTGAAAATCAGACTTTTTTAGCCCTGCAAAATCCAGGCGCTCCTCCAAAGGCAATCCATCAGCATCAAAAACAGTTTTAAATTTCCATTTTCTGAGCCAGGGCTTTAGCCGGTTGAGCATCCAGGCAGGCATGGTGCTCCGGGGCATCACCATATCTACCGGTTGGGTTTCCAGGTATTTTTTTAAAAAACGGGTTCCCCTTAACACCGTCAAATACGTTCCCAAAGCAGGGTGCGGATACCTTGCTATTCTGAAATGGGTGTAAACTATATCCAGTTTTGTTGATAAAACTTTAATTTCCCTGACCTTTTCCTTAGGAGCCCATGAAAATTGCAATACCTGGCAACGGTAATTGCCCCTTTCCTGTAAACCCGATAAAATAGGTAGAAAAAGGCTTTCCAGGTAACTGGTACGATCACTGTCCCAGGTGATGAATAGGAGTTGGGTGGGTTTAGTGTTCAATTTATATTGTATTATTTAACTGGTATGTAGTGGGCCCGCCTACAGTAAACGTCATTGCGAGGACGACCAGAAGGAGGACGCGGCAATCTCGTTCAGGACACGTCACTGCGAGGAGGAACGACGAAGCAGTCTCACTATTAAATGTGGATTGCCATGTCAAGCGAAGAAGTTAGGTTTCCCCAATTTGAGATTGCCTGCCTTCAGTAAACGTCACTGCGATCCGCCTCAGGCGGAGTGGCAGTCCCACCGTAGAAAACGAGATTGCCTCGCTAACCCTAAAGGGATTCGCTCGCAATGACGTTATTAGATAACAGTCCCGACTTCCTACACGTCACTGCGAGGACGGTCCCGATAGTTATCGGGAGAGGAACGTGGCAGTCTCATATTCAGAGGACAAAATCGAAATCCATTTCACCAATGATCAATTTAAAGTTCATCATATAAATCCTTCCATTCGGGATTGGATGAATTGATCAAATCCAACTTCTTTTGCCTACTTCCTGCTTTCAATTGTTTTTCCCTAGAAATTGCCTCCTCAATAGAATGAAAACTTTCAAAATATACCAATTTACTCAAGTGATATCTAAAAGAAAATGAGCTCTTGATTTCATTATTCTTATGTTGATAAACCCGACTTTCCAATTTGGCCGTAACACCTACATAAAGCGTTGTATTATTTTTGTTTGTCATTATATATATACAACCTCCTTTTTTCATGGTACTTGGGTTTTAAAAAATGTCATTGATGATTGCCTACCTAGGTCTAGTCTCCGGTAGGTGAGATTGCCTGCCTACCGCAGGCAGGCTTCGGGGCATTCAATGGTTTATTTTGAAAAAACAACTTTAGTATGCCCCTCGCAATGACGTAGGAGAATGACGGTCTCGGCTTCGTAAACGTCACTGCGAGGAGGATGCCGATAGTTATCGGGAGACGACCGCGGCAGTCTCATTTTCAGTAGACGAGATTGCCGCGCCCTTTTCTTGCCCTCAATCTATCGCAAAAGGGCTCACAATGACGTTGAAAAAAGACAGTCCCGACTTCGTACACGTCACTGCGAGGACGACCAGTGGGAGGACGAGGCAGTTTCGTTCAGGACATGTCACTGCGAGGAGGAACGACGAAGCAGTCTCTCTTTTAAATGGGGATGCCATTTCAAGCTAAGCGATTCCGTATCCTGAATACGAGATTGCTTCAGTCGGCTCATTCTTCACCTCCTTCGCAATGACGTTGGAGAATGGCAGTTCTGGCTTCGAAAATATCCCTAGGCTTCCCCACTTAATTCCACCATCCAACCTTGGATCTTTTCCCAGTTTTTTGCTAAAGTATAATCCTCCTCCACCATTTTTCTTCCCGCTTTTCCCATTTTTTGCCTTAAGGTTTTATCTTCCATTAATGTGGATAAGGCATCCACCCATTCCTCTTTGGAACCGGCCAAAAAACCATTAATCCCGGGTTGAACCACGGTTTTGTTCATCCCAATTGGGGATGCCACTACGGGCAAACCTGTGGCCATATACTGGATCAGTTTATAGGCACATTTTCCCTGTTCCCAAGGAGAATGTTTTAAGGGCATAATGCCTATATCCAAAGCTGATAAATAATCAGCCTCTTTTTGTTCCTCCCAAACCAATTTTTCTTCCTTGCCACTAAAGCCAACACCCTCCCCATTGGCAATAATGGTCAGGGAAAATCCATGCTTTTCTTTCAATTGCTCAAGTGCAGGAAGAATCCCTTTCAAATACCTTAAGGTTGTTGGAGAACCTATCCAACCGATTTTAATCTCCCTTTTTCCATTAAGGTGGGCCGGATCATAACGATTTAGGTCAACCGAGGTGGGTAAGATTTTAATATTTTTGGCACCGGCCACAGAAGCCCTTCGGGCCAAATAACTATTCCCCGCCCAAACCATGAAGCTGTTCTTCATTACTCTGTCAATTTTCTTCCCAAGCAATTTTCGAATCCTCGCTTGAGGGTGCTGATCATAATTGTGAAAGATCGCATCATCATAATCAACTATATAGCGGACTCCCATTCCCGCCCAAAACTTTTCCAACCAGGCCGGAAAAAAGGGAAACAATTCTTTTTCCAGGATCACCAAATCAAATTGTCTGGCCCTTAAGACCCAGCCAAACCTTCTCCAAAAGCATTTCCAAACATTTCCTTTGCTGATTTTTCTTTTATTATACAATTCCTCCAGGTAGATGTCATTAAAAAAAGGGGCTACTGTACATTGGTGGCCTGCCTTTTCCCAGAGGGGAATATACTGGTATGTTCTCAACCGACTGCTGGCGCCGGTCCTGGTATATTTGGGCAAAAAAAGGATTTTCAAATGGTTATTTGTTTTATGGTAATTGTTGAAGAAGCAGTCTCGACTTCGCTAACCGTCACTGCGATCCGCCACAGGCGGAGTGGCAGTCTCATATTAAGAACACGTCACTGCGAAGAGGAACGACGAAGCAGTCTCAGCTTAGTAGTCGAGATTGCCGCGCCCTTTTCCTGCCCTCACCCTAATGCAAAAGGGCTCGCAATGACGTTTTTAGATAACAGTCTCGACTTCGTACACGTCACTGCGAGGCGTTGCGGGGAATTGTGGGCAGGAAGCCGCGGCAGTCTCATATTTGGTAGACGAGATTGCTTCGGGGCACTCATCGGTTACTTTTAAAACAACACTTTTTTTTGCCCCTCGCAATGACGGATAAAATTGACAGTCACGTCACGTCACTGCGAGGAGGAGGAACGACGACAAAGCAGTCTCGACTTAGAAACACGAGATTGCTTCAGGGCATTCAACGGTTACTTTTAAAACAAAACCCTTTTTTGCCTCTCGCAATGACGGTATTTGATGCTAACTATTCCTTTCTAGCTGCTTCTTTCTGGGCAATAATTTCTTTACGCCGTTGATAATATCGCTGTTTCTCCAAATACTTCAGGTACCGGAGTTTTTTATTGTATACAATCAGGAAAAATATAAAGAGGACAAAATAAACCATCATCATATTCTTCATCCGCATAATAGCCCCTAAATTCCCTAAACTATTGGCAAAAGCCAAGGTTACAGGAATTAAAGTTACAAATCCCACTTTCAAAAAAACTGGCATATCCCTTAAAGCTTCAGGGGTCCAATTCCGGACAATAAAAAAACTTAACCATAAGTACAATGCGTTTTCAAAGGAGCTCAAAAAGGCCATAATGTTATGTGCATCAATAAAAATTGGTCGATACAAATAGGTAAAGATCCGCATAGGCAAGGAATAAGAAGAAATATCCACCCCAGAACCTACATTTCCTGAAGACAATAATCCCGCAGTTTTATCCGTCAATTCTTCCATCGACTCCAGAGAAAAATCTTCTATTTTTAAAAACTCCAAAGTACTTGAAGATAAATACACTGTAGCCACCATTGCAACAATTCCTAAAGTGAATTTATATTCTCTCCGGATTTCCGAACCTAAAATAATTGCAATTGCCGCCCCTCCAATTAAAGCCTGTCCCATATGGGGTCTGGCCATATAAACAAAAAATAAGGCAATAGCCCCTTGCCACCAACGGGTATTGTATTTTTGCACGGCAAACATAAACCAGGCAATTCCCCAAAAACATAAGGCATCCTTGCCCACTCCAGCCGACCAAAAATTAAAATTGGCCATATAAAAAATGGTGGGAAATAAAGGAATATTTAGAACTTTATGATTTGTAGGGAAATATTGGGCTGTCAAAACAAACAAATACCTTATTCCACAAAAGCCTAAAAAACCATATAAAATATTCCCTGTAATATAATTCAACCCCAAAATTCTACTGGGAAAATAATTTAACCATAAAATAAAGGTTGTACTTTCCCCAAAGTATTTCATCCATGTTTCTTCTCCTTTTATCAAGACCTGTTCCATCCCTAGCTTCCAATATCCTTGCGAATCCCCTCCAAAATTAAGAATGTACCAGGTAAAAAACAGGCTAAAAAAAAGATGGTAAAATAATAGATAGTGGAGATGGAGCTCGTATTTATTAGGAAGCCCGAATTTCCTTGCCATACTTATATTAGTACTGATCAAGGCAATAAGGCATACGATGATAACGATTAAGTCGAGCAAAATTTATGATTTATACCCCACCCTAACCCTCCCCTTTAGGGGAGGGCAATAAATCGGGAGTTTTTTAATTGGTTATGTTTTAATGCAATTTTGTAAATATAGGGAGACATTTCCAGCTTCGCCAATCGTCACGGCGAGTAAGAACGAGGAATCAGTCTCGAACTCGTTACCGTCACTGCGAGGACGACCAAAAGGAGGACGAAGCAGTCTCAACTTCAAAAGACGAGATTACTTCGCTCACCCTAAAGGGATTCACTCGTAATGACGTCCTTAAATTACAGTCCCCGCTTCGCTAATCGTTACTGCGAGGAGAAACTACGAAGCAGTCTCGAACTCGTTACCGTCACTGCGAGGACGACGCAGGAGGACGAAGCAGTCTCATATTCGAAAGGCGGGATTGCTTCGGGGCATTTAACGGTTCCTTTAAAGGAAACACCCTTTTTATGCCCCTCGCAATGACGGAATTCGATTGCAGTGACCGCTTCCCCATTCGTCACTGCTATTGAAGTAGTCCATGCTTCGGAAAACGAGATTGCTTCATTCCGTTTCTCTTCATTCGCAATGACGTCCTAAGGCGAGATTATTTCGCTCACCCTAAAGGGATTCACTCGTAATTACGTCCTATGATGACAGTCCCTGCTTCGCTACCCGTCACTGCGAGGAGGAGGAACGACGACGCGGCAGTCTTGTCTTCGGCAGGCGAGATTGCCGCGCCCTTTTCCTGCCCTTACCAAAGCGCACAAGGGCTCGCAATGACGTTGGAAGATGACAGGCAGGACTTCGCTACCCGTCACTGCAAGGAGGAACGACGAAGCAGTCTCAAATTCAGTAGACAAGATTGCCGCGCCCTTTTCCTGCCCTTACCCAAGCGCACTAGGGCTCGCAATGACGTTGGAAGATGACAGGCAGGCCTTTGCTACACGTCAATGCGAGGACGACCAGAGGGAGGACACGGCAGTCTCGACTTTGAAAACGTGATTGCTTCGGGGCATGCAACAATTTGTTACCAAGGGACGCCTCACTTATGCCCCTCGAAATGACGGATGATCCCCTTCTCCCTCAACAACTCCAAATACAATTCTTCCACCTCTCTCACATACCTTTCTGCGGAATAATGTTGCCTGGCCCTTTGATGGCCGGCTTCGCCCAATTTTTTTCGGAGCTCAGGTTGGTCAATTAGGATTTGTATTTTTTCGGCCAAATCTTTTGGGCTATATGGTGGAACCAAAAAGCCGGTTTCTCCATCCACCACCACATTTTGTAAGCCGCCTACCCTGGTGGCCACTACGGGCAAATGGTGCATCATCGCCTCTGCAGCTACCAGGCCAAAACCTTCGTTTGCGGAAGCCAAACAAAATATATCCATCAATTGATAATAGGGGGCTGTATATTCCTGAAATCCTACACTGATCAGTTGATCTTCAAGCTTCAACTCCCGGGCTTTTAATTTAATATTTTCTAAATCAGGTCCTTTCCCCACTAATAGGAATTTCAGTGAGGGATTATTTATGATTTTCATCGCCTCCAGGATATCCGAGAACCGCTTTACCTGGTCATAAACCCTGCCTATTGATCCCAGGATAATATCATTTCCGCAAATTCCTAAAGAAGCTTTTAAATGTGATAATTCGTTTTCCTTAACTTCTTTAATCTCCCCAACCCCATTATTAATCAGCATTAGTTTTTCATGGGAGACTTTTACTTTATCGTTTAAAAAAGAAACTACAGTTGGTGCAATCCCTATAACTTTATCAGCAACTTTTACCCAAATCCGTTGCAACCAAATGGCTTTCCTTGACCTTCTTTTCGGATCAGAAGTTTCTTCCAAGATAACCACCGGTACCTTTCCCAATTTCCCTCCAATGGCTGCCATACTCATTCCTTCAAAAATAGCCCCATGAATTATATGGGGTTTGAAGTCTCTTATTACCTGTCTTACCTTTTGATGTTTACTCCATTCAAAAGGATTTTTAAAACTCCCTATGGGAATCAGTTCCACCCCTTCTTTTTCCAATGCCTCAGCAATGGGGCCACCAGCCTTGGTACAAATGATTTTTAGTGCATATTTATCCTTATCCAATCCTTTGGCCAGGGTCAGCCGGGTTTGTTCCACTCCACCTGAGGAAATGGTTTCAATGCAGTGCAGGATACGGATTTTGTTTACCCCATCCCCAACCCTTCCCCTTGAGGGGAAGGGAGCGGATCTTGATTCTTTATGAGCATGATTTTGAGTATTAAGATTCAATTTTTCTATTTCCACCGTGGCATGTGTCCTCACATGACACTCAATTATAATATATCGCAATTCTTTCACCGTGGCATGTGTCTTCACAGGACACACGCATTTGATTATTTTGTTATTCCGGACTGTGGGGACACAGGCCAGGGAAAGGAGGAATAGCTCAACCTAATTTGCTTCCTATTTCCTCCTTTCCAATAATGAACTATATAATTCCTTCAAATCAGCAGCATATTTTTCAGGGGAGAAGCGCTTCAATGCTTCCTCTTTAGCTTTATTCCCAAGAACCTTCCTTTCTTCAAAAGGCATTTCGATCAATTGTTTCATTTTGGCTTCCAAATCATCGAGGTTATGGGGATCAACCAACCAACCTGTTATTCCATCTTCGATAATTTCAGATGGACCTCCCACCTTGGTTGCGATACAAGGAAGTCCGGCCATCATTGCTTCTACCAGTGAAATAGAAAAGCCTTCCGAAAAGGAAGGCAAAATAAATGCATCCGCACCAGAAAGTAATTCCGCAATATCATCTCTAAAACCTAAAAATTCGATTTTATTTGAAATATTTAAATCCCTGGTTAATCTCTTAAGCTTGCCTCTTTCAGTTCCCTCCCCTACTACTTTTAGATAAACACCTTTTTCAAAACCTGAGTTTATTCTTGCTATGACCTTAATTAAACCTTCCAAATTCTTTACAGGTACAAGCCGACAGGTAATGATAAAAGTAAAACCATTAGCAGCAGGTTTTGTTGACTCTTTAATTCCAGTATTGTCAATTGCTACCGGATTATAAACAACCGTTGTTTTCTCTCTATGGACCTCCTTCAAAGACACCAATTGATCAACCACCGATTGGGAAATTCCAATTACTTGATGAGCCCAGAGGTAGGTAAACCTAAAAATGTATTTCCAATAACTGTGGTGATTGGGAAAGCCAATTTCTTCACCTATACGGACTGGCACCCCTGCCAATCCTGCAGCAATTAAACCATGAAAATTGGCTTCTGCACCTGAAGTGTGTACTACATCAGGCTTGGATTTTTTTAAAAAGTGTGTTATCCTTTTAATTAATGAAACATTAGGTATTTTAACTGCCTGATCTAGAATGGTTATGTTGGCTCCCTTTTCTTTTAATTCTTCCGCTACCCTTCCTCCTGATCCTAATACCAATATTTCAAAGTCTATTGTTGAATCTATCCCATAACAGTGAAAGGTTAAATTCACTCTTTGCTCTACCCCTCCAAAATCTAATAAAGGAATTATTCTAATTATTTTCATTAATAACTTGAGTAAAAAGACCTATCCACTTTTCCATAATGGAGTTAGGTGAATACAGCCCTACTTTTTCTTTAGCATTGGTAATTAATTTTCTCCTCAAATCCTCATTTTCTATCACTTGGGCTATGCTTTGTGCCAGTTGCGTTATATCATTCATTTCGACAAGTATACCTTTTCCATTCTCAATTAATGTCAGTGGACCTGAAAATGTTTTGTAAGAAATTACAGCATTGTAAGTGTCAAAACCTTCCAAAATCATGATAGAAAAGCTTTCAGATTTGGAAGTAAGGACCATGATGGAGGATTCTAATAATTTCTTTTTAAATTCATTCGTGGCAGGAAAAATTTTTAAAGACGTACACTCAGGATGAATTAAGTTTCTGTAAAAATTAAGATCTTGGTTACTTCCTTGAATATAAAGGTGATATTCCCAATCCTTAAAGTCCGAATAGATTCTATTCCAAGCGTATATCTGATGGTCAAATTGTTTTAATTTTTCATTCCTTCCTCCCGAAATTATAATTTTCCTTTTTGTTAAATCATCGGAATTAAGTTCATTGAGGAAAATAAAATTTGGTATAACTTCAATGTTACTTAATCCATACTCAAACTTCTCTAAATCATTTAAGACTACAATTTTATTGTAAAGTTTATAAAATAGCTTTTTAAAAGGGAATGATTTTTGGATTATTTCAACGGAAGAAGCATGAATTTCTAAAATTTTGGGAATTTTATTTCCAATTAATGGAAGTATAAAAAAATCAACACTAGAAAGTAAACTGATACATAAATCAGGTCTAAATTTTTTAAAAACATCCTTTATGTATTTTATAAATGATATTCCATACAAAATCTTTTCATAAAAAGGCAAATCCTGATAGGTTCTATTCATATTAAAAATCTTCAACCTACCATCAAATCTTTCCTCATAATCAGAATGATGTTTTTTAACTACTACACAAATCTCATAATCTTTATTTAAAATGAGCCATTCAATCTTTTTATTGGTAATATTTGAGATTCCTCCTAATGCCGTTAGGCTATTTACTAAATATAGTAATCTCATCACTACAGAAATTTAATAGCAGGATTATATGCTAATTTTTTCACCTTTTCGATTCTTCTCCCTTTAACAATAAGAAAAACTCTTTCCAAGTACCCCAAATTATAGAAAGGTTTACAACTAATATTTGGGTGGACTCAAATGGGTTTACAGTTACAATTTTTTTCGTTGAAAAACGGAACCTCCTCCATGTAAAATTCAGCAAGAAAATAAAAAATTTAATTCTGGAATTCCTGAATTTCCTTTCATAAGTTCCTCCTAATAACCGGCGATATTTATATACAATTTCCTTAACCAAATGCCTGGAAGGGTGTCTGACAATTACATTTGGAGTAAATTTAATTTCATATTTAGTTGTAATTTTCTTTGACAACTCACTATCTCCATTGGACTTTATCCCTCTATTAAACCCATTAAATTCTTGAATTACAGAACAATAAGAAAACCAATTAGCTGTAATTGCATGTCCTTCTTTTGCATAAGCTTCTGTACTAAAACCAGTGTATTTTTCATACACTTCTGCAAAGGTCAATTTATCTGGTCTTTTATAAAATAAAGGTACAGGACCTGTCAATATGCCGATTTCCTTATTGGTATCTTTTGAAAAAATTTTCAGCGCATTACTCAACCAACTCGAATCAGGAAGGCAATCAGAGTCCGTAAAAGCAAGGATTTTTCCTTTAGATTCAGTAATTCCCTTGTTTCTCGCTGCATACGACCCTGGCGTGAATTCATCAACCAATTTTAAAGAATACTTCGCATTGAAGTTATCTGGCAATTTCAGTTGAATTTCCGGATCATTATTGACAATAATTACTTCATATAAATCAGAATCTAATTCTTGTTCCTGAAGTTTTTCCAATAATAGAATCAGCCTATCGTAATCCTTATAATAAGGAATGATAACACTTATTATCAACCTATTTATTTTTTTAATGAATGAAGTATTCATTGGTATTGATTAAAAAATAGCGTATAGATGCTTTTTTTTATTCTTTTTTCAATTTTGTAAAGATTCAAATAAAATTTATTAACAGTATTATCTATGGGTAAATCATAACTTTGAAAAAAAGTACCAAGAGCTCCTGAATATTGGTATTTCAAATAATTACTAAATATTCCTTTTTCAATTAAATACGCTCTGATTCTTTTTCTTAAGTTAATCCAGTTTCTACTGAACATTTCTTCGTATTGCTTGCCACGTGACAAGGAGCCTTCCGTTATGTGAATCTTTGTCAGATAATTGGGGTCAAATACCGGCATATGGCCACATGTCATTAAACGGAACATTAAATCATATTCTTCACTGGTCCTAAGTTTTTCATCAAAACCGCCCAATTCTTTTATTGCCAATCTATTGAATAAATTAGCACTGCTAATCCCAAGCTTTCCAACGATCAAGCCTCTCCATCCATCATCGTAGAATGATCTTTTAGTAACTCTCCCATCTGCATAGACATCCAATGAATTGGCGACAATAAAAGCTGAATCTTTCCTTACCAAAGACAACTGTGATTCAATTTTCCCTGGCATTAACTCATCATCCGCATCCAATACTTGTATCCAATCACCTGTGGCAAATTCAAGCCCCCTATTCCTGGTGGCTGCAAGTCCTTTATTTTTTCGGTCAACATGGGTAAGGACCTTAATTAGGTCATATTTTCGTTCTAATTCCAAAGCAAACTCATAGGTATTATCCAAAGAACCATCTTCAACAATAAAAATCTCCTTAACATAATTTTGGGAAACAGCGGATTTAACAGCTCTTTCCAAAAAACTAACTGCATTATACGCCGATATTATTATGGAAACACTTTTACTCACAGGATGTTTTTGATTTAAATACCTTTTTTATTGCTATGGCTTTTGTACCTATCATATAACCAGGTAAATTTATGGGCCATGAAATATTTCATAAAGTCAAGTGGAAAGGAATCCTTCCAAATACTTTTAGGATTGGAACTTATCCGGTCCAAAAATAAACGTAAAGCTTTTGAAAAATTTTTATCATGTAGGTGGCTCCATTCACTTTTCCAGCTATGATTCCATAGATGAATTGCATAGGTTTGGGGCTTTACAAATGGCCGGTAATCCCTTCCTTTTTGGGCAAATGGAAGAGGATAGAAAAATTCCTTTGGAAAAACCTTTACCCTACCTCTTTCCAAATTAGAGGTTAAGAAACTAGGAATATCCATTGGGGATTTAAAATCATATTTCATTTGTTTGTATTGGTTTAATAAATCTGCCAAGACAGAATTATTTTTGATTGATCCAATAATACCAGCAGAAATTAGCCCCTCCTTTTCCTCACCAAAAAAAAGATCAAACCCTATGAAATCATTAAGATCTTTTAATAGAAGCATATCCGTATCCAGATAAATTCCACCTTCTTTATATAGCGCATGAAGGCGACACACATCAGCGACAAAAGCATATTTCCCAAGGTTGTATGCCCCTAATGAAAATGAATATTTAGAATAATCGAAATTGTTCTCATTCCAAAGTTTTATTTCATAATCAGGCAAAACTTTTCTCCAAGTTTGAATACAATTCAGCTCTAGTATTGACATAGGCTTATTACCAAACCAACAATAATGGATAATCTTTGGAATCAATTCTTTATGATCTTTAAACTTATTAATACGCTCCTAAACCTTAGGAAATTATTTAAGCCCAACCATGCCCCTAACCAAATCAGATAAGGCTTAGATAAATCGTACCTCACCGTAGGTTTAAGAACTTTGATTCTTTCCAATGCCATCTGGGTCACAATTGGAACTTCCAATCCAGTAAATTTGATCAAGCGTTCGTAGTTCAATATGAGTATTTCTCTAACTTCCTTTGTATTTTTAATTGCAAGAATGTTTTGGTCCCCCAATTCATATGACCTAAACCAATCAATAAATGTTTGTAAAGTCCTTTGTTTGCTTAAATGACTTGAAACAGGCCTTCTGTAAAAAGCGTATACTGATTTATTAAACACTACCTTTTTACTATGCAATAAAACCCTCAACATAAACTCCCCATCCTGATTTTTATTTAAATCCTCTTTCCATAAACCCGACGCTATTATTGTGTTCCTACACATAAAATAAGCATGAGATGGAATAAATAAATTATTCTTGAAAAGCCATAAAATTAATTCAAAACCCTCTTTTGGATATCCCTCCAACCTTAAATCAATATCAGTAAAGCAATCTGAAAACCTATCATGGTTTTTGATATCAATAATAAATTCAAACCAATCCCAATTGGATATAGAAACACTATTCAATTTATTGCTTAATAGATCATTAAGTTGAGTTTGAACTTTATTTGGATGGATAACATCATCTGAATCCAACCATTGAATAAATTCCCCTTCTGATAGTTCAAATGCATAATTTCTAGCTACGCTCCCCCCCTTACTCCTATTTTCAGGTCTTTTAAAAATTTTTACTCTGGAATCCTTTTTGGCATATTCCTCCAAAATTTCCCATGATTGATCTGAACTATGATCATCCACAACGATACATTCCCAATTAGAATAGGTTTGATCAAGTACAGAATCCAAGGTTTCCTTGAGATAAAGGGCTTTATTATAGTTTGGGATTAAAATGGAGACTAGTGGACAATACATAAATCAAGATTCATAGATCTTTTGCAGCTTTTTGAAGGTATCTCTAAAGTTGAAATTATTCTTTATATGAAAATGGGCTTCTTTACTCATCATTTGATATAGTTTTGGGCTCTCTGCAAGTTCTACAATTTTTTTAGCCATTTGCTTATAATCTTTATCCTTAACTAAAAATCCTGTTTTACCATTTATTAAGGTCTCAGGAAACCCTCCCACATCAAATCCTATTACTGGCAATCCAAATAGCTGTGCTTCCAAAGAAGCTACACCAAAGTTTTCCTTTCTTCCGTTTTTATCTTCAGTGGATGGGAATAAAAAAATATCATTTTCATTAAACTGGTCAAATATTTCACTTTGTGCCCTTTTACCATAAAATATAACATAATCTTCCAAACCATTCGATTTAACAAATGCTAAAAGACTTCCCAACTCCTCCCCTTCTCCAATTATTGAATATTTAACCTTATATCCTTTTTCAACAAGTTCTAAAACAGACTTAAGGGAATAAATATGTCCTTTAAACGCAACAAGTCTTCCAACACTTAATAATTTTATTGGATGATTCACTGAATCTCTTTTTTTTAAATCAGGTATTGAAACATCAATTCCATTATTTATCATTTGAATCCTTTTTGAATCTAAACCCAGCTTGATTAATCTCCTTTTTGTAAACTCCGAATTTGCCAAAAAGTACGACACTAAATCATTTAAAACAAGAATGTCAGTTTTATTTTTGCTAGCTAAAAGCTCTACATCGTAACCATGAAAAGTGACTACTACTTTCCCCTTTAATAACCCAAAATAAAATAGGTCACCAAGTGGTTTGTATTGATCGCAAAAATGAACATGAATCACTTTTGCATTAACCATGGAATGATATTCTTTGATTAAGTAAAGGAAATAATAGCTAATATTATTTTTTTTTAAAATATATTTAAGAAAAATAATAATTAAAAAAGGATTTTTAACGGTATCCCAAACCAGATTTCTTACCCTTCTGAATTTAGTATTCGGTATGGATCTAACTGTAAAAACTTTATCCAGAAGTTTATACTTTTCAAGTAAATCTTTCTGAGAGGAATTAGAAATATGATTTTTACGATTGGTGAGAATTTTCACATCATACCCTCTTTCCAATGCATCAACTATATTTTGAACGATAAATGTTTCAGAAAAGGTAGGAAACTCACTAACTTTAAAAATAATCAAATTATTATCAGTCATAAACCATCTCAGAAAATGAAATTAATTAAACTCTAGTTTTATTTTGAAATATCTTTTTAAATACGATTTAATTTTAAAAAAATAAAAACTTAGAAGGAAACTAAATTTACTTTTAAACATATTTGCGTCATAAAATACCTTATGAACATAGGGATCAAATATTTTAAAGAAAGAAAACCATTTTTCATGGGCTTCCTTAACCTTATAAGAAGTTAAATTAAAGTTTCTTTTGATATAATGTAGGACAATAAATTCTTCATAAACTCTTGTCATTCTTTTTACCTCATTATCATGATTTCTTGTCACTGCCGAGTGATATCTAAAAAAATTTAAATGTGATGAAAGAAATCCAATATTTGCATTTTCACTAATCGATAGCCAAAACAACCAGTCTCCACAGATTTTCATACTTGTTAAAATATCCCAATCTTTTTGTTTAATAAGTTTTTTATTAAAAACACAAGCACTAGCATTTGGTATTACATTTTTGAATTGAAGATAATTAACAATAAAATTGTTTCCCTTTTGAACCCAATTATCCCCCCATATATTAGGAGTAAAATCACTGGTCCATTTAATTCTATCTTCTAAATAGACGCAGTTTTCATCAACATCATATGATTGACTATATGCCATATCTAATCCATTAGATTCGATAAATTCAATAATATTTTCTAAGAAATGTAAATCAGAAAAATCATCACTTTCAGCAATCCAAATCCAATCATATTTAGCCAATTCTATTCCT
This sequence comes from Echinicola jeungdonensis, assembly GCF_030409905.1. Taxonomy (NCBI): domain Bacteria; kingdom Pseudomonadati; phylum Bacteroidota; class Cytophagia; order Cytophagales; family Cyclobacteriaceae; genus Echinicola; species Echinicola jeungdonensis. The sequence continues at coordinate 178,649 of NZ_JAUFQT010000001.1, forward strand.
TTTTTCCATTGTTTAAATGGGCTTCCGGAATTATTACTATTTTGCAAACAGTAACTTACCTTAGGATGGTTTTTATATGGAATTAAATATTCCCAACTACCATCAGTAGAATAATCATCTAATAGAATTAATTCAAAATTTTGATGGGTTTGATTTAGAATACTTTCAATACGTTTATCAAGAAATAAAGAATGGTTATAATTTGGGATTACGATAGTAATAAAGGACGACATTAATTTCCCTCAATAAGTTTTAAAATACAGTTTCTAACTTGCAAAACAGTATCAATTCTGTTTAAATAGTCAATTGCTTCTATTCTATTTCTCCTTCCAATATCTCTCCTTAATACTTCATCTTTAGATAAATTATTTATAATTGAAATTATTGAATTATAATCTAGGTAATCTATTCCTAAATCTAGTGAATCATTATTTAAAAAATCCTCTACACCTGTAAGCTGTTTGAAATAAATAATGGGTAATTCGGCCAAGGCAGCTTCAATTGCCACTCGGGGAAAAGGATCTTCTCTACTACTCATAAAAAAAGCATTCATTTCAAAAAACCTCGAATAAACATCATCTACATTTCCTATTAGTTTAAATGTTCCATCAATATTTCTTTTACAAATTTCAAATTCCAATTCAATTAGTTTATCGTTTGATATTTCTCCAAACCAATGAAAACATACATTCTTGTCCTTCATCAAAGATGCCAGATGAATTGAAATATCAATACCTTTTCGAAACGTGGGCGTTCCTGCCATAGCTATATTAAACTTACTCTCCTTTTTAACTATTTGTTTACTAGGATAAGCATACAAATCAAATGGTCCAGGCGCAACAGTTGTCTTATTTTTATCAACTCCAAATCGTTTTACAAGATCCTTTTCAATTCTGGAGTTTACCACAAAAAAATGGTCAATTTCTTTAAAATACTTCTTCTCCCGCCCTTTGAGAAATTGGGAAGAAACCATTTCCATTTCTCTTATGTGACAAATTAATTTTACTTTACAATTGAATTTTATAGGTATTAAAAAAGGGATGGGAACAATAGTATTAATATAAATTAATTCAGGTTTATAATTATTTATAAAAGCTGGCAAGTCACTAACTTCATTGTTTGCTTTGATAAATAATTTCCTAAAACGTAAGTACTTACTTTTAGGAGGAGGAGTATAAATTAAAGTTTTCACATTTTGAGAATATTTTTCTAATATTGGTCCCCCAGACAAAAGTATTACAGTAATTTCCCATTGAGGTTCAATATTTTTAATCCCTTGAATTAAAGTTAGCAAAGAAATTGGAGCTCCAGATCTACTAGCATCATTACCAAAGAATAAAATTTTCATTTAACTCAAATTATGAATCCACTTTCCTAATTTAATTAAACCATTTCCTGTTTTGATTATAAAGAGATGCCATATATTGTATCTTTTCTTATTTAAAATGGTATTTCTGTTAAGTATTTCATTCCACCTTTCATGAGGAAACATGATTTCTTGAATTTCATTTTGATACTGGATATTTTCATCTATTAATTTGTCAATTTCCATAAAATTGAATTGGAATGAATGTGTTTTCTCTGTGATGCCTTTTATTTCCATTACATCTAATATTTCATCTTTTATAAATTCTTTACTTACGTTCACTTTATCTGAAAAAATCTTTCCACTTGTCACACCATATATTGCCACTTTAAAATCAAAATCAATGGAAGCCAAACTTCTCCATTTTGGTAACACATAATCTACAAATGATCTGTGCTTGTGGGCTTGCAAAAAACACTTTCTATATATATCTGCATAGTATTGTTCGTAATCATGAATCCCTATTATTATGTCAGATTGTTGAGTTGGAAAGTCTAAAAGCGCCATCTCTCTTTTTATAAATGACTCAGGTCGCAAAGTTTCTCCGTCCTTAGGAATATAGTTAATAGCTTTTTTTAAATGATGAATATTATAAAAGTGATTACCTGCTGGGCGAAATATTCCAAAGAATTTATCTAAAATAAGCCCTTGAACACAAAATGTTTTTTTTGAGTACTTGTCTAATTTAGACAAAACTTTTTCCAGACCAATTTTACTAATTAAAACATCCGCATCAATACATAATAACCAATCCTTCCTAGATTTTATTGCAATTTCAAAAGATCTTTTAATAGCAGCAGAAAATGGTATTTCATGAACAATATCTATAGATTCTTTTTCAAACAATTGTTCTAGCAATTGTTTACAATTATTTTCGGTTCTTTCATTTGAAGAACGAACAATTACTTTAATATTCTGAAATTTCATTTTGAATATTAAGTCAATCAATAAACTAAATTTACAAAATTCAAACTAACATAAATTATGGTTTTATCGCAATTAAATTATAACCAGTAGTCATTGCATCAGTTTTCAATATTTTATCCAATAAATTTGTTAAAGGTCTCTTTAAAAAAAATACAAGAGGTATAATAATTTTTGAAATTAAATTTGAACGACTTGATTGAATTTGCAATATCCTAACCCACAACACATCAATTGCTTCAAAATAACTATTCCGTTCAGTAATATTTAAATCTTTAAATTTTTTAAATAAAAATTGCAAACCATATTTGGTAAATCTGTAATAATCATGCGGTCTATCATGAAGAGGGAAAATGAAAGGAGTAGTAATTATTATCTTACCTTTCGGAACTAAAGCATTAAACATAGTTTCAACTCCTAAATGAGGTGAGTGTAAATGTTCCAAAACTTCACAGCAAACTATTACATCAAAAGACTGATAAAAATTAAAACTACATAAATCGCCTAAAATATCGGGTTCTCTTTCTGGATCAATATCAAAAGAAGTTACTTTAAACCTATTTTTAATAGACCATTTTAATAACAATTTATTTATTTCTCCTCCAGAGCCAATTGTTAACACATTGCTTCCTCTTTTGATATTTTGAAAATGTTCATTCAAAAATTCATACAAACCTTGTCTAGAACGAATTTTGCTTAACCTTAATAAAATACTATTCATGGAATTAGTTTTTATAAACTCAACTATTGAAACCATTTCTTAAACCAATGCTCTAAACCAATTAATAATAATTGATCATAAGAATTCATTTTATTAAAGTTTCTTATTAAAGCATCTCCATTAATTATATCATTTTTTACCAATGCTCCATTTATTAGAATAGAAAATGCATCATTTCCTATAATCTCTTCTTTCCACTTCTCTATAGGGCTGCTAAACCCCTTTTTTCTATTTATGTGCATGTTTTCAGGAAAGTAATTTTTCATTGCTTTTTTTAGAAGAAACTTTTTCTCTCCATTATTGTAAATAAGATTTTCATCGATTGAGAAAACTAATTCAATTAACTCTATATCCAAAAATGGCACTCTAACTTCAATTCCTTTAGCCATACTAATTTTATCGACTTTCACCAAGCAGTGATCCGGCATAAAACAATGAAAATCAATTATTTGAGAGTTTAATACAGGTGAATAATTTTGGTTCCAATTTGAAGAAATAACGCTTGTAATCAATTCACTATCATTTAAACCGAAAATCTCATCCCTTAATACCGAAGACAAATAGCCATTATATGTAATGTATTTGGAAATCGGATCTTTTCGATTTAGCACTTCTCCCCTCCATATACTTGCTAATCTTTGACGATAGGTCGGTTTCGCAAATTGATTATACCAATTGTTAAAATCATCATACCAATTATATCCTGCAAAAAGTTCATCAGCACCATCTCCACCTAGTACTACTTTATGCCCTTTATTCTTGACAAGATTAGCTAATGACAAATATGGGAATAACCCATTATAATGGAAAGGTTCTTCATTGATGCTGATCAATTCCTCTAAACAAGAATTTGCAATGTCTGCATTAATTTCTTTATGAATATGATCAGTTTGGAAAGAATCAGCAATTAATTTAGCATATTCACTTTCATCACTACTTTTTTCATCAAAACCTATAGAGAAAGTAGATAGCGAATATGGAAGTCTCTTGACTAAAAATGAAGTAATTATTGATGAATCAATTCCTCCACTTAATAATGATCCGACTGGGACATCACTTAAAGTTTGTAACTCAATGCTTTCTTCTATTTTGTCTTTAATTTTAAAAATTGCTTCTTCCTTGTTTGATATTTTGGGTTGATATTTTAATTCCCAATATTTTACAACTTTCGGTGTTAAAGAATTGATTGATAATTTCAAATAGTGACCGGGTAATAATTTTTTCACTCCTTTAAAAATAGAATATTCTCCTGGAACATTCCCAAATGCTAAATAAAGATTTAACGCCTCTTTATTTAGTTCCTTTCTGAAAGAATCACATTTAAAAAATGCCTTTGGCTCAGATGAAAATAGGAATACATTTTCATTTTGATAGTAAAATAGCGGTTTAACACCAGCATGATCTCTAGCCAAAAATATTTCTTTCTTATTTTTATCAAATATTCCAAACGCAAATATTCCCCTAAGTTTATTTAAACAATCCACACCCCATTCTTCATACCCATGAATTATCACTTCGGAGTCACTATCCGATTTGAATTTATGGCCTTTGGTGATTAGTTCCTTTCGAAGACTTTTATAATTATAAATTTCACCATTAAAAGTAAGCCATAAACTTTCATTCTCATTAGAAATTGGTTGCTTTGCTCTATCACTCAAATCAATAATCGATAAACGTCTATGACCTAAATAAACTCTGTCCTCTTCAAACCCCTTTAAACCAAAACCATCGGGCCCTCTATGAATTAACGAACTGAGCATCAACTCAAAATTTTCTCTATTAATGCTATTTTTAAATTTTAACTGACCAAGGATTCCACACATTTTAAACTAATTATATTGTACATATGACCATTTGACAGGAATGCCATTCTTTCCTATAGCCTATAGGGCCAAATGCTTTCATTATTATTTTTGATAATATTGTTAGTTTTTTTGGGGGTAGTAATTTATGATCAATAATTTTTAGGCCAATAAATTCTAATAACTTGTTTAATTCATCCTTATTCCATTCTCTTACATGTGAAGCATGAGGACTTTCAAAACAATTCCTTCCTCTCAAAATATCTCTTTCTGGTGTTGAAATAATTATAATACCATTATTCTTAATTGAGTCTCTACAAAATTCTAATGTCGGTAGGGGGTTCGACAAATGTTCTATAACATCAGCACAAATAATTATATCTGCTTTATTTTCTAAATTCAATGAAAGATTTTCTAGATCTACTCCATAGAAAAATGACTTAGGCAAAGCCTTTAAAGCAAAAGATTTACAATTTGGCTGATCAATTAAAATAAGCTCTTTTAAATAAGGTGCTAAGAACCATTTTCCTTTTGTTCCTGGACCACATCCTAAATCAATTCCTATTTGATAATTTTTCTTTTTAATTAAACTAGCTGCAAATTTATACACGTCATATTGATAAACCGAAGAAGTTTTAATCCTTTCATCATTCCAATACTCACCCACAAACTCTGTTTCATATGTTTTTGCAGTATCATTATCTTTATATCCTTTCTTTATAAAAAACATGTTATCCATTTATTTCTTAATTTCGTGAGTGATTTTATGTGGGATTAAAAAAACTGAGGCGTATCCAGGTAAATAATTTTTAACATCGAAAAAGGTTATATTTCTTTGTACAGATAGAAATTTTCCTTTATCTCCTTCCAAAATTGATGCGGTAATGAAATATCTACCTGCATTGAAATTAGCATTTTGAAATTCAAATTTATATAGATTTAATTTTCCTGAAGTAAATTCAATATTCTCTATTAGCTGCAAGACATTATTTTCTGTTGCATCATTCACTGTAATTAAAATTTTTAAATCATTGTAAATAGCTTTTCCGCACAAATCCAACTCAAATTGAATGAAATAGGACTTTCCAAATGTTAATTCCTTGCCTACAGGGTTATCCGTTTCTTTAATCCAAAATTTTTTAATTAAAATATTCTGAATCTCATTTGTTTTTGTGTGCTTTTCTTGCTTCAAAGCTTTAGTGTAATAAAAAATAATATCACCAACCCCATTACCATATTTCAAAAGATTTCCCTTTTCTAATAATCCAAGTTTATCACATATTCTAGTTAATTGGGGAATGCTATGGGAAACAAAAACAACTGCTGATTTGGAAATCACTTTATATATATGGTTAAAACATTTAACTCTAAAGTCAGAATCTCCAACTGCTAGCACTTCGTCTAATATTAAAACGTCAGGTTCCAGCTGCGCGGCAATTGCAAAACCTAATCTTACTTTCATACCACTACTATAGTTTTGCACAGGCATATCAACAAACTCTTCCATTTCAGCAAAATTCACTATATCATCAAATTTATAATCAATTTCAGCTTTAGAAAAACCTAATATAGCCCCATTATTATATACATTTTCTCTACCTGTTAATACAGGATTAAATCCAGCCCCCAACTCTATCAAAGCCCCAACCTTTCCCCTCATTTCTATTCTTCCTTCATCAGGGCGAATAAGTCCATTCAGCATTTTTAGGAGTGTACTTTTGCCTGCACCGTTATGCCCAATTAATCCTAAACATTCACCTCGCCTTACTTCAAAACTCACATCCTTCACTGCCCAAAATTCATCCTTACGAAGTATTTCAGGATTTTTTATTCCTAATACTGATCGGAAAATATCTCCTAATCCATACCAAAGACTACGCTTAAGGCTTTTGCAGAATTTCTTGGAAACCCCCTCTACCTTAATCAATACCTCGTCATTCCTCATCTTATGATCCGCTTCGTTCTACAATTATAGGCATGGCAATCTTGACGACTAATAAAGAAAATAATAGTAAGCCAATTAATACCACACTCCATATCCATAAGGGTTGCCAAAGGATAAACCCATAGCTTCCAAAACTGCTCCTAGCTATTTCTAAAAATGGAGTAACAGGATTAATTCCTTGCAGCAATGCCAGATTACCTCCCGCTCTCAAAGGATAAATAACAGGGCTTAAATACATTACAAAAGGTAAAATCATGGGTAATGCTTTGCCTATATCCCCATACAGCAAGCCTAAAGGGGCCAACATTATCCCTATACTAATACCTGTTACCAATAACCCAATGATCCCAATAAAACCAGTTATCCAATTCCAGTTTGGTGGATAACCTAAGCTCCACAGAATTGGAATCAAAACCATTAACTTTAATAATAAACTAAACAACTGATCATATACTGCTGCTAAAATCAAAGATTCTCTAGGGAAATTTAATTTACTCATCATTCCCATTGCACCTTGATAGCGTTGGATAGGTTTGTTAAGGGCCTCTGCAAAAAAGCTCCAAAGAATAGTTCCACATAAAGTAAACGCGGCATAATCCATAGGAGCACCATCAATCGACACCACCTTTTGATCATTTAGGAAAATCCAGATTCCTGCCGTAAAAAAAGGAGGAATAAATAGCCAAAAAACACCCAAAAAAGATCTTTTGTAACCCGCTCTTAAATCTCTAATAAATAACCTGAAGGCCAACTCCCGTCCTTCCTTAAATCCTAAAAAGATCTCGCGAACAAGTTTGGATACCCCATACTTGTTTTGGGAATTGTAAACAGTGGTTTTCATCTATTTATACTACTAGAAGTATTCAATTGTGATCATTATTTTCCATCAAAGCATTGCCTAGATAGGGGGCCTATTTATTCTTTCTCCCAATAAATAGTTTTTCCTTGAGGTTAAGTCCTAATTTGGTATATTTTGAGCTTAGATTAAATTCATTGACTAAGAAACCAGCCTTCATTAATCTTTTAGTATAATCCAAGCCATAAATCCGAACATGGTCATACTGGCCAAATTCCCTTTCCCTATCTTTTGGATTTACCACCCCCTCATTTTCATAAGTCTCTTTAAGCTTGAAGGAAATTGGAACTTGCAAAATGGCCTTCCCTTTAGGCTTTAAAACTCGGAACAGCTCTTTCATGGCCTTCATGTCATCGCGAATGTGTTCCAATACATGGTTACAAATAATCAGGTCAAAGTAATTATCAGGATAAGGTATTTCAGTAATGTCCATATTCTCTACATCGGCAGGATAGGAATATCTACCCACAAATAAATCTCCTTTTATATATTGTGTAAACTTTTGATCCTGAATATATTTTGAAAGGTGTTTTTCGGGTGAAACATGTAAAATAACAGGTAGTGAATTCTCTTTAAAAAATTGACTTTCATGCTCCAAATATGCATATATTAGTCTTTCCCTATCGATAGCGTTGCATCGATAGCATCTACATCTCCTCAAACCAGAACCTATAATTTCCTTTTCCTCTATCACAGGAAGGTTAAAACCAAATGCACCTAATCTGGATGATTTGTATCCACAAAAAGGACATTCATATTTATCACCCTGGAACAAATACACTTTTGCTTTCCTGACTATTGACTTCAGTTTCTCCATGTGTCTAGAAAAATTCAATTCTTGTTTAATCTTTACTTAAAGCTTGGTTATTGGTAGAATTTACTTCCATCATCCAAATGGCCAAATCCTCTGAAAATAGAGAGGCCGATTTATAATTTAAATGTACCCCGTCAACAAAATCATAATTGGTATCACTTTTGTTAAAATCCTTAAAGGGAATACCTTTTGAATTACAAAGTTGTTTTATATTGCTCATAGCATCTGGGCAAATGCTTTTTTCAATAGCATAAATATTTTTGTCAACGGGCAAAACAACCACATAAACATCCCCTTTTTCATTTAAAAAATCTAATAAAGAAGTAAAGCTTTTAATCCTATAGTCCGAGCTTTTGACCCTATTTGCCCTTACTTCATACTCTTTGATTTTTGATTTATAAAATCTATCATACCTTTCCTCTGCAATAGAAGGTGTAGCCTTTAACCAACCATCTTCTTTTAAGTGCATGGAGTTTTCCACAAAATACCTTAAAGGAATTTCATAATAGGGGTTGATGTAAAATCGCAACAAATATTCGAGATTAACAACCGGACTAAAAGATGATAATTTTCCTAAAAACAGTTTATTGTCTGGCATCATGGACCTGTCATTAGGATCTTTTTTTGAAGAAGAAAGAGACCAGGGGTCTACTGTAACGATGAAAACACCATCTTTGCTGTCTTTATCAATTTTTTTATGAATGGCAGCATTATAACTTTCCCCAAAAGGTGAATGAATAGTAGTGAAAGAAAAATTATATAATTTCTTTTCACCATCTAATTCCAATTTTTCGTTAATCACCGTTGGGACAATGCCTTGAGCAGCTTTTGATGTTCCAATTACCATGGACTTCTTTTCCCCTCCAACTACCCTTTGATAAAAGGGATCAGCAGTTCCATTTTCCAATAAAAACAACCCAAATAAACTCCCAAAAGGAAATATTGAAAAAACAAATATTTTACTAATAAACCTCTTCACTGTTTAAAACTGAAAGTATATAAATTCCTGTTCTTTGGTTGCAAACAAAAACACCATCATTACCAAACTGTAATAAAGTCCATACCTCACAATGGCAGGTTTGCTAAATCCCAATTTTTGAATGGCAAATTCCTCAGTTCTTCCCCTCCATTCCACTCCGATAAATAGAAAAGACAAAGCCATAAACATATAAACCCTTATATTCATACTTGGCTTGGAAAAAGCGGACCAGTCAAACATACTGTTCAAGTATATCCATGCTGCCTGCATATTTTCTGCCCTGAAAAAAATCCAAGCCAAAGTCACCAGTAAAAAAGTAATAAGTATAGATAAAAAATCTTTGAAAGAAGGAAGTAGCGACTTCATTTTTATGGGGTTTAGGTTTCTTCTATTTTTATTAAATACAAATAGTGGAATAAAAAGCATCGCATGAATCCCCCCCCAAACAATAAAAGTCCAGTTGGCCCCATGCCAAAAGCCAGAGACCAAGAAAATGATAAAGATATTCCGGATACTTAGAATCTTGCTTCCCCTCGATCCGCCCAAGGGTATATACACATAATCCCTAAACCAGGTGGAAAGTGAAATATGCCATCTGCGCCAAAACTCGGCAATATCCCTGGAGAAATAAGGGAATGCAAAATTTTGCATTAATCGAAATCCTAATAACTTCCCTACTCCAATGGCAATATTGGAATACCCAGCAAAGTCCCCATAAATCTGAAAACTGAAGAAAACCGCCCCAATCCATAAGTTGGATGCCGGTTGACTTTCCGGATGATTAAAAGCCTGATTGACAAAGGCTGCACAATTATCCGCAATCACCACTTTCATAAACAGGCCCCATAATATCTGCCTAAGGCCATCCATGGCCAATGGATACTCAAACTCCCTTTTTTTAAAGAACTGGGAAAGAAGATTAGTGGCTCTTTCGATCGGTCCCGCTACCAGTTGAGGGAAAAAACTTACATAGGCGAAGAAAGCTATGAGATCATGGGTAGGTTTAAGTTTTCCTTTATAAACATCAATGGTATAACTCATGGTCTGGAAGGTGTAAAAGCTAATTCCTACGGGAAGGATCAACTGCAGGGAATAGGAATTTGCCTGAAATCCCACCGAATTGATCAGGTCAGAAGCCGATTCAATAAAGAAGTTAAAGTATTTGAAAAAGCCCAACAAGCCTAAATTTACTGCTAGGCTAATCCCCAAATATATTTTCTTAAGCTTTTTGGTTTGACTTTCTTTTCCAATTTCTAATCCGCAAAGGTAATCCACCAAAGAACTAAATGCTATCAACCCCAAAAACCGCCAATCCCACCATCCATAAAACACATAACTCGCTACTAACAAAAAGGCATTCTGAGCTTTTAGGTTCCTTTGAAAAACCGACCAATAAAGTCCAAAAACGACCGGCAAAAAGATTAAAAATTCAAAAGAGTTAAAAAGCATATGCTTACTTATTCATTGGAGCTGGTCAACTGGAATAATTGATTCACAATATGATTTACGGTTTCTTCCACCGTTCTCAAGTTGGTACTGACCTTAATTTCAGGATCCTTTGGCTCCTCATAAGGGGAATCAATACCCGTAAAATTTTTAATTAATCCATTTCGGGCTTTTTGATACAGACCCTTGACATCCCGCTGTTCACAAACTTCCAGGGGACAGTCTACATGGATCTCCACATAGTTTTCCGCACCCACCAGGTCCCTAACCAATTCCCTTTCTTTTTGAAATGGGGAAATAAAAGCCGCCAAAACCACAAGCCCTGCATCCAGCATGAGATTACAAACTTCACCAATCCGCCTTATATTTTCCACCCTGTCCTCATGGGAAAACCCCAGGTCCTTATTCAGGCCCGACCGAAGGTTATCCCCATCCAAAAGATAGGTTTTATGCCCCATCCGGTGGAGTGCTTTTTCTGTAGCATTGGCCAGAGTGGATTTTCCCGACCCTGATAATCCCGTAAACCAAATCAAAAATGGTTTTTGGTTTAAAAGTTTTATCCGGTCTTCCTGGGTGATTTTAAAAATGGTGGGATGAAGGTTGTTCATTTTTTTGTCGAATCGTTGGATTGTCGAATCGTAGAATTGCTTGGAGGCGAAGGCCGATTTGTGATTCGTGATTTGTTGAGCAGGAACCCTAATTCACTAATCACCATTATTCGAATCTATTGATGCCGAAAGCCGAAAGCTGAAGGGCGAAAGTTGAATGTCAAATGCCAAAGGCCAGCTTTGTTGTCGAATCGTTGGATTGCCGAATCGTTGAACTGTATGGAGCATTATGGCTAGAGCTCGTTCCATCTTATTCTTTGTTCTTTGCTTTGTCGTGCGGCTGGGCTCCCCTAAAGGGGCCGGGGGTGTGCAGGGGCCGAAAGTTCGAGTCTCAATTATCAATTATCGAATCCCGATTACTCGATTTGTCTTTGTCGAACTGTCGAATCGTGGAAATGTTGGATTGTTGGGGAGCCGAAAGCGAATGCCTAAGGCCCAAATCCCGAATATCAATTATCGAATCACTTTTTTGTTGAATTGTCGAATTGTGGGATTGTCGAACTGGAGGGAGACGAAGGGCGAAGGCCAAAGGCCCGGTTCCCGGTTATCAAATATCCAATCACTATTACTCGATTCGCTATCGTTCAGTTAAACAATTAAACAAGCCGCAAAGCGGCGTAAACGATTAAACACAAATGGAGAATGTTGAATTAGGAATTTTTCGTCCCTCGTTTCGATTCTCAAATCTCATGTCTCAAGTCTCAAATCTCAATTATTGAATCGTCGGATCGTCAAATCGAAAGAAGACTGCCGCGGCTCCCTCCCGCTTGGCCAATTCTACGCCTCGCAGTGACGGCTTCGTTGGATTGTCATAAGCAGAAAGGCGAAAGTCGAAAGCCAAAGGCCCGGTTCCCGATTATCAAATATCCAATCACTATTACTCGATTCGCTATCGTTAAGTTAAACAATTAAACAAGCCACAAAGTGGCGTAAACGATTAAACACAAATGGAGAATGATGAATTTGGAATTAGGAATTTTTCGTCCCTCGTTTCGCTTTTCACTTCTCAAATCCCGATTATTGAATCGTCGGATCGTCAAATTGAAAGAAGACTGCCGCGGCTCCCTCCCGCTTGGCCAATTCTACGCCTCGCAGTGACGGCTTCGTTGGATTGTCATAAGCAGAAAGGCGAAAGGCGAAAGCCCGGTTCCCGATTATCAAATATCCAATCACTATTACTCGATTCGCTATCGTTAAGTTAAACAATTAAACAAGCCACAAAGTGGCATAAATGATTAAACACAAATGGAGAATGTTGAATTAGGAATTAAGAATTTTTCGTTCCTCGTTTCGCTTTTCAATTATCAAATCCCGATTATTCGAATCACAATTATACAAAAGCCAAAAACCAGGGATTTTTCAGGTTTTCCTTATTGTATTGCATGGCCTCTTTGGAGGGCCATTGGACTACTTTTCCACCTGCAGCTTCCAGGATGGCCTGGGCTGCGGCGGTATCCCACTCCATGGTCGGTGCAAACCTTGGATATTGCTGGGCTTTTCCCTCTGCCAATAGCATAAACTTCAAAGAACTGCCCATGCTAATGGTTTCCACTTCCGGAAATTGTTCCAAATAATCCTGGGTTTCCTGATTCAGATGGTTGACACTGGCCACTATGGTTTTCAAAGCTTGATGCTTTTCCACCTTTAATGGTTGAGGTTCCTCCCCTCCTAATTGTTTCCAGGCTCCTTCCTTTTCACTTCCCCAATAAAGGGTGTCTGTCACCGGAACTCCAATCACCCCAAGGATGGGATGGCCCTGGTGAATCAAGGCGATATTGACGGTAAACTCCCCGTTTTTTTTGATAAATTCTTTGGTCCCATCCAATGGGTCCACCATCCAGAAATATTCCCAGTCCTTCCTTTCCTGAAATTCATGATGCCCTCCTTCCTCAGAAAGAATGGGAAGGCCCGTTTCCTTTAAATTCCGGACTATGACATCATGAGCCTCCTGATCTGCCAGGGTCACAGGAGAACTGTCTTTTTTGAGTTCTATTCCAAAATCCTCCTGATAATAAACTTTTAGGATAGCCCTTCCCGCTTCAAGAGTGGCTTTAATGGCAGTATTTAATAGTGATTGATAATCCAATTGGAATGTTTAATGGGTTATTTGAATAATTGTGATTCGAGATTTGATTTTTGGGATTTATGATTCAGAATTCGTTGATTCGGAACTCTTAATGGCTAATCACTATTATTCGAATCTCAATTACCCTTATCGCTTTCGTTCAGTTAAACAGTTAAGCAAGCCACAAAGCGGTATAAACAGTTAAACAAATCTGTGTGTCGAAAACCCAATGATGAATCGTCATTGCGAAGGCGAGGTACGAGCCTGAAGCAATCTCCACTTTGGAAGACGAAATCACCGCCCCTCCTTCTTCGAGTTCTCGATAACGTATTGCGATGACGATTTCCCCTCGCTCACAGCTTCGCCGGGTCGGCCCCATTTGAGAAGCCTAGCAAAAGAGAGTAAAAAAATTACTCATGAGTAACAAATTTACTCGCTTTGGTGAAAAATCAAAGAGAAATGGTCAGGAAAATTGTAAAATTTCAAGAAAGAAAGGGTTGGATATTGAGTCAAAGAGGAATTGGGAATTTGTTAACCGTGTTTCGGGATTTGAGCATCGATATTTGGTAAATTGTGAGACCTAAAGACTCGCTGGGGTGAGGCAAACAACAATACCCCCGGGTAAGCCTGGGAGGCGCAACCCGGGGAATAAATGATATATGGGAAGTGCATTAGCCGCCAACAATCTCTAAAGGACCAACAATTTTCCGCTAATGCCCCTGGGAGCTAAATAATGCCTTTCAAATTCATTTAGCATTGAGGAAGAAGCCCGGGGTGATTTTTTTGTTAAACGTTTATCGTGATTCTGAACATTGAACCATTAGCGTAATTTTGAATTAGATCCGCATTTTAACCATTAACATTTAACCTTTAACACAAGCAGACCAAATATGAAATTAATTGTAAGAAGTTAATTCACCCCAACCTTAATCACCTGACCTGTGATCAACGTTTTCAAACTTTTGATATAGCAATCCACCACATGGGACATGGGTGCTGGGGTATGTCCTGGAAAATACCTGGCAAGAGCTGGAGCGGAATCGGCCACCAATGGAGGGCTCACCACATTGAGCCTGTACCCCAATTTTAAAAAATCCCCATAAGCCCCTATGACAAATCCATTGACGGCACTATTGACCGTACTGAGTACGGTGCCATGGGGAATAGGATCCTCAGCCAAAATACCCGAAGTCAAAGTAACACTACCTCCTTTATTAAGGTATTTGGTAGCCGTCATCGCCACATGGATCTGGCCCATCATCTTATATTGTACCCCTTTCATGAAGTCATCATAGGAAATATCCTTTAGCGGTTTTGCCGGGGCAGAACCGGCAGTTACAATTACTGCATCCAACTTGCCTACTTTTTCAAACATTTTCTCCACGGCCTTGGGATCGGTCATATCCGCCTTAATATCCCCGGAATTCCTTCCTGCAGTGATCACTTCATTTTCTGCTGCCAATCTATTTTTGATTTTCTTTCCGATGGTCCCCTGCCCACCGACCAATAAAATTTTCATAATTACAAAATTTAAAATGAAACAGAATTTAAACCCAATTAAAAACGATCAGGCTTTTCCTACTTAACAAAACCTAAGAGAATAGGGTTACCTAAAGCAGGTAATCAATTTACTTGAATTTTTAAAAAACCCATAAAAAAACAATAAATATGGTGGGATGGTGGATTTTGTTATTGATTATTTCTGTTTATCCACTTTCTATCCGGTAAGCTATTTGAAAATGGAAATCATTTGAAAATAATAAAACAATTGGTGCTATTCCGGCCGTTTAGGGGCCTGGTAGATTACTTCTGGAATTTGATTTAAGGGCCAATAATAGTAGAGAAAAAAATTATTAATGGTGAATGATTAATTACCTATCCTACGCTTCTCCAATAATTAGGAGAAAAGGTTATAGAACCCTATACAAATAAAGGTCCCAGGCAGATTCTTTATGTTTAAATAGCTTTAATAATTTCACTCTTTTCTCCCCTATAAATGGATCCGTAGAGATCAAATATTTACAGCCCATTTTTAACAATTGATCATAATTATAATCCACATTTTTCAACTCCACCCTATCAAACCATTTGCACCTGATAAAATGATCCCCTTGAAGCTGGTTAAACAAATAACATTTATTGCCCCAGCCCATAAAGTGGGAATAAAGGCCCTTTTCACCTCCTGGTTGCAACTCACTTTTTATTATTTTAAAAAACTGATGTTTATAGGTCAAGGGGTAATTGCCCGTATATCCGTCAATACTTTTCAAGCCATTAAAGGTGGCAACTCCCGGATGAATCCCCAAACTACCCACCTTGAAAGGTCTTGTATTATTCTTATTTAAAAAATTTTTAATTTCTTCAAATTGTTTCTGGGCATAGAACTCCCGGTAGGAAGGATAATGCTCTCCCATTCCCACCAGTGGTTTAAGGAATATATTTCTGTGATTATCATCCAGCACCAAAAAATTCCAGGAAATAATAATTGCTCCTACACCCAAAAAATCCATCTTTTATAACAATAAATTTTTTGCAGGACTAATGCCAAGCTCATCATCAAAAGAGGAGCGATAAACAATGAAAAGCGGTCATAACTGAATTGATTTAATTTTTTGAGTAACTCAAAGCTATCCAAAAACGGAGTATATTTCAGAAAAGAGGCTGCCCCAGCGATCAACAAACACCCTATTAGGAGTTTAACCAATAATTTATCTTCCTCAGGGAGTTGATTTTTGTGATAAAGCTTTTTGGATAAAACGCCAAATAGACCTCCCCCAGCTACAACTATTAGGAATGGACTAAAATAAGTTCCATGCAATATCCCTTTGCTTAAATGATTTAAGAAAACACCCCAAAAATCCTGATGGAAATAGGCAAAACTGTGAATTTCATATTCTGCCCGGTGGGGAATAAACCAATCCCTGGCAAAAAAATAAATTTCAAATAAACGGTAATTTGTCGCTGTAAAAAGCAGCGTGAGCAAAAAAAGACCATACCAGTAATGGGGATTTGTTTTTTTCTTTCTTATCCAAAATCCAATCCCTACCAGAAAAACAGCAATTCCTACAAATAGGCCATGCAAATGTAATTGGGAATAAATCACATAAAAACCAATCAGAGCCATATACTTTATTGTCAATAGCTTACCCTTGCTAAGTTGGTAAAAAACAAAAAAAACGGTGGGATAAAAAGCTGTTCCTATTCCCCCTTCCGGCCAAAAGGGCAAGGTGGCCCACAACAGGGAAAATACCATAACCGGCCATCCTCTCCAGGACTTTTTCCAAAACCACGAGAAATGGAAAGCGCTACAAAAAGCTATAATCTGAATTAGGATTTTATTGAATAGAATGGCCTGAAAGGGCTCCAGAAAATAAAAAAACCAGGTTTTCAAAAACCATTCACTGGCAAAAACTCCCCTGGGCAATTCATTCAACATCCCTTTTACCACAAAATCATTGGGCTTCAATATGGCATTTTGATCTATCAGGGTTTTGTACCAGGGCACCACCAATTCCAAATAATCATTGGCATACCAAACCGAATCTTTGCCTAAAATAAAATAGGGGGAGTAAAAAATAATTAATGCTAACAGGCCAATTAGAAAATAAGGCAGCCAGAAGTTAGTTTGAAAACGATTATTTATTTCCATGATCAAATATCAAAAATCATTTGCAATTATGCTGAGGGAATTAAATTATTCTGAATACCCGCTCCCCTGCTTGTAGAAAAATCTCCTGAGGAAAATCATTTGCTCCTAATTTCCTCCCATTGGCATTGTTACTTGTGTAAAATGAATTATTATGATTTTAGGTAATAAATCAAATTGGAGGACATTCCAGTCATAGATTAAGTTCAAAAACAAATTTAAAATCCTGAATGGGTATAATTTTTCTAAAAGTTAATTCCCGGTAAAAAATCCAACCATTTTTACCCGCCATCTACTTTATTAAAACCACAAAAAATCCTTCATCTATGAAGGAGGTAAAAAGGTCATTTACCCCATACAAATAAAAGTCCAAGGCAGAATCCTTATGTTTAAAAAGCCTCAAAAATTCATCCTGTCCTAATTAAGCAACCTTATTCTAATCCCTTGGTTTTTTCCCTGTTTTTAGGGAATAGGAATTCTTTTTTTAATGTTTTATTTTCAGTATCAACCAAAAGCAGATCATTATGAGCCTTGATAAATTCCAAAAAAGCATAAAAAGTGATAAGAAGCCATCTGATGACCTTTCAGTCCCACTGCAATCCCTCTGGTGGGATGGAAAAGGAGATTGGGACAAAGCCCATGATTTGGTAAATGAAAAATCAGATACTGCATCTGCCCATGTCCATGCTTACCTGCACCGCAAAGAAGGGGACCTCTCCAATGCATCCTTTTGGTACCGGAGGGCAGGAAAGCCAATTTCTGAATTGGACCTGGAAAAAGAATGGGAACAACTGGTTGTCGAATTATTGGAAAATGGATCTTAGATATTAGTTATTGGTTAACTGTTATTAGGTGATTTCTTAATTGTTAAGCGTAATTCGAGAACTGGGATTTGATAATCGTAAATTTTCGATTTAGCGTTAAAACCATAAAACGCATCCCCATCAATAAAGCGTATGGAATGATCTGCCCGGTTCCCTCTCCCTAAAGGAAGAGGACTGGGGTAAGGGTGGTTTTGTTTAAGCGTTATTCGTTAAGCTGGATGGAAAATCAGGAATTAATAATCGTAAATTTAGGATTCAGGAATTGTTAATTCGTGATATGGGGTTCGCAAATCGGAAATTGTATAGTGGGATCCGAAGCGTTTTTTTTCTTCCTTCTAAATTTTCCTGATTTTTATCAGCATTGCTCCCTACTGATATCATAATTTTTGAAATGCTTTCTAAAGAGTTTTGTGGAAGCAAAACCGAAAAGCTTTATGATATCAAAACAACTGTTAAAAAAATATGATGTGGCTGTTCCTCGGTACACCAGCTACCCTACTGTTCCACTTTGGGAGGACAATCTGAATGAAGCTTTATGGATACAAAAAGTCCAAAAGGCATATCAGGATTTTGGCTGTAATGAGGGCATTACTTTATATATCCATCTTCCCTTCTGTGAGAGCCTTTGTACCTATTGTGGATGTAATAAAAGAATTACCAAAAACCACCAAAATGAGGGTCCCTATATTCAGGGCATAATAAAAGAATGGGAACAGTACCTGAAGGTCCTGCCAGAAAAGCCCAAATTAGCAGGAATTCATTTGGGAGGAGGTACACCCACTTTCTTTTCTCCTGAAAATCTTCGGAAGATGATTTCATTTATCAGGGAAAGCTCCACGGTATTACCCCATGCGGAATTTAGTTTTGAGGGCCATCCCAACAACACCACCATGGGGCACCTCAAATCCCTCAATCAACTTGGTTTTGATAGGGTGAGCTATGGGATCCAGGATTTAAACCCATTGGTCCAAAAGACCATCAACCGGATCCAACCCCTGGAAAAAGTAATAGAGGCCACAGGCAATGCCAGAAAGGCCGGGTTCAAAGCCATTAATTTTGACCTGATATATGGCCTTCCCCATCAAACGGTCAAAACTATTAAGGAAACCGTTGATGCCATTGCACCGCTAAAGCCTGAAAGGATTGCTTTCTATAGCTATGCCCATGTTCCCACGGTTTTCCCTGCCCAAAGGAGCTTTGAAGCCCATTTGCCCATGAAAGACCAAAAAAGAGAATTGTACGAAACGGGAAAAAGATTATTAGAGGACCTGGGATATATAGAAATAGGCATGGATCATTTTTCCCTAAAGGAGGATACTCTTTACCAGGCACAGCAAAAACAGGGATTGCATCGTAACTTTATGGGCTATACCACCCAGCCTTCCAAAATGCTTTTGGGATTGGGCAATAGTGCCATCAGTGATGTGTATTATGCCTATGCCCAAAACACCAAGGATATAGACTTGTATTTGGAACAAACCAATTTAAACCACCTTTCCATCAGCAGAGGCCATTTGATGAACCATTTGGACATTGAAATCCGGCAGACCATTTTGGATTTAATGTGCCATTACCAAACTCCTCTGGAATACCTAACCTGCAGCAGGGCTACCATTTCCGATTTGGAAGACCTGGCTGATGATGGGTTGGTAATCCTTTCCAGGGGAAAAGTGCAAGTCACAGAATTAGGGAAACCATTTATTAGAAATATCTGTGCGGCATTTGACCAAAGGATGCATGATCAGCGAATGCGGAAATTTATGTTTAGCAAAGCCATTTAATTGAATAATGGGTTAATTTTTATCGAAGGAAAATAGGTGAACCTATCATGCCTAAGGCTGGGCGGGAATTGAAATTCCGCCCAGCATTTTTCAGCATGGCCCCATACCACCGAATAGGGCGAAAAAGAAATCCAGAGGTGTTAACCCCTGGCTAGGAAACATTAGTACCCATGGCTTTAGCAGCTACCCCATTCCTACTGCAAATTCTTTACAGCTAAAGCCCCAATATCTTAATCCCTGGAATAAGTCAATTCTGTTTTTCTATTTTGTTTGAAGGGATGCAAAATTCTACAATGACACCTGAAACTGCATGACCACCATGCCTTTTCTGTCCCCGCTGATCCAATTATTTCCATCTCCTGAACTTTCTTGGATAAACAGGGGTCGATTTTGATAATTAAGAGACAATTTGGTCCTGTGGCCATTGATTAACCAATTTACACCTCCCTCATACATCAACATGGGGTCATCCAGGAGGTCAAAATGGGAATATTGGCTGGAAACGTAGGGCTGCAGGGTACCGCTACTTCCCAAAAGGTCCCTCCTAAAAAGGTAGGCGCCCTGGGCAAAAAATGTATCCCCGGTACCAATTGTAGGAAAGGCACTTCCGGGACCATTAAAACTCCCATTTCCATTGATGCCATTGGCAGGGTTCATTGCCCCAATATTGCGAACATAGTTTTTGCCGTAATCACTGTTTTGATAGGCGGCATAGAAAGTAATGGCATTTCCTTTTTGGACATCAACGGGCCGGTCATAAAATAAATCCACAGCAAAAAGACCAAGATTTGACCTCAACGTATCTACCCTGTTTTCGGCCAGATTCCACATGGCATCTTTCTGGGTCATAAAACCTGCCCCAATATTAAGTACCCTTTTCCTTCCCAGGTAAGATCCACTTTGGTATGGGGTAAGATTGGATTCTGTATCCCAAAACTGATATTTAAAATACCCTTGAAACTGGGCATTTCCCTGCTCAGCAGCAAAAAGCGAATTTTCTTCTATCCTTGCCTCCTGGCCGGTGGATTGCTGCACAGACATGGGATCGGAAACCACCACCCTGTAATCGAGTTTTCCGATCAAGCCTTTGGCATAAATGCTGAATTTCCGCACAAACTGATCATTGATATCATTGGTCCCTTGCTGGTACAAAGGGGCATCCAAAGATAGAATGGAACCGACTGAAGGTGAGGAATAACGGGAAATTCCATTCCAACCTGTCAATCCACCACCAATAGAGAGCTGGTCACCGATCACCCTGTATTCTCCAATGGCATCCAGGAAGAAAATCCCCTGTTTTCTGGGAGACCGATAAGAAAGATTGTTTTGGCCAAATTGGGTATAGAAAAAAACCTTATCGGACAATTGCCCATAAACCTGAATCCTGGTCCTTCGCAAACCTATATCAAAAGTTTCACCTCTGGCCTCACCAAAAACTGTGGAGCCAGGGTTGCTCTGGTTATAACGGAACCAAATCTGGTTGAGGAAGGTCCCTTTTACGTAGTGGCTCCCATCTTCATTTAAAGGAAATATCAGGGATTTGTTTTCCTTTTTGTTGCTTTTTACTGATTGTGCCTCAGTCTGGTGGAAAAAAATGACCATTCCAAGGAGAAAAAGACTAAAATACTTCATGTTTTTTTTGATAGTTACTGTAGGTTGGTTTTAAGCAAATAATTTTTGTTACAAAGGTAATTTTTAAGCCTTAAGCATACCACCTATTTTATTTAAACATCTAGAATACACTGAAATCATCGTTCAAGGATGATTTCGAAAGCCTTTTTCCTTGATGGTTGGTCAATAGAATTTAAAAAAAATCGGGCCTGCTAGATAGCAAGCCCGAAAAATGTGATAAGTCAGTTGAAATAATTAATTATTTCTTTTTTAAAATCCCTACACACCCTCCACCAGGAGCCAGGTGGACCTCCAATTGGGAATCAGGACCAACTTCCATTTTTTCCACCACATAATCCTCAGCATAGCGGTGGGCATTTTTTCCGTCCCTCAACAGGGTCAATTCATAAGTTCCTTCTGGAAGAAATGAAAAATCGAAATTAAGATCTCGGGCATCCCAATTAGTCATCGCACCCAAATACCAATTTTCCCCATTCCTTCGAACCATTTGAGCCATCTCACCTACCTTTCCATCCAAAGCAATCGTTTCATCCCAAACGGTTGGAATTTGGGCAATCACTTCCACGGTCTGAGAATCCTTCAAATAGGCAGAGGGAGAGTCACAGAGCATTTGAAGTGGGCTTTCATACAAAACATACATGGCTGCCTGGTGAGCCCTGGTCCCCTGACTCATAGGCCGTTCAAATCTCGGAGTAAAATTCTCCTTTTGGGCATTGCTCATGGCCCCAGGTGTATAATCCATTGGCCCTACAGCCATTCTGATAAAGGGCAGGGTCAAATTATGTTCTGGGGTAACCAGTTTCCCCCATTTATGGTTTTCACTTCCCTTTACCCCTTCATAACTCACCACATTGGGATAAGCTCTTCTTAATCCTGAAGGTTTAAATGCCCCATGATAATCCACCAATAGGTTTCTTTTCCCAGCTTCCCTGGCAATTTTAGTATAAGAATTGACCATATATTGATCTGCCCGTTGCATAAAGTCCACTTTGATGCCTTTGGCTCCCCAATCACTGTAAGTTTGTAGGATATTTTCCAAATCTGCATCCAAAGGAACCCAAAGACACCATAAAATTATCCCTACTCCTTTTTCTTTTCCGTAAGCAATAATTTCATGAACATCCATTTCGGGATTGAATTCCGTAATTTCGGTTGTGGATTTGGTCCATCCTTCATCCAGAATAACATATTCCAAACCATACTGGGCAGCAAAATCTATATAATATTTATAGGTAACGGTATTCAGTCCGGATTCAAAATCCACGCCGAAAATGTTATTGGCATTGTACCAGTCCCAGGCTACTTTGCCTGGTTTGATCCAATCGGTTTTTTCCAATTTCAAGGGTCGGGAAAGTTTAAAAACCATATCATTTTCCAGGAATGCTTTATCCTCCTTGTCGATCATAAAAAATCTCCAGGGGAAGCTTCTTTCCCCTTGAGTGGCTGCAATATAATTGGCCTCCTTGGTGATGTTCACACTCCGGTCCTCCTCAGAAGGTTTTGGTTGGGTTTCTAAAACTACTTTGGGAAAAATCGCTTGAAAGGCCTGTCCCTCCCCTTTTTTCAAAAACAAATTGGGATAGTCATAAAGATCTGCTTCTGAAAACAGTACTTTAAACTCCTCTTCTTTTCCAAACATAACAGGAAGGGAACAAAATGCTCCATTTTCTATTTCATCAATATCCATTTTAAAATATTCCCTTTCATAATGGGAATACATCCCTTCCTCCTGGGGAAAAAATGAATGGGAACCTTCCGGAAAAGTAAGGTCCATTCTTTCAGCATGGACGTTTATTTCATTTGGAATTTGGGTCAAAAAACGATAAGCTACACCTTCATTATACACCCTGAACTGGATAGAAAACCGATCCTCAAATTTTAACTCAAGGCTTTTGTAACTATTATTTACCTTACTTTGCTTTAGAGGAACAACTGGGGCGAGCGTTTCTTCCATTTCATTTTCATGGTAATCCTTCAATTTCGAGTTCCAACCCAATTTTTGATTTTCGATTTCCAGGCCTATTACCGCTTTTTTGATAACGTTTTGGCCATATTTTTTTACAGACCATGAAATCTCTTCTCCAACTTCGACCGTTAATACGGTTTGCTGGTCTTTTGAAGTTAAATTGAACACCTGTTCTGCATGGACTGAAAAGACCATAAAATACAGGACAATAGGTAAAATTCCTTTTTTCATAATAAGTTTAATAGGTTTAGGTTTAATGATTATTAATTTCCCCCCCCCACTCACCAATCCTATCTTTTTAATTATCATAAAATTCAATAAATGGGGATAATTAATCGGACAATAATAAAAATTAAAATATCTAAAAATGAAATTTTAACAGATTTTTATTCGTGTTTTATCAATACTTACAATCTATTTATATCCTTTTTCCTTTACCAAAAATATTTGATAAAACCATTAAGGAACTCAGGAATATTGGGTTAAATTCTGGTTAACTACTTGCCTAGAGGGATTGCAAATCCCCAAAATATTTAAGGCCTGATTGCAAATCAGGACCAGGTCATGTTCGGGATTGCAAATCCCGAACAGCAGTAGTTGAATAACCTGACCTGCTTCGATTATCCCCGATCTTCAAGGCGTCTTTGCTCTTTTTCTCTTTCAGCTCAAAAAAAAAGGCTGTCCGGAAAAATCGGACAGCCCATTTTAATGCTAATTAAAGCAAAATTTATTCGCGGATTTGGCCGGAGCCAAATACATAGTATTTATTGGTCACCAATTGTTCCAGTCCTAATGGACCTCGGTGGTGCAACTTGTCAGTACTAATGGCCAATTCAGCACCTACGCCCATTTGTCCACCATCGGTAAAACGGGTGGAAGCATTATGGTAAACAGCAGCACTGTCCACTTGCTCCATAAACTTGGCTGCTTTCTCCTTGTCCTTGGTCAAGATGGTACTGGAGTGTCCACCGCTGTATTTATTGATTTTGCTGATGGCTTCATCCAAGCCCTTCACTTGTCCGACAAGCGCTTTTAGTGCCAAAAATTCCTCATACCAGGTATCTTCAGAAGGGATTTCAGAAGCACCATTCAGTAAAGGAAGGACCTCTTTTTCAGCCACAATTTCAACTTTGTGGGATTTCAAAGTTTCGGCCAAATCCTTCAATTTCCCCTCAAAATCAGGGATAGATTGATCTACCAAAATTTTATCCAAAGCATTGCAACCACTGATTTTTTGGGTCTTGGCATTGACCATTACTTTTTTGGCCAATTCCCAATCGGCATCATCAGCTACATAGGCAAAGTTGTTACCTCTACCGCTGACCAATACCGCACATTGAGCATGTTCCTTAACGAAGGCAATTAATCTTTCACCTCCACGGGGAACGATCAAATCCAGTTTTTCAGATGGATTTTTCAAGAATGCCTGAGTTTCTTCCCTGTTAAGGGTAAACAGTTCGATCCAATCCTTGCTCAAACCATTTTCCTCAAGGGCTTCATGCCAGCATTCCACCAAGACCTTATTACTGTTGATGGCTTCTTTACCGCCTTTAAGCAAAATTTTACTATTGGCTTTGAAAGCAAGCACGGCAGCTTCGATGGTCACATCCGGACGGGATTCATAAATAATCATGATGGTCCCAAAGGGAGCCGTCTGGTTGACAATTTCCAAACCATTGGGCAGTGACCTTTTGGAAATCACCTTCCCAACAGGATCTTCTTGTTCCATTACCTCACGAACGGCCTGGATCATCCCATCAATTTTAGATTGATCCACAACAAGCCGGTCATAAAGAGCCTGGTCATCCTTCTGGAAAGCATCCAAGTCAGCCTTATTGGCTTCCAAAATCTTATCCCGCTTTTTGTCGATGATTTTCATCATCGATTCCAAAACGCGATTTTTTACTGCTGTATCTAATAATTCCATGTTTGAATAATCTTATTGTTTGATGTTTGAATTATGGGTTTCACCTCAGGGATTAATTTTCATCCTCTGCTGTGATCCTTGTCCCTACTTCTATGCCATCTACAATATCAACGATCACATTTTCCCTTTTTCCATTGGCAATGAAAGTGGAAATATTTTTTCTGGCCGCATCTTTGGCAACTCCCAATTTGGATTTCATGCCTCCACGACCCTCTGCTTCACCTTTTCCGGATTCTGTAATAAAATGTTCCACTTTTTGATCTGCGGTAACATGCTTGATCATTTCACTGTCTTCATCATCCGGGTGTCCAGTGTATAAGCCTTCCGTATCTGTCAGCAAGATCAACATATCGGCATTGATCAGCTCGGCAACCAAGCTGGCCAATTCATCATTATCGGTAAAGGTGGACATGGAAAGGGATACTGCATCATCCTCATTGGCAATTGGAATGATTCCCTCCGAAAGCAGGCCTTCATAACAATTGATCATATTTTCCCGGTGTTTACCTGGGTCGAAGTCCCTCTTGGTAGCCAATACCTGGGCACAACGCATCCCATAATCCTGGAAAATATTATAATAATGGCGCATCATTCTTGGCTGACCAACAGCAGAGAACACCTGCCTTCTGATAATTTTATCTTCAATATCCACCCCATTGCTCAGCACTTCCTTTCCGGCAATTACTGAACCCGAAGATACAAGCACAGACATAATGTCCCGCTCATAAAGGGTGGCTATCTGGTCAACCAATTTTCTTAGTACGGTATTGACAATGCGATTGTCCTTATTGGTCATCACATTGGTCCCTACCTTAATTACTATCCTTTTAGGTTCTTCCATATTAGGCATCACTATCACTATATTCCTTACCTAATTCAACGGCCCTGTTAAATGCTGCATAGGCCGCCTCCTGAATCAAGGCTTTCACATTATTATCTTCCATGGAGTCCAATGCAGCTCTGGTGGTACCACCTTTAGAAGCTACTCTGTTCATCCACGCTTCTGGATCCAAGTCTGAAGAGGCAAATAATTCCACTGCTCCAGCAAAGGTCTGCTCTACCAATACTTTAGAATCATGTTCTGAGAATCCCATTTTACGGGCAGCCTCCAACATGGATTGCATAAAATAGAAAATGTAAGCCGGGCCACTACCTGAAATACCAGTAGAGGCATCCACATCATTTTCAGTATCCAACCTTACAGAACGGCCGGTAGTATCAAGCAGATTTTCAACTGTGGAAAGTTCCAAACGGGAAACTTCATCCGAAGCAGTAAAGGAAGTCAAACCTTTACCAACTTGTGCTGGCAAGTTAGGCATGGCTCTTACTACTTTATTTCTTCCCAATCCGTTTTTGAGGGCTTGGATGGTCACACCCGCCATCAAAGAAATAAAAATCTGCCCTTCACTTACCAATGGCTTCAAGTCTTCCATGAGTGCCTGAGCATGATAAGGCTTAACCGCAATAAAAATCACATCTGCTATAGGAACACAATCATTAAGCGATTCATAAACCGCAAAATGACTTTTTTTCCTTAATTCTTCCGTTTTTTCCTTGGAAGCATCTAGGATCAATAAATCACGGTCTTTAAGAAATCTAGATTTAGCAATGGCTTCAGCATAGGTCAAGCCCATGTTTCCTCCACCGATTACGAGAACTTTCATAGTAATATTTAGATAGGTTAATATAAATTTTAAATGGAGCTTTTCTCCAATCTAATCTTATTTTTATCCCTCATGCCACAATCTTCGTGCAGGGATGCCAATTATTAAAAATAACCCCTTTTATGGGTCATTATGTCACCGACAAGTACATGTCCGTTTTATCAATATCTTAATTATATTCGATATCCTCAATTATTTTAACTTTTTCCCCAAAAATCGGTTATTTATTGCCAAATCCTTAATTAAACTGAAAAAAAGTCAGCTTTTGGTTTTTTACTGATTTCTACCCCTCATTTCAACAGACATTCTGTCACAACACCTTTTTTTCAAGGATCGGCATTTTGGGGCGGCTAAATAATAACATGGGGTCCCAAGAATAAGTTTATCCAATACCCTTCCGGCAACTGGATACACCAATATACTAAATAAAATTGGCTTGACTTGCCCGTACCCACCTGAATCCCGGAAATAGAGGTCGGACTTTTCAACTTTTTGGAAAAATCAGCGATAAAAAACAATCCCTTTACCGAAATCTGATTTATAAATGTTAATTGTTAACTGTATTAACCGTCAAGAGATTAGCCAACAATGAAAGACATTAAACATTAACATTTGAATCACTATTATCGAATCACAAATCCTAATTTAATGAAAAGGACCCTCTCCCCAGCTCTTTCCCTTTAAGGAGAGGGAGCCGGTTTGTAACTTTTTATTCAGCAAATTGTTGATTTGGTAACTTGATAGCCCTACCCTGATTCTCCAATAAACAAATCACAATTATTATTTATCTAATCACAAATAAGGATTAATCAAATTACCCAATAACCAATTCCATCAAGGAATTTAGATTTTCAAAAGCATTGATTTACCTTTGGGGCATTATCCAAATACCAAACGAACCGCTATGAAATACAGGAAACTTGGAAATACTGAGGGAAAATTATCGGCCATCGGGCTGGGTTGTATGGGGATGAGCATGGCTTATGGCCCCAGGGATGACCAGCAATCTGCCAAAACTCTTTCCCATTCCCTGGATTTGGGAATCAATTTTTGGGATACAGCGGATATGTATGGCAATGGTCATAATGAAGAATTGATTGGAAAAGCCTTAAAAGGCAATAGGGATAAAATATTCCTGGCTACCAAATTTGGATTCAGGCAAAGGGAATCCGAGCCTGGAACTTATTTTGATGGAAGCCCAGAATATGTAAAACAAGCTTGCGAGGCAAGTCTTAAAAGGTTGGGAGTGGACACCATCGACCTTTATTATAGCCACCGGGTGGATCCCAAAGTTCCCATTGAAGAAACCGTAGGAGCAATGGCTGAATTGGTCAAAGAGGGCAAAGTACGTTACCTTGGTTTGTCAGAGGCATCTCCTGAATCCATAAAAAAAGCCCATGCAGTCCATCCCATTACCGCATTACAAACAGAATATTCACTGTTTACCAGGGATGTGGAAAAAGAAATCCTTCCACTTTGCCGGGAACTGGGCATTGGTTTTATCCCTTATAGTCCATTGGGAAGGGGACTATTAACTGGCGCAATGAAAGAGGCACCAAGTGGAGATGATGATTACCGGAAAAAGCTTCCCCGTTTTCAGGAGGAAAGTTTTAAGCATAACAAAAGGTTGGTGGAAAAGCTGGAAGAAATTGCCAGGGAGAAAAAATGCACTCCTGCCCAACTGGCCCTGGTATGGTTACTTGACCAGGGAGATGATATCATCCCGATTCCAGGGACTAAAAAAGTAAAATACCTGGAGGAAAATATTGCTGCCATTGACCTTTCCCTGACCAAAGAAGAAGCCAAGTCTATCCGGGAATTTACTGAGGCCATAAAGGTAGAAGGTGACCGTTATACTCCAGGTGCTTTTAAATTGGTGAACAATTAAAAATAAAAGCTCAAATCACGGTTTGCGCAATAACACCAATTTAGTTCGCCAAATTAAGTTGAAGATTTATCAATGGACACCAGCCAATTGTCCAAATTACCCTTGGCTTGGGGATTCAATTAATTTGCACGGCCTTCAGGTAAGAATAGGTTAATTGAATTCCATTATCAAAGCCCTTTTGGAGGAAATCCATTAGGGCTTTTTTTTAACCTTATTATTTTTTCTCTGGAAAATGGGGCTGACACTTTTTAATCCCTTAAACTATTAAAATTAAAAAAAAGCCTGTTAAGGCTTCTACAGGAATAACTCCGGTTGTAAGCCGGAGTGGAATATATTGCGCAGTCCTACCAAGCCCATTAGGGGTTGAACAATAAAAAGAGTTTATTCAAAAACGACCAAATTTCATATAACCTAATTCATCAAAGATCAAAAACAACTACCCCATTGAGGCCTGCGGGCTCAGTTTCTAACACTTCCACCTTTACCTTTCTTTGAATTTTGTTTTCTGCTTTTTCGATCAAAAAATCCAGGTATTCCTTATTGATTTCCTTGCCTACCAATACCAACTCTATTGTTCCGGAATCAATTCCTTTGGCATAATCTCCGATCACATATGCCTTTTGCACATTTCCCAGGTTTTTGATCACCACTTCCACCAAACGGTCGAAACCGAGGTACTTGGCCACCAGGCTTTTCATCTCCCTAAAAAGTGGATGCTTTTGGTTGGCAAAATAGGATTTGGTATTTCCCTCCTGCTCAGAGTCAAGTATCCCTGCTTCAGAAAGGCGGTTTAGCTCCACCCTCACGGAATTGGTAGATTCTTTAAACTCCTCAGCTAATCCCCGGAGATACCCTTTATTGGTATCCTGGGTAAAAAACTTGATCAGGAGTTTCACCCTTGTTTTAGATGTTATCAGTATATCCAGCATGGATGCTTAAAATTGTGGCTAAAATGAAGGTTACATTTGCCCCTTTCCTTATCTCCAATCTGGAGGGATAGGCATGAGTAAAATTATTACTCATGAGTAACAAATTTACTCTAATTCAATTAAAAAACAATTTTATTGTCAAAAAGTGCAGGGATGTGAATACAAAACCTAATAAATTCATTTTTTCATAAAAAGTCTGAAAATAAAAATAGGCCCCAATTGAAATGGAAACACAATAGCCCTCGTTTGAAACGAGGGCTATTTTTA
Organism: Echinicola jeungdonensis; assembly: GCF_030409905.1. NCBI lineage: Bacteria > Pseudomonadati > Bacteroidota > Cytophagia > Cytophagales > Cyclobacteriaceae > Echinicola > Echinicola jeungdonensis. Next base: position 208,699 of record NZ_JAUFQT010000001.1, read on the forward strand.
TTTTGGCATTAATAATACCCCTATTCCAAAACTAAGGATCCATTTCCCGGTAAAATCACCTTTCCTTCCTTCATTGCAGCTCCATTCAAAGCATATACCGCTTTGTGCAAATTTTCCGCCAATTCAACCTCTACTTCATTTTCACCTACATTATGAAGTACAAATAACTCTTGTTCTCCCACTTTCCGCTTAAAAGCCATAACAGCTTTAGGAAAGCCATTTTCCACCAATTCCAGTTCCCCAATGGCCAATGCTGGATTGGTATTTCTTAATTCAATCAAGGTTTTATAATGGTTATAATAACTATTGGGATTTTCCTTTTGCTGAGAAAGAGGTGTTACGGTTTTATCTGTAGAAAATTCCGGTTGGATCCATTTTGTCCTGCCTTCATCTTTTTCCCTGGCTTTCCATAGAAATGGCTCCCTGATATGGGGATCAGGTTTTTTGCCCAACATACCAATTTCCTCTCCATAGTAAAGGTAAGGAGCACCAGGCATGGTCATCAAAATGGCGATGGCCTGTTTCATTTTGTTTTCATCTTTACCCAACTCATTCAAAAGCCGTGGCTGGTCATGATTGGAAGAAATGGTGGCATCAATAAAATCATCAGTAATCCCCTGATAATAATCCAATATTTCTTTCTGCTTCCTGGCTAGCAACATTCCATCCTGCTTTTCAAATGCTTCCAATAATGTATAATGGAAATCAAAATTGAATAAGGCCGGCAAACCAGGAAGATATGGGGCCACCACCTCTTTCATATCATACACCTCTCCTACCAAATAAACATCGGGGTTGACCTTTTCCATTTCTGCCCTAAACTCCTTCCAAAATGCATGGTTGTCTTCAGCCCGGTCATCAGGATAAATATGCTTGGCGGCATCCAACCTGAAACCATCCACACCAACTTCCTCCAGCCAGTACTCTCCTATATCATAGATTTCTTCTCTGACTTTTGGATTATCAAAATTCAAATCCGGCATATCTCCGGTGAAAAACCCATAGTAATAATCATTTCCTTTTCCTGGATCATGCCACTGACGGATATTGTCACTGTCCAGGGTGATTGTCTTTTTATCCAGGTAATCTTGAATAGTATCGGCCTGTGCCCAAACATAATAATCCCGGTATGGGTTATCCCTGCCTTTTTTGGCTTCCAGGAACCAGGGATGTTCATCACTGGTATGATTGATGATCATATCAATCACCACTTTAATATCTCGTTTATGGGCTTCTTCAATTAATCTTTTAAAATCCTCCATATTACCATAATCCGGATGAATGGCTTTGTAATCGGTAACATCATATTTATGGTAACTTGGAGAAGGCATGATGGGCATGAACCAAATGGCATTTGCTCCCAAATCCCGGACATGATCCAACTTTTGAATTACTCCATTTACATCACCGATACTATCCCCATCGGTATCATAATAAGATTGAATAAAAATTTCATAGGTAATACCCGCTTCAGGCCAGTAGTTTTTGATTTCTTTAGAGGCCTTTTCTGTTTTGGTACTACAGCCGGCCAACAAAATCAACAATAGGTAAATCGGGTTTGTTTTTAGGTTTTTCAACATAATTATTTAGGGTTTAAACAAAAAAAGACCGTCTCTGAAGTTTTAACCACTCCGAACAAATAATCTGGAGAATTCTCCCCGGAAAATTGAACCCTGTAATTAAACCTCTTGAGACGGCCTTCTCTTAGAAATTAAGTTTTCTTAATTTTTGTCGATTGCGTTTAGCATATCGAAGGCAACTTCTAATCTTTTCACGAAGTTTTCTTCGCCTTTTCTCAACCATACTCGAGGGTCATAGAATTTCTTATTTGGGTTTTCAGCCCCATCAGGGTTACCCAATTGGGTTTGAAGGTATCCTTCTTTGTCTTTGTAATATTTCAAGATACCTTCCCAGAATGCCCATTGCATATCAGTGTCAATGTTCATCTTGATAGAACCATAACCGGTTGCTTCACGGATTTCTTCTACAGAAGAACCAGATCCACCATGGAATACAAACCTTACAGGCTTATCTCCCAAACCGTATTTTTCACTGATAAATTCTTGGGAATTTTTAAGGATCTTAGGTTGCAAACTCACATTACCTGGCTTATACACGCCATGTACATTACCAAAAGCCGCAGCCACAGTGAACATGTCACTTACTTTGTTCAACTCTTCGTAAGCATAGGCTACTTCTTCAGGTTGGGTATAAAGCTTGGAGCTATCGATATCTGTGTTGTCCACGCCATCTTCTTCACCACCGGTCACACCTAGTTCAATTTCAATAGCCATTTCCAGCTTCTTGAATTCATTAAGGTATTTGGCAGAAGTTTCAATATTTTCTTCAATAGACTCTTCAGAAAGGTCCAACATATGGGAGCTGAACAATGGCTTTTTGAAAGCTTCATAGTGTTTTTTGCCAGCTTCCAACATGCCATCTACCCATGGAAGTAATTTCTTGGCAGCATGGTCGGTATGCAAAATAACAGGTACACCATAGGCTTCAGCCATAAGGTGAACGTGATGGGCCCCAGAAACGGCCCCTGCAATAGAAGCTTGTTGCTTATCATTAGGCAATCCTTTTCCGGCAAAGAACTGGGCTCCACCGTTAGAGAATTGTATGATTACAGGAGAATTTACCTTTTTGGCGGTTTCCAATACTGCATTTACTGTACTGGTGTTGATCACATTAACCGCAGGCATAGCAAACTCACTTTCCTTGGCATAATCCAACAGGTCTTTCAATTCTTCACCGTACTTAACTCCTGGTTTGAATTTCATAATTGAATGGTTTTAGGTTTGATTACTGTTTGATAAACTGCTTTCGCAGCAAATGACGATTGTCATAAAGCTCAAAGATATAAAGTCCTGCTCTAATATCCTTTAATTGAAAGCCTAAAATGTTATCATTTCCGTAATTCACCCCTTCCCTGTGGACTTTTCCATGCATATCCAGTATTCTATAGCGAAAATCCACCATATTACCCGGCACTTTCACATGCAATTTATCTGTAGCAGGCACCGGGTATAGCTTTAATTCCTGCCCTCGCCCTCCTTTTTCGGGTATGGCTGTAATCAAATTTTCTTCTAAAATCTGCCCCTCAGGCATTGGCAAAGATTGATCTGTTAGGATATAAAATTCATTGACACCTAATTCAATTTCCTTGGAATTGCCTTCAACCTGCCATTCATCGCCGTTCAAATAATTGTACCAGGTGCCTTCAAATGGAAAAGCCAAACTCACCTGATTGGCATTGGTCAAACCAAAATTGCCGACAATGACCACATTTAACGCTTCATCCCCTAACCAAATGGTTTTCACCTTCCCTTCAAGATCTAAACTTACATTATCTGGCTGGTTCATTACTTGATATCCATTTTTCAGCTGGATCATGGCCTTGTACAAATGAAATAGCCTTTGTCTTTCCTCATTCTCTAAATATTCCCAGTGGGTTGGCTTTATGCCCAGGCGATCATTGTTCAATTCCTCATCATAGCCCAATTCCCCAAACTGCCAGATCATTTTTGGAGCGGGAATACCAAAGTAAAAAGCTGTTAATAGCTGGTTCCGATTGATTGCATTAGGTAGGGCTTGCAGGTCCACAATGGAGCGGTCTCCAAAATTCAGGGTTTCCCACATCAACCTTTCTTCATCATGGCTTTCCATATACCCCACCAAATTATTTTCCTGCCAGGCTCTTTCCTGAAAATAGCCATAGGAAAAATCCCTGGACTGCCCTTTGGCCATCTCACGGAAGGTATGGTTCATATTGCCCCAAAGCATCAACCCATGGTCAGCAAGAATTTTTTCCTCACTATTGACAGCCAGGTGCTCCAAAATCACATAGGCCTCAGGATGGTGGGATTGGATTTCCTCATACATCCGTTTCAATAGGGCAATCCTGGAATCATCCTTTTGGGACCATTGCTCTACATCATTCCCATAATCTTTTTGGGTAAATCCCTTGCTTAAGTCAAAACGGTACCCATCAAAATGGTACTCCGACAACCAGTAATGGTTTACTGAATCCACCAAATCCTGGGTGTATGTACTTTCATGGTTAAAATCATAGCCCACATTAAACGGGTGTTTTGCCACGGTATTTAACCAAGGGTTTTCCGCAGTTGGAGCTCCATAATCGCCTTCATTATACAACCTGACTAATGGGCTTTGTCCAAAAGCATGATTCAATACCATATCCAAAATGACCACCATCCCCCTTTTGTGGGCTTCATCAATCAGAGTTTTCAGGTCATCTTTGCTTCCATAATATTTATCAGGAGCAAAGAAAAAGGATGGATTATAGCCCCAGGAAATATTTCCCTCAAACTCCATTATTGGCATCAACTCCAAAGCATTGATGCCCAGGTCCTGCAAATAGTCCAGCTTTTCAATTACGGCCTTGTAAGTCCTTCTTTCATCAAAATCCCGAACCAAAAGCTCATAAATCACCAATTCCTCAGGAGCAGGTTTTTCATAATCTGTGTATTGCCAATTAAATTCTTCCTGAGCGGTTTGTAAAAAAGAAGCTTGGAAATTAGTCTTGTCACCTGGATAAGGCAAAAGTCCAGGATGCCTGTTTTGATCGATGATTTCCTGATCATGATAAGGGTCGGAGATTTTGTCTGCATAAGGGTCTGCAATGCGGATATTTCCATCCACCAGGTATTGGAAAATATATTCTTTTTGAGGTTCCAGACCAGTCAGATGGTACCAAAACAATTCCCCGTCAGGGGTTTGGTTCATTTGGTATTCGGGAAGGATTTTCCAACCATTAAAATCTCCAATTACAAAAGCATTTTCCTTCCCGGGAGCTTCCAATACCAAAGTGGTTTCGGTGTCGGAAACGTAATTAATTCCTTTTTTAGCCCCAGCCGGTAAAGGCAACACCGGACTTTCTCCTGCTACGGTTAAATAAATAGTTTGAGTCACCGTTTCTTCACCAGCCATAGCCCGGGCTTCCACTTCAAACAATCCCGAAGAGGAAGCAGAAAAGGTATGAGTTAAGGAAGTAGAAGAAGTGACAGTTGCCAGCTCATTGCCATTGATCGATAAGGAAATCTGTGCTTCCTGAGAAGAAATAATTTCAATTTGAAGTTCTTCCCCAATTTCCAGCAATTGGCTTTCGCTTTGGGGCTGAAGAAAGTTCAGCTCAAAACCTTGGGCCAAATCCACAAATATATCTCCATTGGAGTCAGATTTACCCTCTTTGCTCCCATCCGCATTTCTAAATACCATTCCCAGACGGTAAATGGTTTCGCTGTTGGGATTTTCAAAAAAGGAATTTGGGGTCAGTTCAAATTCCCAGATATCCGTTTCCCCTTCCACCCGGGTCATTTGGGCAGCGGGATCATCCGTCCCCCATTCAAAAGGCACAATACTCCAAACTGTCGAGGAAGGGCTTTCTGTTACTGCTCCAATATGAATATACACTTGATCCTCCCCTTCCAATCCGGAAGTCCCCATACTGGCATCATAGATGATTTTCACACTTTGATTGGCCTCAGGAAAAGCAGGCTGGGTTTGAACCTGTGCTTTAACCTGGAAACAAAGCAACCAAAGGATAAAAACCAATATTAGATTAAGATTATTTTGAATCCTCATTTCTGGAAAAAGACCCTCCGGGAAAACAGGCCCCAGAAGGTCAATTGGGGTTTATTTAACAGTTTTATTAATTTTTCTCCAAAGTATACGTTACCTCTCCTGGGGTTTTAAAATCCATGGTGATGGTATAACTTCCAGCTTCATCTACGGAGATATCGGCTCCTCCTGCTTCTAAAACCCCATCGCCATCATCATCCCCATAATTATTATCCCAGGCATCATTGGCCCGAAACTTCATTAATCCTGCGGTCAGGTCCGTTGTGAGTGTCAGGACATTTTCCTCTGGATCAAACTCCAGGGGAGTAGAGGAATCCCAGCCACCAGCCGTAGCATCGCCAATGATACCCCAATAAAGTGGATCAGCGATACTGAAAGTCTTATTGGCCAAGTCAACAGTCAGTTCAAAAGTACCTACACCCTCAGCCACAATATCATCTCCGTTGGCATCAAGGGTTCCATCTGCCCCATCATCACCATAATTAATATCCCAATTGGGTTCTTCATTGACCTTAAAAGCACCAGACCCTCCCAGTATATGGACAAAGCCTTCATATACCTGGTCACCATTATCATCATAGATCACCGTATTTTCATTGGCCGGATTCCAGCCTTGGTAGTCTCCGGGGATATATAATTTTGGAAACTCCAATGCCACTTTATAGGGTGTCAGGTTCATGGTTATCGTTTCTGAAAACTCATCATCGACATCTGGGCTTACCCTTGACCTGACCCTAAATTCAACTTCAGAAGCTTCCCCGGGAGAAAGACCCTTAGTCAACAATTTTTGATTGAAATCACCATAGTTAATTTTCGCGGGTGATTTGGAGGTCATAACTACATTGAGTGGCTCAGCAAAACCATTTCCTACCAGGTCCATTTGAACGGTATAAGTTACTGCTGCGGAAAACCCGTAATCCACTTCCTCAAACTCAAAGGAAACTTCTTCCATTTCCTGTTCTGAGGTAAGGGTTAAGGAAGTGCCTGAGGAAGGCGTCATCAATACCGGAGCAGAAGGGTCCGACTTGATTACAGGATCCAGGGCATCTGTGCAGGACCAGGCCATCAACAGGGCTAGTCCAAGAAATATATTTTGATAGATACTTTTCATTATATCAATTTTTTAGGTTAAAGGGAATTTATCATTGACGTTATAATTTGGGAATGCAGCATCTACCTTCTGCATTCCCAATTATTGAAGGGATTAATACCCTTCATTTTGCTCCAACCGGGGATTGGCGGTCAGGTCTGCTGCTGGAAGTGGATAGAGATCCCTATAATCCTCCACGGCATTTCCTTCAAAGGTTCCGCCTTTCCATTGCCAGATATAATCAGCTGAAGTAAACCGGCCAAACCGGACCAAATCGGTCCTGCGATGGCCTTCCCATTTCAGTTCCCTGGCTCTTTCATCCAGGATAAAATCCAAATTAAGTTGGCCAGCTGTTATATTCCCGGAAGCATCTCCATAGGCACGTTCACGGAGTTCATTGATATAGGCCAAAGCCTGAGCTTCACCTCCACCAGAACCTCCTCTCAATACAGCTTCAGCATACATCAAATAGGCATCAGCCAATCGGAACAGGGGAAAGTCAGTATCCACCTGATCATTGCCGGGACTGGAACCCCTTTGACCTTCACGGGTAACATTTTTGTATTTTATTACAGCATATCCATCCTGAAAAATGGCAACATCCTCAATATCCAAATTTTGTTCCTCCGTATGAAAAAGCCCTCTTGCATCTGGAGAACCATCAGTACCTGGATAAAGCTGAACCACTTCCGGGCGGGTACGCAAACCTTGCCACCCACCTGGGATACCAAACTCTTCCCGGTCCATAGTACCTCCGACGGCTGCATTGACCAAGAAGGTGGTCCCACCAAAGCTGGTCGTATTTACCCCATCAAAGGCTACAGGGAAAATCAGTTCTTCAGATAAATGATTATCGGCCAGAAACAAGTGGTTATAATTGGGTTCCAGAGAATAGCCACTTCCGATCACCTGGTTCAGGTAAGTAATGGCATCGGTGTACCTGTCCTCTCCTATGTACACTTCAGCATTTAGGTATAGTTTGGCCAGGAGCATCCAGGCAGCGGCCTTATCCGCCCTGGCATATTCATTTTGGCGGGCATCCACCAAGTTTGGAAGGATGTCCAGCAATTCACTTTCCACATAAGCAAATAAATCTGCCCTGTTGGTTTGCTCAGGGAAATATGCCCCTACCCCATCTTCTTCAGTTACGAAAGGCACATTGCCAAACATATCCAAAGCATGATAGTAACTCAATGCTCTCAGGAACCTGGCTTCAGCTCTATACAACCTTGTAGTTTCCAGATCGGCATCAACAATTCCCCGTGCAGCAAGTTTATCATCACTGGTTTCCCGGATAAATTCATTGGCTAGGGAAATTTGATAAAAAATCCTATAGTACATGGCCGCAACAAAGCCATTATCCGAAGACCACTGCATCGTATTCAGTGTAGGCAGCCCTTCATCATTCCAGGCAATAATGGCCTCATCGGTGGGCAATTCCTGTAGCTTCCAATAAGCCCTGATATAGGTGGAAGCTCCTTCGTCGAGCCCACTGATATCCGGATCTCCTGCTGGGCCTTGCTGGCCACTTACTGCCAGGCCTCCATACAGTTTTGCTAAAACATTTTTGTAATTACCAAAGTCTTCATACACTTGGATAGAAGTCACCTCATTATAAGGCTCCAGATCCAAATCATTACAGGCGGCAAAAGGTAGAAGTAGTACACATACCATCGCCCATTTATATATCCAATTCAATTTCATGTTATTCGGGTTTTTAGGTTAAAAGGAGAAGTTTAGGCCAAAGGAATAAATTCGGGGTACCGGATAGAAATTATTATCTATACCTCCCCCAGTGTTATTATCCACTCCTGGGGAAATCTCTGGACTCACCCCGTTATAATCCGTGATGACAAAGACGTTTTGAACGGTTGCATTGGCTTTTAAGCCCACAGACGAGCCAAAGATTTTTCCAAAATCATAACCCAATGAGAGGTTTTGCATCCTGATAAAGGAAGCATCCTCCAGATAATAGTCAGACCTTAGGTTATAATTCTGGAAATTGGTCCTCAATACATCTACCGGCATATTGTTCAGGTAATCAGGAAACCTCAAGCTTTGGTAAGCCGCATTGGCAGAATGGACATTATTATAAGCCTTGTTTCCTATGTTTCCCCGAAGGGAGAATGCCAACGACCAACCTTTGTACCTTGTAGATGAGTTAAACCCAAAGAAATGTTTTGCATTGGGATAACCATTTCTGATAAGATCCTCGGCATTGATCAGCCCATCTCCATTTTGGTCTACATACAAATCCTCTATGGGATTGCCCTCATTATCATATACTTGCTCATAGACATAAAAGGCATTTGGCTGGAATCCAACAGTATGAACCTGAATGGTATTTCCGGTCCCACCACTAATTCCACCTACCAATATTCCTTCTGCATCTTCCTCCACATTACTTAAGCTGGTAATAGTGCTTTCATTGTAAGTATAATTGGCACCAATGTCCCAATTCAAATTGGCATTTTTGACCACATTATAATTGATCCCAAATTCAACACCTTTGTTTTCTATGCTTCCCACATTGGTAAATAAGCGGTTAGTCAAGTTTGTACCGGCGGGAACGGGAATTTCTGCTAACAGATCATCGGTCTTTTTAAAATAATAATCGAGGGTACCATACAACTTGCCGTTCCAGAACTCATAATCGATTCCTATATTATAGGTGGTGGTTTCCTCCCACTTGATGTCGGAATCATAACCTTCCGGCCGCAGGGTGGTGTAGTAACTGTCTCCTAATATATACCTGGAGGCATCATCACTCTGAACATAGCGTGGCAAATAAGGGAAATAAGACCCGATATCCTGCTGCCCTGTTACTCCATACCCCAACCGCAATTTCAGGTCGGAAAGTGTTTCATTGGCCTTCAGGAAATTCTCCTCACTTACACGCCAAGCTGCTGCCAGTGATGGGAAAATTCCCCATCTATTATCCGGGTTAAACCGGGAAGAACCATCTGCCCTTACCGTAGCCGTAAAGAGGTATTTGTCATTTAAGTTATAATTGACCCTTCCAAAATAGGAGATCAATCGGTATTGGGGCCTGGTTTCTATGCCTGCAGGTTCCAGCACTTCTCCTTCCTCGTTGACCCTTTCAAAAGTAGGATTGATGGTAAGAAAATCCTGGAAGGAATATCCAGCTGTTGCATTGATACTTCCGGCAGATTTGAAATCCCTGGCATAATTGAAGTAAAAATCAACCAGGAAATTTTCTTTGGACTGCTCATAATGGTCAATGGATCCTCCCTCATTGAATCCTGCTGCAGAAGAGGAAGGAATGACAATATCTCCTTCACTGGAAGTAATATCATAACCCAGGTTCAGATTGGCTTTCAGGCCGTCCACAAATGGGAGATCATAATTCAGCTGAAGGTTACCAATACTTCTTTTCACCTCACCCTGATCATTTTTTTGCATCAATAATCCCAAGGGGTTTCTTGGTGCCAGTGTTTGTGGAGTTCCATTATCATTGGTCCACTCACAAAAGCCTCCCAGTCCATCAGTATCATAAACCGGCTTGGTTGGATCAAATGCAGCTGCAGCTCCAATAGCATCCTGGTTGGCAAACCTGCTTTTGGTCAATACTCCTTTTACATTGAAATTCACATGCAAGCGGTCATCAAAAAAGGAAGGGTTCAAATTTAAGCTGGCAGAAGTCCTTTCCAAATTATCAGTTCTTAGGATTCCATCCTGGTTCAGATAACCAACCGATACCCGGAAGGGCAACACTTCTTTCAGTGCCCCGGTGACACTGACATTATTATCATAACTGATAGCATCCTGATAAATGACATCCTGCCAATCAGTATTGGCATCACCCACCAATGCTTGTTGGGAAGGAGAAGCCTGTTCTTCCACCACAGTCCTAAACTGATCTGCCGAAAGTAAGTCCACAGTATTGTTCACCCTGGAAAGTGAAACAAGGGAACTTGCATTCACCCTGGTTTGCTGACCTGCTTTTCCTTTTCGGGTTGTAATCAAAACTACCCCATTAGATGCCCTTGAACCATAAATAGCGGTGGCTGAGGCATCTTTTAAAATATCAAAAGTGGCAATATCATTGGGGTTCAGAAAACTTAGAGGATTGGCCGCACCTGAAACCGTGGAATTATCAATTGGAACACCATCTATTACAATCAAAGGATCATTGGAAGCATTCAAGGAAGACCCTCCGCGGATCCTGATTTTCCCCCCGGAACCAGGCGAGCCGCCATTGGGTGTAATCTGTACCCCGGCCACCTTTCCGGTGATCAATTCTTCAGGATTGGTTACCTGTCCGGCATTAAAGTCATCCCGGACCACAGAACCAACAGAACCTGTAAGATCCGATTTCTTTTGAGTACCATATCCAACCACGACGACTTCGTCCAGTTGTTTGGTATTTCCCTGCAGTTCCACATCAATAGTGGATTTATTTCCTACTTGAATTTCCTTGGCATCATAACCAATAAAGGAAAACACTAAAATATCCTCTGAACTTTGGATATCAATACTATAATTTCCATCCATACCGGTAGTGGTACCTTTGGCGGTCCCTTTGATCAGAACATTCACAAAGGGAAGAGTTTCTCCAGTTTCTGCATCTCTGACGGTTCCACCTACTGTTTGGGCCTGGGCATTTCCCCCATACCCCAGCAACATTGTTAAGGATACCAATACTACCTTTATTAAGGTATAACTGTTTTTCATAATTTTTTGGGTTTAGGATTAATCGTTAATTAGAGTTTTCAATAATTTCTTTAAATATTAATATTAAAATCTTTTTTCCCGGGATTAGGTTTATGCAATTCCAATGTCTCAATCCCGGCTTCCTGCTGCTTTCTATTAATAATTTACTCACAAAATCAGCCCTTAACAAGCTTACAAGGAGAAAATTCAGGAGTATTTTTTATGCAAACGTCACCGCAAACGTTTTCCATGGGTTAAAAAATTTATAACAAAAAAGTACAATTACCACTAAAAATCTATTTTTGCTTCTTGAAGGATTTTTAATGGGATTGATTTATTAACCCGACAAAAAACTTATATTAGAATCTTAGAAAAATCTAAAAAAATCATGAAACTAGGACAAGTCACCATAAAGGACATCGCCAAAGCTTTGAACATTTCCTCCTCCACCGTTTCCAGGGCATTGAAGGATTACCCCGGTATTAGCGAGGAAACCAAATCAAGGGTAAAAGCCTTGGCTAAGGAAATGAACTACCGGCCAAATGCGGTGGCTTTGAGTCTTAGAAAAAGTAAATCCCACACGATTGGGGTAATTATTCCGGAAGTAGTCCACTTTTTCTTTAGTACGGTAATCAGCGGCATTGAAGAAGTGGCTTATGCAAATGGTTATAATGTAATTCTATGTCAAACCAATGAGAAGGTAGAAAGGGAGATTTCCAGCGTGGACACTATCATTTCAAATCAAATTGATGGCCTTTTGGTCAGTTATTCCAAGGAGACCACTGACTTTTCCCATTTTCAAAAACTCATTGATTATGATTACCCGGTCGTATTTTTTGATAGAGCGCCTGAGTTGGGAGATGTGGTAAATGTAACCGTAAATGATTTTTCGGGAGCTTATCAGGCTGTGCAACACCTTATATCGCAAGGATACCGGGAAATCCTTCATCTTGCCGGGCCAAAAAACCTATTGATTAGCAAAAACAGAAAAGAAGGCTACCAGGCAGCCCTAAAAGATGCAGGTCTGGAAATTAGGGAAGATCGGATCATTGAATGCCCATTGGGTACTCCGGAAGAAAGTGAAGAAATTTGCCTTAAATTATTTTCTGATCCTAATGAGAGGCCGGATGCTGTCTTCTCTTCAAATGATATCGCTGCTTTAGGAGCCCTAAAGGCCATCAAATCCCTGGGGCTAGAAGTTCCAAAAGATGTGGGAGTCGTGGGATTCAGCAATTGGCAGTTTGCCTCTATGATTGACCCACCCCTATCCACTGTTTCTCAACCGGGTTTTCAAATGGGGGAAAAAGCCGCCCAATTGCTTTTGGAAATGATAGATCAAAAAGAGGCAAAGCCAACCCAAGGAAAAGAAGTGGTTTTGGAAACGGAATTAATCGTAAGGGGCTCATCTCAGAGGAAATAAGTCCCTTCCCTCATTTTTTTTGAAGAATTTTCATTTTTTTATGCACACGATTGAATAACCCCATTCGTCCAGATTTCTGCTCAAAAATGGCCAATTTCTGTCCTTAACCCCCAAACAACCAATTTTTTACTATCATAATACTTTATAAATTAGCTTTTAACAAAAGGTAAAAAAACAATTTGAAATGGCCTCCATTTAAATAAAATGGAGCAATTTCAATTGATTCTTACTGCATCATTATCCTAGGCCAATTACCATAAAAATACCTGCTGCTTTTCCAAATAAAATATGGCCTATTGAGATGTTGAGTAAAATCATCAATATTAGTTCTTTATCAATTTATAATCCAATCCCAAATGACCGTTGTATCCAAATCGATCCATGGTTCCCAAAACATCACGGCAGGTTGCATTATCTCCTGGGAACAGACTCCATATGGCATTAAAGGAAAAACTTCCGAGTCCAATTTTGAGATTTCAGTTTACTCACCCGAAATCATCAGGGTTCAGCTTAGCCGGGAAGAAATCTTCAAACCTAACCCCTATAGCGTGGTTTCATTGCCACAAGAGGGTTTGGTAGAAATTATTGACCAGGAACAAAAAATATTAATATTAACTGGCAAAATCCAAGTTAAAATTGACAGGGATAATTTCGCCATAACTTATTTGGATAAAAAAGGCCATGTGCTCAATCAAGATGACCCTGCTTTTGGGGTTTCCTGGTTAGGCACCGAGGTCACCAATTATAAAAAGCTGCAATCCGATGAAAAATTCATTGGCCTGGGTGAAAAGACTGGGCCGATCAATAAGGCCGGCAAAGCTTATACCAACTGGAATACTGATAATTTTGCCTATGGCAATGATTCAGACCCATTATACATGTCCATTCCTTTTTATATGGGGATGCACCACAATGGAGCCTATGGTATATTTCTGAACAATACTCATAAATCGGTTTTCAATTTTGGAGCTTCCAATAACCGTTTTGCCTATTTTTCAGCAGAAGACGGAGATATGGATTATTTTTTCATCCATGACAAGGAAATTTCCGGGATCATTTCAGCATACACCCAGCTAACAGGCCTTCCCCCCATGCCTCCCAAATGGGCTTTGGGCTATCAGCAATGTCGCTATTCTTATTATCCGGAATCGGAAGTACAAACCCTGGCCCAAACCTTCCGGGACAAGGACTTTCCTGGAGATGTCATTTATTTGGACATCCACCATATGGAAAAGTACAAGGTTTTTACTTTTGACCAGGAAAAATTCCCTAACCCCAAAGCCATGATCAAGGCTTTAAAGGCAAAAGGCTTCCGGGTAGTTGTGATCATGGACCCAGGCATCAAAGTTGAGGAACCCTATGGACCCTACAGAGAAGGAAAATCTAAAGACCTTTTCCTCAAATATCCAGATGGGGAAATTTATGAAGGGCAGGTATGGCCGGGTTGGTGTGCCTTTCCCGATTTTACTTCAGAAGAAGTCCGGAAATGGTGGGCAGAAAAAATGTCCTATTACCTTGAATTAGGTGTGGAAGGTTTTTGGACGGACATGAATGAACCTGCTTCCTGGGGGCAATTTACTCCCAACCTGATCAATTTCAATTACGAAGGAGAACAGGTCAGCCACCGAAAAGCCAGGAATATTTATGGAATGCAAATGGCCAGGGCTGCTCATCAAGGGGCCGTTCAAAACCACCAAAGACCCTTTGTCCTTACCAGGGCGGGATTTTCAGGCGTCCAGCGTTATGCGGCTGCCTGGACTGGGGACAATGTTTCCAGCGAAGATCACATGTTATTAGGAGTTCGACTGGTAAATAGCCTAGGGTTAAGCGGGGTATCATTTGCAGGTTACGATGTGGGAGGCTTTTGTGGAGAAGCTTCACCCCAGCTTTATGCCCGCTGGATGAGCATTGCGGCATTTTCCCCCCTATTCAGGGCCCATTCTATGATCAATAGTAAGGATGCGGAGCCATGGGCATTTGGAGAGGAAGTGGAAGAAATTTCCAGAAACTACGTCAAACTACGATATCAAATGCTGCCCATGATATATGCAGCATTTTACAGAAGCAGCAAAAATGGTCTCCCTGTTGCCAAAAGCTTAACGATAGATTATTCTAGGGACACCAAAATATATGAGGGCCCTTATCAAAATCAATACCTCTTCTGCGATCAATTATTAATCGCTCCAGTGGAAAGCAATAAGGAGATCACCAAAGTTTATCTGCCGGAAGGGACCTGGTATTACCTTTTCAATGACAAGCAATATCCAGGAAAACAGGAGATTTATTTAGATACTCCTATCAATTACCTTCCCGTTTTCGTAAAAGAAGGTTCTATTATTCCCATGCAATCACCGATTGCACATACCGGTGAACAACATGACGGTAATCTCCGGTTGCACCTTTATAAAGGCGAAGGTAAAAGCCAATATATCCATTACGAAGATGATGGTCAGAGCCATGATTACCAATCCGGCCATTGGTATCAAAGGGCCATCATTTTAGACAGTGACCGGCAAGAATTAACACTGGATAAGGTAAAAGGTACTTTCCCCTCTACATTTGAGAAAATAGAATTGATTTTCCATGGATTTGATATCCGAAAAGTAAAGTTGGAAGAGGAGGAATTGGCCCTATCCAATAAAGTTGAAGCTTTCCTTCCCAAAATCACCGATTTTGACCCATTACCTGATAATCGACTACCTTATTTAGAAACCCCGGTTCTTCCCCGGGTAATAATTAATAATTCCCCTAAAAGGATGGTCATTAAATTTAAATAACAGATTGAAATGGAACCCAAAATAATCAATAAGGCAGAGGAAACTGAAAATAATCCGGAAGAGAAAAACAAGATCAATCAATCCAATACTTCCCAAAAGGGAGAAAAGAAAAGGCTGAGCTTTTGGCAAATATGGAATATGAGTTTTGGCTTTTTGGGCATCCAAATGGGATTTGCCCTACAAAATGCCAATGCCAGCCGCATCTTGCAGACCTTTGGAGCAGATGTGGAACACCTCTCTCTTTTTTGGTTGGTAGCTCCCATTACAGGGATGATCGTCCAACCTATTATTGGTCATTACAGTGACCGGACATGGACCCGCTTGGGAAGGCGGAGACCTTATTTTCTGGCGGGGGCTATTTTGGCAGCAATTGGCCTATTCCTTTTACCCAATGCTTCTCTTTTTATTGCCTTCCTTCCTGCCCTTTGGGTAGGAGCAGGTTTCCTTATGATCATGGATGCCTCCTTTAACATTGCCATGGAGCCATTCCGAGCTTTGGTGGCTGACAAATTGCCTACTGACCAAAGGACATTGGGGTTTGCCGTACAAACTTTGCTCATTGGAATAGGCGCAGTTCTTGGTTCATGGCTTCCCTATATCCTTGCTGAATGGGTAGGAATAGAGGCGGTAGCCTCTGAGGGAATTGTCCCTGGGAATGTCATTCTTGCCTTTATCCTGGGAGCTTCCATATTAGTTGGAACCATACTTTGGACCGTTTTAAGGACTACAGAATATCCACCCGAACAGCAAAAGGGAACTACTGAAAAGGTAAAAAGCAAGGGCTTATCAGCCATTTTCACGGACTTTTGGCAAATGCCCAAAACCATGCGCCAATTGGGGCTGGTGCAATTTTTTTCCTGGTTCGCCTTGTTTTCCATGTGGGTATTTACCACCCCAGCCCTTGCACAGCACGTATGGGGATTACCAGCAACAGACCGCTCTTCTGCCCTGTTCAATGAAGCAGGCAACTATGTAGGGTTGATCTTTGGGGTTTACAATTTGGTGTCTGCGTTATTTGCCCTTTTACTTCCTGTTATTGCCGGAAAAATTGGCCGGAAAATGACCCATGCGGTATGTTTGGTGGCTGGAGGTTTAGGGTTGATGTCCATGATTTCTGTAACAGACCCTTCCATGAAATGGATGCTTAATCTTTCTATGGTAGGTGTGGGCATTGCCTGGGCAAGTATTTTGGCCATGCCCTATGCCATTCTTGCTGGTTCAATTCCTCCCAAAAAAATGGGGGTCTATATGGGCATTTTCAATTTCTTTATTACTGCTCCTCAAATATTCAATGGGTTTGTTGGAGGTTTTATTGTTAAACATTTATATGGCGGCCTGGCTATTTATTCCCTCTTTACTGCCGGTATCATTTTAATTATTGCCGCTGCTTGTGTCTTTTTTGTAGAAGACCGGGATGATGTAGTTCTTTCTCCATAAGGACCTTTAATTTTCCCATTGCTTACTTTATTGAAATTAATCCTAAACTCAATTACCTTATGAGAACCTATTACTTACCCCTATTAATCACCCTAATGCTATTACTTTCCTGGACGGGAAAAACCCAAGCCCAGGAATCACTCGATAAAATTGACGGTCAATGGTGGAAAGAGGGAGTCGTCTACCAAATTTACCCCAGAAGTTTTAAGGATTCTGACGGTGATGGTATAGGAGACCTTGGCGGTATAATTGAAAAATTGGATTACCTCCAAAGCCTGGGCATTGACATCGTATGGCTGAACCCTATTTACAGTTCCCCTAATGATGATAATGGCTATGATATCAGCGATTACCGGGCCATTATGGATGAATTTGGTACCATGGAAGAATTTGACACCCTACTAAAGGGAATGCATGAGCGGGGAATTAAACTGGTTATGGATTTGGTAGTCAACCACAGTAGTGATGAACATACTTGGTTTCAGGAGTCAAAAAGTTCTCGGGACAATCCCTACAGGGATTATTATCATTGGTGGGAAGCAGAAAAAGGAAAACCCACGCCCCGGTACAGCTTTTTCGATGTCAATAATGATGCTTGGAAATATGATTCTACCACCAATGCCTATTATTTACATTATTTTTCACGTAAACAACCCGACCTCAATTGGGAAAATCCAAAAGTACGGCAAGAAGTTTACGATATAATGAAATATTGGCTGGATAAAGGCATTGACGGGTTTAGAATGGATGCATTTCAATACGTCTCCAAAGACACGACTTTTCCAGCTTTTCCAGAGGGATATGAAAAAAACATCATTGAATATTATGGCATGGGGCCCCACCTTCACGATTATCTCAGGGAAATGAACAGGGAGGTAATCAGCAAATATGACATCATGACCGTGGCAGAAGGTGCAGGCAGTACCTTTGAAGATGCCATTTCATTGGTAGCTCCTGAAAGGAAAGAGCTAGATATGGTCTATCATTTTGAAGGAATGGATATTGGCAATGACTTGGATGGATATGATTTGCTGGATTTTAAGGATGTATACACCAGATGGGACAGCGCCATGGAAGACAAAGGTTGGGTATCCATCTTTTTGGCCAACCATGACGTACCGAGAATGGTCAGCAAATTTGGCAATGACAGCCCAGAATTTCGAGCAGCTTCTTCTAAAATGCTGACTACATTTATCTTAAGCATGAGGGGAACCCCCTATTATTACTATGGGGATGAACTGGGAATGACCAACATTGATTTTGATCAAATTTCTGATTACAAAGACATCGCTGCACTTAATGGTTATCAAAATGCCCTAAAAGAGGGCAAAGACCTAAGCCGATATATGAAAAAACTCAATTTTCTTTCCAGGGATAATGCCAGAACCCCCATGCAATGGAATGCCTCAAAAAATGCCGGGTTTTCCAATGGAGAACCCTGGATTGCCGTAAACCCTAACTATAAATCCATCAATGTTGAAAATCAAGAAAATGACCCTCAAAGCTGCCTGAATTATTTTAGAAAAATGGTCCAATTGAGGAAGGACCACCCGGTTCTGGTTTATGGCGATTACCAATTGCTTTGGCCGAAAAATAAGAAGGTTTATGCTTACACCCGAACCTTGGATCAGGAAAAACTATTGGTACTTCTAAATTTTTCCACAACTCCCTCCCAACTTCAATTGCCCAAATCAATTGTTCTTAAAAAGGAGTTGATCAATAACCTCGAAAACAAGAATCTCCACCAATCAAAACTTACTTTGGCCCCATATCAAGCTTTAATATTCTCTATTCAATAGTTTTCACAAAAAATAATCAAATTAAAAAGAAGGCTCTCAATGCTCTAAAGTGGGATTTTAAAAAAAAAATTGGTTTTCGTAAAATAAAAAAACCAAAACAACATAATTGTAAAAAAAATAACCTTACCTTTATGACATAAAATTTTATATTATAATAATGACAAAAGGAATAGTAAAGTTCTTCAACGAATCTAAAGGATTTGGATTTATCACAGAAGAAGGAACCAACAAAGAACACTTCGTACATATCTCAGGCCTAATCGATGAGATTCAAGAAGATGATGAAGTAGAGTTTGATTTGCAAGAAGGCAGAAAAGGATTGAATGCTGTAAACGTGAAAGTAATTTAATATTATATATTAATATTTTTGCAAAGGTAATGAAGCCCCTCAATATTGAGGGGCTTTTTTTTTGGAAAAAAACTGAGCATATTTGTTTAACTCAGAATTTTATTTTTAATGACCATATATTCAACAACTAACCCTTAACCCGAAATTGTTATGGATCAATATTTGGCCGAGGCCATTAAAGAAGCACAAAAAGGCCTTCAAGAAGGGGGAATCCCTATTGGTTCTGTTTTGGTTTATAATGGAAAAATAATTGGCCGTGGTCATAACCGGAGGGTCCAAAAGGGAAGTGTCATCCTTCATGGAGAAATGGATGCCCTTGAAAATGCCGGAAGACAATCGGCTAAAATCTACCAAAAAAGCACCCTTTATACCACCCTTTCCCCCTGCCCTATGTGCAGTGGTACCATCCTTCTTTACGGAATTCCCAAAGTGGTCATTGGTGAAAATGAAACCTTTATGGGAGAAGAAAAACTCTTAAAATCCCGTGGTGTAGAAGTTATTGTGGAAGATAATGACACCTGCAAGGCCCTTATGAAATCTTTTCTTAAGGAAAAGTCTGATCTATGGAATGAAGATATAGGTGTTTAATTCACCAAATACAATCATCAACTAATCATATAGTAATAAAAATTCCCCTCAAGTTCTTGAGTGGGGAATCAGTAAATCAATATTTAAAATTTTCTCTTCCCTAATGAGGCCTAGGTTTCCTACTGTGTTTAATACATTTTAAGAGCCTACCCCATTTTTTTTGAAATCCCCTGGGAATATTGTCTCAGTTTCCACTCTATTTTTATCTTTGAGCATGAAAAAGATCAGAATTATTGGTGTTCCGGAACATTTTAATTTTCCATGGATACAAACTGTTGAAAAGCAAGCCCTAAAGGACAAGGGCTTTGAATTAGTTTGGAGGGATGAATCCAAAGGTTCAGGAGCAATGAATAAGGCTTTAAGAGATGGAGAAGCTGATATAGCCATTCTTCTAACGGAAAGTTTTATCAAGGATAAATTAGAGGGGAATCCAGGTAAAATCATAGGCTACCATGTGTTGTCCCCATTAACCTGGGGGATTCATGTGCCGGCAAAAGCCCCAGTAAATTCCATAGAAGAACTGCAAAATGCACCTTTTTTGATCAGTCGATTTGGTTCCGGTTCCCACTTAATGGCTTTTCTTTTGGCCCAAAAAAACAACTGGAGCCTTAAAGATCTCAAATTTGAGATAGTAGGCAATATGGAGGGTGCTCAAGCAGCCTTCCAAGACCAACAAGCCAAAGCGTTTTTATGGGAAAAATTCACAACCAAACCTTTGGTGGACCAAGGCCTTTTTAAGCGAGTTGGGGAAATCCCTACCCCTTGGCCCTGTTTTGTGATGGTTGCCCATGAAAATATTTTAAAGGACTATCCCGAGGCCATCAAAGCTTTGCAAGACCACCTTTATAGCTGCTCTAAGGAATTAAGTCAAGAGCCAAATTTGGCTTCAATGATCAGTCAAGCTTATGGTATCCAGGAAGAGGATATTCAAGCCTGGCTAAAACAAACCCAATGGGCCACCAACTCTCAAATAGAAAAATCCACCCTTGAAAAAACCATGGATATTCTATTTGATCTGGACTTGATTACTTCAAAGGTAAAAGCTGAAAATTTGGTGGATTCTGATTTCGCCAGATTGGTTTAATGAATTAACCAAATAAGGACAATAGGACACAAAGGGTTTTGGTTATCATTTCATTCTATAGAAATACCCAAAAACTATTGTGGCCTATTATGGTGAATCAATTTTCTTTATTCATCTCTGAGATGGGATCTCCATCTTTCAGGTCTTTACTGACTATGGCATAAGGGCCAGCAATCAATGTTTCCCCCTCCTGAACACCCTTCTTGATTTCAATATTTTCAAAATCTGAAATTCCGGTTTCCACCTTGGCTCTTTTTGCTTTTCCATTTTCTGCTTTGAAAATCAACTCCTGCAAATCGCTGGAAGAGTCTGTGGTATCTTTCCTGACATTTTCCCTTGTGGTGACTGCTGCCAGGGGGACAGCCAAAACATCATATTTCTTTTCTGTGATGATCTCCACACTTGCGGTCATTCCTGGCCGGAAAGGAAACCGGTTTTCCTCCGTCACCAAGTCCTGATAGGATTCATTGAGTACCCGGATCCGAACTTCGAATTCAGTTACGGCATCAGGACTGGATTTTTCATTGGCAGAATTGGCGATGGCAGTGACCACTCCGCGGAACTGGGTTCCCAAATGGGAATATGCATCTACATCAATCAAACTTGTATCACCCAGGGAAAGACGGACAATATCATTTTCATTGACATCTACCCTCACTTCCATTTTAGATAGGTCAGCAATTCGGAGCATTTCTGTACCTGCCATTTGCTGGGTACCGACCACACGTTCTCCTTTTTCTACCAGAAGCTTTGAAACCACCCCGGAGACAGGAGCAAAAACATTGGTTAAGCTTAAATTTTCCTGAGCTTCATTCACACTTGCCTGGGCACTTTTGACAACAAATTGAGCCGCTTCTACGGATTTTTCAGCAGCCATTAGATCATTTTCAGCCGTCAAAAAATTGGCCCTTGCTTGTTCAAAATCCGCATCAGAAATTACTTTTTCTTCATACAGTTTTTTTTCCCTTTCAAATTGAAGCTGGGCCTGTTCAAATTGGGCTTCTGCTCTTTTAAGTGCTGCTTTGGATTGGGCTAAATTGGCCCTTTGTTGGTTCAAATTGGCCCTTGTCCGGTCAAGCGCTGAGACAAAATTATCTGGTCGGATTTTCACCAAAAGTTCATCCTGTTGAACCGAATCACCCTCCTGGATGTTCAATTCTATGATTTCCCCTGCCACATCAGGACTTAACTTCACCTCAGTTTCGGGTTGGATCACCCCAGAAGCACTTACTTTTTCGACGATGGTTTTCTTTTCAGCTTTGGCCAGCTCCACTTTAACTTCCTCTTTTCCTCCTACCCAACCTGCTTTTCTGGCAATAAAGACAAAAACAATCAATACAGCAACCACTGCCATTAATATATATATTAATTTGTTGGACCTTTTTTTCGCCATGATTTTATTTTTATAATGTTAACGGATTCCCCAAATAGAAATCGAGAACTTTTACACTGAAAATGTATTCATACTTTGCCTGAAGCATATCTGCTTGTGCCTTGAAAAGATTGTTTTGTGAAACCTGAAAATCCACCGCATTGATCACTCCTACCTCAAACTGCTTTTGAGCCATCCTAAATGCTTCTTCCAGAGCCGCTACCTGCTTTCTGGAAGATTGATATGTTTTCAAAGCCCCCGTAGCATTGGTATATGCAGTTTCGATATCTTGTCTCAAGAGGTTTCTGGCTTCCTGTTCCTGCACCTCTGCCAATTGCTTTTGGACCCTTGCCCTTTGGACTCCTGCTTTATTTCTAAAATTGGAGAAAATGGGAATATTTAAATTTAAGCCAACAGCCTGAGAAAGGTTATTTTCTACCTGGGTGCCAAAAGGAGCGCTGTCCCCAAAACCATCTGGTTGATCCACATAATTGGAAAAAATATTTCCACCCAGCCCAAGACTGGGATAAAAATTACCCTTGGCAACTTTTAATCCATAACCCGCACTTTCCACGGCCAACTCCGCAGATTTGATTTCGGGCATATTATTTTCCGCAATTTGATAGGCTTCTTCAACATTATCAGTCGCAATCCAATAATCTTCTGCATTTAAATCCGGAACCGCCACTCCAAAATCTTTTTGAAAGGGAACCTGTATGGCCTGGCTTAAGTCCAATTTGGCCAATCTTAGATTATTTTCTGCATTGGTCAATTCCATCTCGCTGGTGGCATTTTGAGCTTCCAGGTCCAATTGATTTGATAAAGGCAGGGAGCCGACTTCCACCAACTTTCTTGTCCTTTTCAGTTGATTAGAAGTGATTTCCAATTGGGATTTAGCCACCTCTAGTTGTTCTTTTGCAAAAACTACATTGACAAAAAGGTTGATAATATTTAGGGTGATATTATTTTTGGTGGCTTTCAGGTCAAACTCTCCTTTTCTAAGTTCCGTTTTAGCTTGTTGAATACTATTGGTGACCTGTCCTCCGGAATACACGGTCATACTGGAATTGGCACTGAGGTTAATATTCCCAATTCTTCTGGTTTCAAAAAGGTTGGTAACCGGGTTGATGGACCGTCCCCAATTGTACCTTGAGGAAGTTGATGCAGAAAGGGAGGGCAATCGCTGTCCCTTTGCTTCCAACAAATCGGCTTCATTCCCCACTAAGTTTAACTCGCTCCTTTGAAGGTCCAAATTATTTTTAAGACCAATATCAATGCATTCTTCTAAACTTAAGGAGGTAATGTCAGGCTCCTGGCAATAGGCCCTGAAGATAAAAGCCAGCATAAAAAATAGCATTCCTAAAAATTTATTCTTCATTCTTTTCAATATCTCATTTTTCAGCATTAAATAATTTTCACCCTCTATATCTATCCCAAAAATACCCCTTAACCTTAGAAAAGAATTCTTCTACCTTTTGAAGGCAATCCAGGGTTAATATGAATCCTTCATTTTATTATTACTAATCTAATCATTAGGATTCAATTCTCATTTTTTTTTTGCCTAATAAAGGTTGTTCCAAAAAAAATTGTGCTGATTTTTTATTTATTTTGGCGCTTAAGCCTGGAATAAGCCGAATTATCATGAAAGAATTCAAACCTATTTTCATCTCCCCAAGCAAAGCTGATAAGTTTGACATTGTTGCAGATGCCCAACCGGACAGGGCTGCTTTTTTTGGGGATGGATTGTTTGAAACCATGATATTTATGAATGGTAAAATCCGTTTTTCCCAATTCCACCAAAACCGGCTTCAAGAAGGTTTAAAACAGCTTCACCTTTCAGGAAAAAACTTAAGCCATGTGGAAGCATTGGAATTTTTTATATCCAAAAAATGGGGAAAAGATCAGCCCCTTAGGATAAGATGGAATATCTTTCGGGCAGGCTTGGGCAAATACAGTCCCAGCACAACAGAAGTGAAAGAGAATTTTTTGATCCAAACCCATCAAAATTCGCCAAAGATAAAAAAACAAGTTATTGTCAGTAATTCGGTAAAGGTTCATCCATCGCCCTGGTCCCATTGCAAGACCCTTAATGCCCTTCCCTATGTGATGGCAGGGGTAGAAAGAATGGAAAGGAAAGGGGATGAAATTATTTTATTGGACCATGAGGATCATATTTCAGAGGCAGGAGCCTCCAACCTTTTCTGGATCATTGGAAATGAATTTTTCACCCCCTCTCTTTCTTGTGGTTGCATTGCGGGAGTTGGCCGTGCTATAATTTTGGAAAAGCTGAAGGAGTCTGGTATCCCTGTTCACCAAGGCCAATTCAAAATAAAGGAGCTGAATAAGGCGGACAGGTTATTCACAAGCAATGTTACTGGAATTAGTCATATTGCCCAATGTGAAGGGAAATCCTATAACGCTTCCCCCCTGCCATTGATTGAATCAATTTTTGAATAATATTCGGGTTATACAGATACCGAAGCCTTGATATGTGGGTGTGGATCGTAATTGAGCAATTCAAAATCCTCATATTTGAAATCAAAAAGGTCCTTAACCTCCGGATTGATTTTCATGGTCGGTAAAGGTCTGCAGTCTCTGCTCAATTGCAGTTTTGCCTGGTCCAAATGGTTCAAATACAGGTGTGCATCCCCAAAAGTATGGACAAACTCTCCCGGCTGAAGGCCACAAACCTGAGCTATCATCATAGTAAAGAGGGCATAAGAAGCGATATTAAAAGGAACGCCCAAAAATACATCTGCACTCCTTTGGTAAAGCTGGCAAGATAATTTCCCCTCCGCTACATAAAACTGGAACATAGTATGACAGGGAGGCAAAGCCATATTATCCACATCCGCCACATTCCAGGCACTGACCAATAACCTTCTGGAATTGGGGTTATTTTTGATCTGATTTATCAAATTTTTGATCTGATCAATTTCCCCTCCTTTTCCATCAGGCCAATGTCGCCACTGGTAACCATAAACAGGGCCCAAATCGCCATTTTCATCTGCCCATTCATCCCAAATCCTCACTTTATTATCTTTAAGGTATTTGATATTGGTATCTCCCTGAATAAACCAAAGAAGTTCATGGATGATGGATCTTAAATGGCATTTTTTGGTGGTCACCAAAGGAAAACCTTCCTGAAGGTCAAAGCGCATTTGATAGCCAAACACACTAATGGTACCTGTTCCAGTCCGGTCTCCTTTTTGGATACCTGTATCCAATATATGCTGCATTAACTGATGATATTGCTTCATGGGAATTGAGGGATTTTTTTTATCGGATGGCAATTTATGCAATCCTTCAAATTTGTAAAAGGGGATAGAATTTTTATTTAAAATGAAGAATTTTAAATCATTAATTATTCATTCTCAATTTTAAATTCATAATTCAACTTTCACTCTCTTTCCTTATTTCCTGATTTTGAACCAATTAAAGCTGATTTTTGTTCCTTTCTTTCAATTTGGGTGGCTTTGGACCCTTTCAGAACCCGTCGGACCCTTATCAATTACCAATTTCAAATCTCATCCCTATCCCCTAAAGAATATTCAATGCTTGTTCCTTGATCTTTTCCAGTTCATCTTTCATTATGATTACATGCCTTTGGATGGCAGCATCATTAGCTTTGGAACCAATGGTATTGATTTCCCGGCCTATTTCCTGGCTGATAAAGCCAAGCTTTTTGCCTTGTTTTTTACCCTCATTCAAATTCTTTTCGAAATAATCCAAATGGGTGCCCAGCCTTACTATCTCTTCCGTAATATCCAACTTCTCAAAATAATAGATCAGTTCCTGCTCAAAGCGGTTTTCATCAAAATCATTTTCCTCCATCCATTCCTGAAAATTATTCCTGATCCGGTTTTTGATCCTTTCTTTCCGCTTGGGCTCTTCCTGCTGGATTTGTGCAAGCCTTTCCCGGATTTCCTGGAGGTTTTCCATGAATTTATGGAACAATGTTTCCCCTTCATCCTCTCTAAATTGGTTACACTTTTTTAAAGCCTCTTGAATCACATTTTTAACCGTTTCCCATTCTTCAGGGTTTTCACCCTTTTCATTCAAAGAGGTGACCACATTGGGGGCTTGAGCAGCCATTTTAAACAATTCCACATCAGTAGCTCCCACCTTTTTGGCCATGGCCTGGTATTTTTCAAAATAGGTAACAAAAAGTTCCTCATTGATACTCACGGGAAGCTCATTACTGGACTTAGCGGTAAATTCCAGGTTCAAATTCACCTTTCCCCGGTCCAGCATATCCCCTACCCAAGTTCTGACCTCTATCTCCTTATCAGAAAATTGCCGGGGACTTCTGAGGTTTAAGTCCAAAAATTTAGAATTTAACGTTTTTACTTCGGCGCTGATGATATAACGCTCATCTTCAAAATTGGCTATACCATAGCCCGTCATGGATTTAATCATGCTGCAAACTTAATCAATAATAACAGTTCATTTTAGAAATTATACCCCAAAGTCACATAAAAGCGGGTTTCCTCAACATTATAGTTTCTTACAGGCCGGGCAACATCAAATTTCACATAGTAATTGAGCAAAACAGTCCTCAAGCCTCCCCCAAAACTCTGGAGCCATGGGTTGTTAAAGTTATTAAGGGTGATTTTAAAAGGAGACCCTTCCGTGTTGATCACTTCGGTATTTTGGTCATTGACCCTCTCCCATGGGGCGGAACGGTCCCAGGAAGATCCTGCATCATAAAAACCTACCAATTGGAAATTTCTAATAAAATTGGAGGCGATATTTCCCCTGGAAAGATAGGCAAACAAGGGTATCCTTAACTCTGCAGTAAAGGTGATTACATTCTTACCACGGATTTCATCATAATCATAGCCTCGGAGGTCCACAAATTGAGCAAATAGAATATCGGAGTTTTCAACCCCATCATTATTCCGGATTGGACTGGATTCCGGCCGGTTGGAAGGGGGCTGATAAAATTCATTAAAAAGCCAATTATCCATACCACCGACCAGGTAGCGTTGTGGGTTATTTCCAAAATAAGACCCTGCAAAAAGCCTAGTGGCAAATGTGATGCTTTTATGGATTTTTTGATAATTCCTCAGGTCCAGGTAGGCGTTGCTAAATGACCGCTCGGATTTGTCGATACCTTGATAATGGATAATTCCAATCTTTCCCTTAAAGCCTTGCTCCATATAAAGCCCTAAAAGGGTGGTTTTATCCATCACAAATTCTGCTTTACCACCGAGGTAATTTACATCAAAACTATTATCAATCCCCCCATTGCCTCGAATCAGAGAGTCAGAATTCAGGTTAAAATACTGGGTTTTGGCAAAAAATGGTGCCAAAGTCACCCGGCTATGCACATTAATTGGATAAGAAATACCCAATTCTGTTTTATTTAGGACATACCTCTGATGTGTCAGGTCACCCTCCGTGATCACCAAAGCTTTTCGATCATACCTTCCCCTGAAATCAATTCTATGCTTTAAATATTGGTACTCAAAGAAAATATCACTTCCAGACCTGAAATCCATGGTGGTCATCAGCCCTCCGGTAAAGGAGTGGTTATCCAGTAAATCCGTCATTTTTGCATTGAGACTGATTCCAAACCCTCTTAAAGGGTCCACCACAAATGAAGTATTGAGGCTGTTAGCAATGAATTGGGGAATATATTCCCTTGGCCCGGTCACCCTCCTTTGCATACTTTGTTGGCGGAAAGCATCCAGGATATCACTTCTACCGGTTGTATTATCCAGGGACTCTTCCTCCACAGGTTCTGGGACAGAGTCAAATTGGTAATTTTCTATATCAATGCCCCCTTCCCTTTCAAACCTTAACCGATCCAGGTTTATGGATCCTGTTTGGGGTGCTGCAGGTTGTAAAGTATCCAATTGAACTACTGGTTCTTCAGGTAAAGTATTAGAGGCTTCTTTCTCTTGATCTTTTTCCTCATCGGGAGCCTCCCCGGCATTATTATCAATCCTTCTGGTGGAGATCCTTTCATTTAGTTTTTTGGCTTGTTCCAACTGGACCCTGGGTATACTTGGGGTAAACTTGTCCAAATTTGGATAAGGTTCCAGTATCAATTTACTGCGTATGCCGTCATGGTAAGAATAAGCCCAACGGTTTACTGATGGGGCATAATCAAAGCTTTCTAAACTTTTGTCAAAAGCAGAGACCTGGCTGGAAACGGAACTTCCCAAACCCAATCTCATTACATTTGTGATACCACTTTGATCACTGAGATGAAGGACAAAATTCCTGTTCATTACCCTTGGCATATAATTAACCGAATTCATATTGGTAAGCCGGCTGGTCACAATACTATCCCCCAAATCCATGCGGAAAAGGTTAAAATATTCAGGCAACTTGCGGACATCCGGCGTTCGGGTAAGTACACTGTCCGGCAAATCCGCCTTATTGGAAGCAAAAACAATGGTGGAATCGTTGATGAAGGTAGGGGTGATGTTATCAAAAACATCATTGGTCAACTTCTTCCCTCTCCCCCTTATATTGAGGGTATAAATATCACTCCGGCCGTTGGAAATAGCCGAAAGAACCATATTGGTACCATTGGGAGCAAAATCAAGACTGGTAACCTGGGTGATATTTCGGAGGAAAATTTTGTCCTGACTACTTCCATCGATGCTTCTCATTCGAAGTGTGGTTACCCCCCGTTTGAAGGTGGCGATGGTAAGATTCAGAGTATCCCTCCAGGCAATTACCGGGGAGGTAAAATTGGCTTCCTGATCATCTGAAGAATGACCGCCTTTGTAAATGGTTACTTCCCGGTCAGTACTAAGATTTCTAACCTTTACTTTATATTTTCCATTGTTATTCTCCACATAAGCCAAATGTTTGGCATCAGGGCTGAACTTGATATCATTTATGGCTCCTGGTTTACCTTTTGAAGTAGAAGCAATTATTTTTTCCGTATCAGGGGATTCAAAAGTATTGAGCACATTTTCATTGAGCCCCACATAATAATCCCGCCATTGCTGGATAAATTCCTTGAAACTCTTGCCCAATGTATTGGCAATGCTGGTTTCTTCATTCCGGTTGATACGGCTTAAATTCAAAATACTGGAAACATACCGCTTACCATACCTCTCCACAATAAAATTCCATATTGACTGCCCGACTAACTCCGCTTGTTCAGAGTTCAGTTTATAAAGCCTGGGCTGCTCATTTTCCTTTAAATAATGCCTTACAAAATCATCCATTTCCCTGTCCCAACCTTTGGCAAGGTAAAGGGCAGCGCCATCAATAAACCAATCCGGGAAACTGTTGATCAAATTAGACTGAAAAGCATCAGCTATAGTGGACCCGTATAACATTTCCTCAATAATGATTTTGGAGGTTCGGTAAACTAACTCCTCCTTAAAAGTGGCCCATTTCCCAGTGTATGGAACCTCTGCCAAAAGTTTGGAAAAATAGGTCTGGCCGCTGACGGTGTAATTGTTTTCATTGAGGTCCAAATTACTTTGCAACCAGTCTTCTCGGGAATTATAAATATAAACCTTGGGTTTGGTATAGGCCACATAACCGACCATTTGGGTAATACGTTCAAATTGATTTTCCAGGTAGTCGATGGCCATCCGGGCATTTTCCCTTCCGCCATCATAATAATAAACTTCAAAATTGTTTGAACTGTAAAAATACCAATCGAGCTCCTTGTGCTGCAACCTGTTTTTCCCAAACCTTTCCCGGTCAAATTGGGCCTTCAGATCCAAAGTAGATCCAAGCCATAAAAGGGCAAAAGAAATAACAAACAAATATACTTTCATTGATCTTTATAACGTCTTTGTCTTAAATATACTTAAAAAATCGACTTATGTTAACACCTTTTTCCGGTTCCTCACCATGGATCAACAAATCCAACATCACCTTACTGAAATAAGGAACCAAAGAAACCCCTTTGGCTCCAAAGCCATTGAATATATAAACGTTTTTCTCTTGAGGATATTTCCCTAAAAATGGTCTTCTATCCCGGGTAGCTGGTCGTATCCCACTTTTGTGTTGAATAATTTCCCTATCGGAAGCATGAACCAACTTTTCCAATTTTTCCAAAATAGTCCTTTTTCCCTGGCTGCTTGGCCCGGTGTCCAGGTCATGCCGACTATAAGTGGACCCCACCCTTATCAAACCATCAGGCATGGTGATCCTAAACACCCCGCGGTTGATGATTTCATAAGGTTTGAATTCTTCATTTATTTCCAGAATTTCACCTTTAACGGGGGCAAAAGGCAGCCAATCAAAAAACCGGCTTTTCATGGCTCCAATGCCATTGCAATAAATAAGATTTTTGGCTTTTATTTCCCCATAAATAAAACCATCATCCTTTCTGATTAATTTATCCTCATCAAAAGTCGATTGTACCAAAAATCCCTTTTCATTCAACCAACCCGTATAAGCATCCAAAAGAGCAGCCAGGTCCACAAAGCCACAATTTTTCAACAAAATTCCTCCATAAGGGTCATTGACCTCATCATATTTGCTGGACATCCTGACCGTTTCAATATAACCCCTAAACCCCTCATCCCCACTTTTTCCCATCCATTCATTTTGTTCTTCAATACTGACAAAAGGCCTGTAAATGGGCCTAGGGTATATTATTTTTATCCCCAACAGGTCTTCCAGTTCCCGGTATAGCGGAATGATTTCCGGAAAAAGCAGATCAGCATTCCAGGTTTTGACCATTTTCCTCCCGGTAACCGGATTATAAAGTCCAGCCGCCACCCTACTGCTTTTATTTTTTCCAGGT
Organism: Echinicola jeungdonensis; assembly: GCF_030409905.1. Taxonomy (NCBI): domain Bacteria; kingdom Pseudomonadati; phylum Bacteroidota; class Cytophagia; order Cytophagales; family Cyclobacteriaceae; genus Echinicola; species Echinicola jeungdonensis. The sequence continues at coordinate 239,627 of NZ_JAUFQT010000001.1, forward strand.
TCATCAATCAGGCCAACGGTTTTTCCGGCTTTTAGCAAACGTTGGGACAATACCGTCCCTGCCAGGCCCTGTCCAATTAGTAAAAAATCTACTTCCATGCCCAAAATTAAATTCTTTCTTTGTTATTTTGGCACGAATTCAAAACTGATTCGCGCATGTTGAATGTTAAAACTTTTACCTTCAATCCCTTTCAGGAAAACACCTACCTACTTTATGATGAAACTAAAGAGGCAATCATCATCGATCCCGGGTGTTATGAAAAAGAGGAAAAGGAAGCCTTGCATCAATTTATCAAGGAAAACCAACTCAATCCCGTCCAATTGCTCAACACCCATTGCCATATTGACCATGTGCTGGGAAATGACTATGTAAAGAGGACTTTTAACATTCCTTTACTGATCCATCCAAAAGATGATCCAGTATTAAGGGCCATCAGTGCTTATGCTTCCAATTATGGATTTCCAGCATTTGATGAATGTGAGGCGGATGATTATATTGAGGAAGGTCAGGAAATCAATTTTGGAAAAACCACCCTCCAAATCCGCTGGGTTCCGGGGCATTCCCCCGGACATGTGATTTTTTATCATCCTGAGACCAAAACCTGCATTGGAGGGGACACCCTATTTCAAGGTAGCATAGGGAGAACGGACCTTCCAGGGGGAGACCATGAAACATTACTGGAAGCCATCAAAACTAAAATGTTTAGCCTTCCGGATGATGTAAAAGTCTATCCAGGCCACGGCCCTACTACCAGTATTGGCTTTGAAAAAATCAACAACCCATTTGTCGGAGAAAGAGCACAGTTTTGAGTATCAAAAAACACATCCCCAATGCCATCACCAGTTTGAATTTGGTGGCCGGAATGGCCGGAATTTTCTTTGTACTTGAAGGCAAACTCACTTATGGGACTTACTTTATTCTGGCGGCAGCTTTCTTTGATTTCTTTGATGGATGGGCTGCCCGGATGCTTGGGGTAAGTGGGGAGATAGGCAAGCAGTTGGATTCCCTGGCAGACCTTGTAACCTTTGGAGTATTGCCCACTTTTGTGGTATTCAAAATGCTCCAAACCGCATTTCCCGATAGCCTCCTGCCCTTTTTGGCCTTTTTTATAGGAATACAATCCGCCCTGAGGCTTGCAAAATTTAATATTGACACCCGTCAAACCGACCGGTTTATAGGTCTTCCCACTCCGGCCAATGCATTGTTGCTGTCTACTCTACCTTTTTTGGCGAATAAATTTATTTGGGCTCAAAACTTAATTTTCCAAGGATATTTTCTTTTGGCCTTTGCCCTGGTACTGGCATTTTTGCTTACTGCTGAGCTGCCATTAATAGCCTTAAAATTCAAGAATTATGCCTTGAGGGAAAACATCTATAGGTACCTGGTGGTCTTGATTGGTATTGTAAGCCTTGCATTTTTGGGTATTGCTGGGATTCCTTTTGCCATTTTGGGTTATATTGTCCTTTCTATAATAGAAAACTGGACAGTTTCCCATGAAGGGTAAGTGGAATATATCATATTTGTTTTGGGCTTTAGCAGGATTTTTCTTTCTCAATGAAACTAAAGCCCAAACGGATTTTTATAAAATCCCCATTACTGATGAAGGCATCTATAAAATCAGCATATTAGAGGCACAATCCTTCGGCGCAAGTTCATTGGAGGACATTACCCTATATGGTTCTCCCGGAATACTTCCCCAGGAGCTGAATAGCATGGCCCTTAAACTCAGGGAAATCCCAACCCTGATCCAGAATAACTCCTTGTATGTTTTCTTGGCCGGCCCACATCAGGTCATTCCCGATGAAGATGGATTGAGTTACCAACACCATTATTACTCAGACACCTTATATTATTTGATTGAAGTTGGGAAAAGCCGCACAAAGGAAATCCCACAAGTTTCAGTACAAAATGGAGAAGAGGCTGGTGGAAAATGGCTTTACCAAGTTGGTGTACATAAAAAAGAAGAAAATAATCTCCTGTCTTCCGGAAGAAAATGGTATGGAGATAGGATTTTTTCAGGCCAATCCTCTACCCTTGCACTTCCACAAACCATTCCGGAAAATGCGCCTTTATTTTTTAAGGCCAATTTTATGGCCCAGTCCACTTCCCAAAGCCAACTATATTTAAGATTGGGTTCCACTGAATTGGTCAATATGTCCATATCTCCCATTCCACAATCTACTTACGGGATCAAAGGCCGGGAAAAATCCTCCTCTGTAATAATTTCCTCAAACAATATTTCGGAAAACGCCCCTCTCAATTTCCAAACCGAAACTGCTGACCCCAACGGAATGGCCATGGTGGATTACATTTTACAGGGAAGGGGATTTGATTCCAAGTTATTGCCTGAAGGAATATATTATAGCCTTGAGGACATTCCCTTTCAGGTAGGAATTCAAAGTCAACAGGAAATCTGGGACATTTCTGATTTTTATGATCCTAGAAGATTGAACCTGCAGCTTGGAACAGCCTTACTTCAAAACAGCCAAAAATTAGCCATTTTTGACCCACAAAATATACCTGAAATCCCCCCAGTAATTCCTGCAGATCTATCCTTAAAATTGCTTCAAAATGAACCGGAATTGATCATCATTGCTGCTCCGGAACTGGAAAACCAGGCCAGAAGATTGGCCGAACATAAGATTTCAAGGGGATTACCCACCTTGGTCACAACTCCTCAAATGATTTATGATGCCTACAGTTACGGCACCCAGGATGTGTCCGCTTTAAGAAATTTCCTTGCTTACCATTACCAGCAGCATCAACAATTAAAAAATGTACTTTTTTTTGGAAAGGGAACATTTGATTATAAAAACATTTCTGGAGGCCGGCCTAACCTTGTCCCTACTTATAGTTCCAGAAATAACCTCAACCCTTTAACCTCCTACAGTTCTGACGATTATTTTGGGATCTTGGAAAATGGTGCCGGAATTTGGGAAGAAAGCAGTGAGGGTGATAGGCCATTAAATATCGGTGTGGGAAGAATTCCTGCCATCAATGTCCAGGAAGCAAAAACGGCAGTGGATAAAATCATCCGCTACGAATCTGATGCTCCATTGGGGAACTGGAAAAGGGAGGTATTATTTGTGGCTGACGATGGGGACCAAAATATTCACTTGGGTCATGCTGAATCCCACTCTCAATTTATACAAAACCAAAATCCTGAAATCAGGGTCAACAAACTCTATTTGGATGATTATGAACAATTAGAGGAAGGTAGTTCTCAATCTTCCCCCGCTGCCAAGTCTGCTTTTTTCCAACATATTGAAGAAGGGACTTTATTCATCAACTATATAGGCCACGGTAATGAATCCACCTTGATGGCTGAAGAAATTTTCCAGGTCACCGACTTGGAAGACTGGCCCAGCAATGAGATTCTTCCCCTTTTTGTAACGGCTACCTGTGAATTTGGCCGGCATGACAGTCCTTATTCCAGGTCTGGGGCAGAGGAATTATTATTTGCCCAAAATAAGGGAGCCATTGCCTTGCTGACTACTGGGAGGCCTGTCTTCAGCAGTCTTAATTTCGCCTTAAACCAGGCCTTTATATCAGCAGTTTTTTCCAAGGAAAATGGTGAATATCTAAGCCTGGGGGAAATCTTTAAAATCACCAAAAACAACAGCCTCAACGGCCCGTACAACCGGAACTTTTCCCTCCTGGGAGATCCCAGTTTAAAATTAGCACTTCCGGAACTTTCCGTTCAAATGGAAGTACCAATAGACCTGGACTCAAAAATGCAAGTGGATACTCTCCGGGCCCTTCAAAAAATAAGCATTAGGGGAAACATCCAAGATCCGCTCACCCAGTCTAACGTTTCCTCTTTTAATGGTGAATACCAAATCACCTTGTTGGACAAGGCTGGAGAATTGACCACCCTGGGGGACGAAAGCCAGCCCATAAGCTATGACAACCCCAATATCCTACTCCATCAAGGAACGGGAAAGGTAAAAAATGGTCAGTTTGAGGCGCAATTGATCATTCCCCAAAATATAGATTACAAATTTGGAGAAGGGATTATCCGCTTATATGCCCGGGAAGAAAGCAGTCAACTGGAAGCATTTGGGGCCCAATCCGTCATTATCGGAGGGTCTGATTCCAGGCCGGCCAATGACCTTGAGGGGCCCCATATACAGCTTTTTGCGGAGGATAGCTTAAAGAAAGTTGAGGTTATTCCCAGCAAACAAATGAGGTTGCTGGTCCATCTTCAGGACTCCAGCGGCATTCAAATTTCTCCCAACAATCTCGGTCAGAACATTACCTTACAGATCAACCAAGGAAAAACTATAATTTTAAATGATCATTATTATTCCATAAATGATGGTTTTACCCGAGGAAGAATTGATATTACCCTTGATGACCTTCGGGAAGGGAATAATATTGTTCAGCTCACCGCCTTTGATAACCAAGGAAACTCTTCCACCGCTCAACTGGAAATACGGGTGGAAGGTTCTGACCAACTGTCCATATTGGACCACATGGCATTTCCCAATCCTGCTGAATCTGATTGCCATTTTTGGTTGGAACATAACCGGCCAGGGGAAACCCTAATTTGCCAATTGTCAATTTATTCTATGGAAGGCAGGGAAATATTTTCCACAAATAAGCGTTTTCCAAAAGCTGATAGGATTGTTGATGGTTTAGCCTGGTTTTTTTTACGAAACAAAACAAGTTTTCCCGCAAAAGGGACTTATATTTACAAATTAGAGCTTATGAGCGAAACGGACAATACGTCTGATTTGGCTAGTGGAAAAATCTATATTCAATGAAAATAATAAAAAACAACTTGAAAGGATTTACTTTTTTAGCTTCGCTATTTTTCATCACATTTATTGTAAAGGCACAAAATTCTGCCATAATCTCCGGTCAGGAAGATGGTAGAAGGGTCATTGCCACTGCTGTTCCATTTTTGAATTTTGCACCTGACAGCAGGCACTCTGCTATGGGTGATGTGGGGGTAGCCACCTCCCCGGATGCCAACTCCGCCCACTGGAATGCTGCCAAACTAGCTTTTATAGATAAAAAAATGGGTTTCTCTCTTTCCTATTCTCCCTGGTTGGGAAAATTGGTTCCTGATATGTCCCTCAATTACCTTACTGGTTATCGCAGGATTGATGATGTTTCCACTTTTGGAATTGATTTGAGATACTTTAATATGGGAGATATCCAACTGACCGATGGAAGGGGCCAGGATATTGGAGAGTTTACCCCAAGGGATATCGCCATTGGGGCCACATATTCCAGAAAACTGTCTGAAAACCTTTCCCTAGGAATTTCAGCACGCTTTATCCATTCCAATTTATCAGGAAATATAGGGGCTTCCAGTGGAGCAGAAGGTCGCCCCGGTGTTAGTGTGGGTACGGATGTAGGGGTTTATTACCAAAAAGAAGTCCTTTTTTCGGATAAAGATGCCTTATGGTCACTGGGAGCCAATGTCAGCAATATCGGCCCCAAACTGACATATAACAGTGCAGAGGATCTGGATTATATTCCTACCAACTTCAGAATGGGTACTGCATTGGCCATCAACCTTGATGAATACAATGATTTAACCTTTGCCCTTGATTTGAACAAATTAATGGTCCCTACTCCCCCTATCTATGCAAGAAATGAGGATGGCTCCTTACGACAGGACAGCAATGGTGATCCCATTATTGAAAGCGGCAAAGATCCTAACCGCTCCCTGATCAGTGGTATCTTTGGTTCTTTTGCCGATGCACCGGATGGTTTTGGTGAGGAAATGCAAGAGTTTATGATTTCCTTTGGTGTTGAATATGAGTATGCAGAAAAATTTGCCCTTAGGACCGGCTATTTCCATGAAAACCAAAATAAAGGCGGAAGAAAATATTTTACCATGGGGGTTGGTTTTAATATTAAAAGGTTAGGGTTTGATTTCTCCTATTTGGTACCCCAAAAGCAAAACCACCCCTTGGCAGAAACTTTAAGATTCTCCCTGGCTTACGACATTCCAAAACCTTAAACATGACTGTAGTAGACCGATCAAAAGCTCCGGCTTTTCAGATACCAGAACATATAGCATTAACTAAACCTCAAAAGCGGACCTTGAAAAACGGGGTCCCTTTGTATTTTTTCCCCACCCCGGCCATTGATGCCATCAAAATAGAAATCAATACCGCCTCCAATAAGCATTTGGTTGCAAAAGAAAAAGCACTGGTTCCTTTTTTTACATTGCACATGTTAATGGAAGGGACGCAAGAAAAAAACTCTGAGGAAATAGACCATTTTTTTGATCATTATGCCTCCGAAATTGAGGTCATTTCCACATTTGAACAAAGCGGCCTATCCCTGCTGACTACCAAAAAACACTTTGCATCAGTTTTACCTGTATTCCGTTCACTTTTTACAGAGGCTGTATTTCCTGAAAAAGAACTGGAAAAAAGAAAATCCCAAAAATCCCTAACCATTTCCATTCAAAAAGGACAAAATGGAGCTAGGGCCAACCAATTATACAGGAAAGCGCTCTTTGGTTCCCATCACCCTTATGGGTTTGTGGCAGAAGAATGTGATGTGGAAACCGTCCAAAGGGAAGACCTGGTGGATTTCTACCACAATACCTTATTGGTAACCCCAGAAATATTTGTCACTGGGAATTTGGAGGAAAATGAAATTGATCAATTGGTAAAAGCATTTGAAGATTTGCCGGTCATCCAAATCTCGGACACCTTGCCCGATTTTGAAGTTTGGCCTGAAAAAAGGCTGACCGAAATCAAGGAAAAATCCGTACAATCCAGTATCCGCCTAGGACAACACCTTATTCCGAAAACCCACGAGGATTACCATGCTTTGACGGTCTTTAACACCATTTTAGGAGGTTATTTTGGCAGTCGATTGATCAAGAACATCCGGGAAGAAAAGGGCCATACTTATGGGATTTACAGCTCCATAGGCAACTTGCAACTTTCAGATTATTGGGTGGTCATGGCCGATGTCCAAAAGGGATATGCGGAGGAAGTCATCCAGGAAGTTTACAAAGAAATCGAAAGACTTAAAAACACCCCAGTACAAAAGGATGAACTTGAAATCGTCCGCAATTATATGATCGGCAATTTTTTATCCAGCTTTAGCAATGCCTTTGACCTGATCAACCGCTTCAAGAGCATTCATCAGGTGGGTCTGGATTATGATTTCTATGAAACCCAATTGGCTTATTTCAGGGATTTTAAACCTGAAGAAATTATGGAAATTGGCCAAAAATACTTTAAGCCGGAGAACATTATTGAGGTTATTGTAGGTTAGAGATAGGGATTTTTGTTATATAGAATTTGGGGTATTTGGTATGTGGAAACCGAATCCCTACCATAATTCCGATTGTCCAGCCCGATTTTAAGTTGTCCCAACGGCTTAGCCAACGGAGACTAAAAACTCACTAAAATCTCAAGTATCAAGGTTCACCTCTTCACTAATTCATATATCCAAGAAAGATCCAGGCTACTCTTTTGCCAAACATGAAACAATTTCCATTTCCAACCTTTTGCTCCTTGCCTTTTGGCCAATTCCAAAAACTTTCCTGAAACCTCAAAATTAGCTGAAAAAAGGGCATGTTTGGTTTCATGATATATCCTGGAAATCAAAGCTTGGTTTTCGGTTGGGTTTTGATTGAGACGGGAAATTTTTTCGCACACTTTTAAAGTGGACGGCAAAATAATGGATTGCTTTTTTTGGTATTGTTTTCTTGAATATGCCGCCGGATGCAACCTTTTTTTTACCCCCCTATAATGGCTGAAGGAAAACCGGTATTTTCTGGCCATCCGGACCAAAATATCAAAATCCTCATAGGAAAGAGACTCATCATAGCCTCCCTCCTTTTTTAAAGCTCCGCAATCAAAAACTAGTGTGGGCGTGCAGACACAATATCGCTCCACCACATCAGCATAAATCCATCCTTCTGGAATCCATTCCTGAACCTTTCCGTTTTCATCAGTTGGAAAGAAAGTCTTTTTGACTTTCCCATCAGCACTTACCAAATAAGCATTGGAAGAATAAACCTTTGCTTCCGTCTGTTTTGAGAATGCACATACCGCTTCCCCAATATGCTGGGGCATCAATACATCATCTCCTGAAAGATCAAGGACAAATTTTCCATTTGCCCATTTCAAAGCTTTGTTGAATGCTTTACAATAATTGATTTTCTCAGGCAACAAAAACACCTTTGTCAGCTTTATCTTATTACCATTTTGCTCGACCCATTGTGCGATTTGTTCCTGGCTGCCATCCCCACTTCCATTGTCAAAAACGATCAATTCTATAGGTTGATAAACCTGTTCTAAAACAGAATTTAGGGCTTCCTCCACAAAATCTTTTTGCTGATAACAGAGACAAATTACAGTAACCAAAGGGGCATCCATAGGGCTTACAGTTGAATTTGCCAGGTTAATTTGTTGGAGGAATTATTAGCCACTTTTGATTTAAAATGTATCAAGCTGTGGTTGGCGGATCCCTGCCATTCAGAGGAACCCAAATCTATAAAATCGACCCCTAACCTATCTCCCAATTGGATGACTGAATAAATAGCTACCTCACCGGTAAAGGTTTGTTGATTGTTAGGGTTCATGGCCGGCAAAAAATAATATAAACTATTGGAAGTCAACTGGACACAAAGCACATGGGCCACTGCTTCGCCCCCTTCTTCCACAGTTACCAAATGATAGCGGTCAGGATAAGCGCTGACCTGTTGTATTAATTTTTCCTCATCTACTTTATATTCATGGTCCCGTATGGTTCGCCACCATTTTATGTCTTTCAAAAAATTAAAATTTTTTATGGGGCCCACCTCCACGTCTAAATTGAACTTTTCCTGCTTTTTCTTATTTTTTGAAGCCTTTTCCTGCAGGTATTGCTTGATTTCTTTTCTGTTTTCAAAAACCTGATGCATCAACATCTTTTTCATCTTGAAACCCAAAGTATTCAGGATGTAGTGGATCATTGGGTTCTGAGGCTGATAAGGGTCAGGAGCTTGAGTTATCTCCAGGGACCTCCCCCCTAATCCCCTAATGGCAATCAATAATTGCTCTACAAAAAACTGAAAACTTTCAGAAGAAATTTTCTTTTCCACCCAAAAACCACCAAAGGGCGCCTCCTTAAGGGAAGTCATCTCTCCATTTTCCTGAAACTGAAAATAAATCGAAGCCTTTAGTTTTTGTTTTTTGAACAATTGGGCACAATAATATTTTTCCCCATTTGAAGGGGAATAATCGTGTAAAAAATAATCATGATCCACTTGACCGACTTCTTTGAGCAGAAAATCATAGTTTTTTTCGGTATTCATCTTGCAACTTTTCAAAAACTTTTTTGTCTCTGATATAATCATCTTCGGAAAAATTTTCGTTGGCCATGACCAACAATATGGCATTGGAATAAAAAACAAACTCCGACCAAACCAAATGAGGAAGAAACAATACCTGTTCTGGGCTTTCCAGGGTAAAAAGGTACTGTTTTTTAGCAAGGTCCTCCAATTTCACCTCTACCTTACCCTGCAAACATATTGTCACTTGTTGGTCTTTGTGATGGGCATGAACGCCCCTGACCGAATTTTCCGGCACTCCGGATATCCAAAATGTCCTTTTTATCTGAAAAGGAATTTGTTGCTGTTCCAGGTAATGGAGCATTCCCTGAGGATTTTCGGTTTTTCCCACCTGAAAAACATAAGGTTTGGTCATTTTTAAGTTATTGGTACTATTTTGGATCATTCACCAAAAATTATTTGGTTTCCAAGTTAAATAAAATCCCCTAGTCGATCAGGGAATGGCCCTATTTCTTGGGCAAAATTTTACAATAATTTAATGTTTGGTGGGTATGGTGATTTGTTTTTTTCTTATCCCCTTTTCTATCAGTACCTTTAGTTTAGTTCAACCCTTAAAGGGGTTGGCAGGACATCACGATTCAAATAACCCTGGGTTTGCACCCAAGGTTATTTTAGTTAAAGCCTTAACAAGCTTCTTTTATGGATTTTTTTAAAAAAACGAGGACTTACCCCTCTCAAGGAAGATTTAGGGAGTGCTACTAGGGTTTAATTTATATGACATGGAACCGTTCTTATTCTAAAAAAAGTTTAGGAATATAAGGAATAAAAAAACCAATAGGTTTTACAAATCACGAATAAAAAAATTAACAATTGACATATCAAAATATCCCGAATCCCGATTCACTTTTTTTATTTCACTATCAAGCTTAGTTTTGAACTTTAAAATTGGATAATAGCAGAAAAAGAGACGGATGGAAGATACATTTTTGACATTGGCGGAGGATTCTGAGGGGCTTTACAAGGAAAAGGGGAGCAAATTCCTGGCATTTGCTTTTCCGGTAAGTGATGAAGAGGAAATCAAGGAAAAGCTGGATGGGCTTCGAAAAAAATTCCATGATGCAAGGCACCATTGTTATGCTTATATCCTTGGCAAAGACCAGGATACCTTCAGGGCCAATGATGATGGAGAACCCAATCATTCTGCAGGAGACCCTATTCTTGGCCAGCTTCGCTCCAACAACCTGACCAATGCATTAATTGTGGTTGTCCGTTATTTTGGTGGTACTAAATTGGGCGTAGGTGGCTTGATCAGTGCCTATAAAACGGCAGCTGCGGAAGCCATTGCAGCCAATCAGATTATTGAGGATGTAATTACCAAGACTGTTCGATTTCGTTTTGATTACCTCGATATGAATGATGTCATGCGCCTGATCAAGGAAAAGGACCTTAAAATAAAAAAGCAGGATTTTGACAATACCTGCTTGATGAGTCTTTCTGTGAGGGAAGCATTACTTGATGAGGTGTTAGAAAGATTGAAAGACATTCCCTCTGTCAAACTTTCCGATTAGCCAACAAATCATCTAAATAGCCTTTTTGGTACAGTTCCTGGAAAACTACCAAACAGGCCCAGGCATCTGTAGCGGCATATAATTGTTGTTTGGCCGTCAATTCCTCGGCTTCCCAATTGGAAACCTGTTCGGACTTAGAAATCCGAATGTTTAGCACCATGGCACTTAGATTTCTGACCCCCACATTATGGAAGCCTACCTTTTTCAATTCTTCATTCAAATCGAAAAAGCTGGCCTGCTTAAACCGGGAATCCAATCTTCTCAAATCTTTGATATCATCCCTAACGGCAGCACCTATTTTGACAATTTGGGGATCCTCAAGAATTTCCCGGATTTCATCAGGAAAGCCTATAAGGTTTAACCGGAACAAAAAAGCTTTTTCTTCAGTAGATAATTGCAAAAGTGACACCTCATGCTTCACTCCTTTCTTAAAAGAAGGCCTGGTTTCGGTATCAAAACCAATCAAGCGGTGGGCATATAGATATTCCACTGCTTCCGGAATCATTTTTGGGTCATCTATTAATATTATCTCCCCCTCAAATGCCCCAATAGGCAGTTCGTTCACCTCACTTTTACTGATCTTATAAGGAATCATACCGCTAACTCTTTTTGTATTTCTTTCATTTCTTCTTCAGAATAATAATTGATACCCAGCTTTAGGTATCCATATAAAACAGTCATAAAAGGACTGATGATATTAAAAAAACAATAAGGGGCATAAGTCAATGTCGCAACTCCCAATACGGAAGCCTGAGTTGCCCCACAGGTATTCCAGGGCACCAACACGGAAGTCACCGTGGCACTATCTTCCAAGGTCCTGCTCAGGTTTTCCCCTTTTAATCCACGTTTTTTATAAATATCTACATACATCCTTCCCGGCACCAGGATTGCCAAATACTGGTCGGAGGTCGTTAGGTTAAAAAACACACAAGTCGCCGCCGTAGAGGCAATTAATGACCCTAAAGAATGTACTTTTTTAATCACTGCTTCAGCAATAACCAACAACATACCGCTCTCCTCCATGATTCCTCCAAATATCATGGCGCAGATAATCAACCAAATGGTAGGCAACATCCCAGCCATTCCTCCGGTGGAAAGGAGCTCATTGACCATTCCATTGCTGGTTTCTATGCTGATATTCCCATACAAGGACATCATACTCGCCTTAAAGGCCTGGTAAAGGTAACTTCTCCCTTCTTCCCCCGCAATAAACCGAATGACCTCTGGTTGGAAGACCACTGCAAACACCGCCCCCAAGAGGGCACCTGCCAACAATGCTGGCAAAGCCGGAACCTTTTTGACAATCATGCCTAATACTACCACGGGAACAATAAATAACCATCCATTGACCTCAAAATGTTCCACTATTACCTGGGAAATCTCTTTCACCTGTCCCACTGATCCCTGGGCTTCATAATTATATCCCACTATTCCAAAAAGAATCAGTGCCAAAGTGATGGAGGGAACTGTGGTCTTGGTCATATGGCGGATATGGGTAAATAGATTGGTTTCCGCCATGGCCGGTGCCAAGTTGGTGGTGTCGGATAGAGGCGACATTTTATCCCCAAAATAAGCACCGGAAATAATGGCCCCAGCAATTATTCCTTCATCAAAGCCCAAAGCTTTTCCTATTCCCAATAAAGCAACACCTACGGTAGCTACAGTGGTCCAACTGGATCCGGTGGCTACAGAAACTATTCCGCTGACCACACAGGCAGCTATTAGGAAAATTCCCGGATTGAGGATTTGAAGTCCATAATATATCATCGCAGGAACAATGCCGCTCAACAGCCAGGTCCCGGCAAGGGATCCTATCAATAGCAAAATCAAGATAGAAGGCATGGCAGCCCCGATACTTTTTACAATTCCCGATTGCAGATCATTCCAGGAAATTCCCAGCCTGAAAAATGACATCAGCCCTGCCAGGGTTGCAGAAAGGATCAATACCAATTGGTTGGAGCCCGAGAGGCCATCAGCACCAAAAACCCTGATATTAATCACCAGCAAAATGATAAGAAACAGGATAGGAATTAAAGCCTCAACCAATTGAGGTTTTCGATGCTTATTGCTCATTTATTTAACTTTGAGGTCAATTTCTAAAATTTAAATTTAAGAAAAATAATCGTTTTATTGATTTTTCGATTTCTGGGTAGGGAAAGTAGTTGAATATTAAAAAGATAGCCTAAACCTAGCTTTTATGCGGTATCAAATGCCCATCGGAATTTGGATTCCCTGCCCAATTTGTCTTTTAAGTCAAAAACACAATATATTCTCCAAAGAAATTTCCGTATTTAATGGATGGTTGATAGTGTTTCAAGAACCGTCCCGATAGCAATGGGGATAGGGATTAGATGATTTGTACTGATAAAGCATGCGGAGCCCCTATTATCAAAACACGATTATTCGAAGGTCAGAATAAAATTTCATTATCAATTGTGGGAAAAACTTTTGAGACGGCCCCTTTAATTTCTCCCAATTTGAAATTTCACGATCGATTATTTCACCCCATTATTACAATTACATCACCTATTCTCTCTTTTCAATCGGAGTTTTCCCTTTAAGCCCCGCTTTAAAATCATCTCGATTTTTCAGAAACTTAAAAGTAAAATAAATCACCACTATAATAAACAGCACTGACAACACAATAATTATGATTTTTAATTTACTTTTTTTATTCCAATAGGCAAAAATGTGGACTCCGATCCTTAAAATTAATGGGCAATGTTACCCCTACTCTTCATATCAAAGCAATATACAAGGATAAAACCTAAACAATAATACAACATATCCTTAAAATCAAATGAACCTATCAAACCTGGAAAAAAATAGCAAAACAGCTCTTGAGACAGATAAATAAACAATACCAAAAATGCATTTTCATTAGCTTTTTCTTGAGTTGTATTAAGTGGGGTAAGAAGAAAATAGACAAAAACCAATGAAACTAATCCAGCGCCAGAATCAGCAAGTCCAAAATCAAAGAATCCCAATTCATTTTGAAAAGGCCGATAATGACTTACCAAAACATACCCTAATAAAAATAGAGATATTAATTTAAAATGGGAAAAATTATTTTCTATATAGGTCACAAAATTATTCATATTTTTTTTACATTAAAAACGAATAGAATATTTTTATAATTAAATGGACAAAACCACCACTAATAATACAAAAAAATTCCAAGATGAATGGAACAAAAAGGAATACAATATTCCAAACTTAATTCTTATGTATCCTAAAATTAAACCTCCTATAAATTGAGGAATAATGGCTATTAATAATTTAAAAGAATCCGGATAACCAATTTCATTTATTTCATAATTAAAAACATGTACAGGGGCAAAAAATGAAGCTGATCCGAAAACAGCGAATTTTGAACTAGAAGGTGTTCTTTTACCCCTGATAAAAACAGCTAACATGAAAATCAAATAGGTAACATACAATGTAATTTTTACAATCTCATCATTCCCAAAAGTAAACAAAAACAACAAACACAATAGGGATTGGATAATCCGGAGTAAACTGACCCCTCCGAATTAGGCAATTATTCAGGTACCAAAGTGGCTTTAAGGGCCAGAATCGCCTGTCATTCCGGCGGATGTTGACCCCCTGAAGAAAAAATTGAGCTAAATCCGGAGCAAGCTGACCCCTTTGAGGCTTAAATTCCGGAGCAAGTTGACCCCTCTATGGAATGGTTTTGGTTTTTTAGCGGACATTTTCGAAACCGCTAAGTATAATCCGATGGCAGGTAAACCAAAACCGATGAGTCAGATCAAGCAGATGATTATTTTACGGCAGCAGGGCAAGGGCATCAAAACCATAGCCCGCATGCTGGAGATGAGCAAAAACACAGTCAAGAGCTATCTTTTTAAGCTGGACAAGCTGTTGGAAAACAATAAGAAAACAGGGCTTACGACGGAGAAGCTCCTGTCCATGGAGGTACCTGAGATTGAGAAACAGTTCCTTTCAGGGGACCCTTCTTACAAAGATCCCCGGTACGAACACTTTATCTCCAACCTTGCTTATTATCAAAAAGAGCTCCAGCGCAAAGGGGTGACCAAAACTCTTTTATGGGAAGAGTACAGGCAGTCCTATCCCGATGGATACGGCCGTAGCCAGTTTTGCCACCACCTCAACCAACAGGATCTTGCCCGGGCAAAGCCATCCATGGTACTTGAGCATAAGCCTGCAGAGAAGCTGTATATAGACTTTGCAGGCAAGCCCATCGCCTACATAGACAGGGAAACCGGAGAAGAGGTCCGGTGCCAGCTGTTTGTGGCCTGCCTTCCCTATTCGGATTATGCCTTTGCCATGGCCGTGGCCTCCCAGACCATCCCGGACTTCCTATATGCCCTAAGCCGTTGTATGGAGCAGTTGGGGGGTGTGCCACAGCTGTTGGTCCCCGATAACCTGAAAGCCGCAGTGAACAAAGCCGACAAGTATGAGCCAAGTATCAACCAGGCCCTTGAGGATTTTGCCAACCACTACGGCACGGCTGTAGTGCCTGCCAGGGCGAGGAAGCCGCAGGACAAGGCATTGGTAGAGAACCAGGTAAAGGTCCTTTACTCCCGGGTATATGCCAGGCTCAGGAATATGCAGTTCTTCGATATACACAGTTTAAACAGGGCCATTGGCCAAAAGGTAAAAGCCCATAACCAGACCCGGATGCAGCAAAAGCCCTACTGCAGGGAAGAGAAGTTTCTCGCCGATGAGAAGGGCCTGTTGGGGAAACTCCCCGGGGAACGCTTCGAGCTGAGACACTATGCCCGGCTGACCGTTGCCAAAAACAACCACATCTATCTGGCCCGGGACAACCACTATTTCAGTGTCCCCTATACACTGATAGGCCAAAGGGTAAAGGTGATCTATACACGGAGTATGCTCTATGTGTTCCATAAAGGGGAACGGGTGGCCATACACAGCAGAGGCTTCAATCAAGGGAGTTATTCCACGCTCAAAGAACACCTGTGTTCCCAGCACCAGCATTATAGGGACAGAAGTCCTGAATATTACCGCAGCAAAGCCGCCCAACACTCAAAGGTCTTGTCCAGGTACATCTCCCTGCTGTTTAAACAGGGCAAGATCCCCGAACAGCTTTACAGGACCTGTGACGGGCTGCTCGCCCTGGGCAGGAAGGTGGATAAGGAGCGACTGGAGAAAGCCTGCAATACAGCCATGGAGTACAAAGTATACTCCTATACCTTTATCAAGAACATGCTGGAAAACAATATGACAGAAGCTACAGCGGAGCCGTCTGCCAGGGAACTTCCTGAACACGGGAATGTCAGGGGAAAAACATATTATGACCAATATCAATAACTTAAACTTTAAACAACTATGCCCAATCCGATCGAAACACAACTTATCAAACTCAGGCTCCACGGCATGCACCAAACATGGACAACGCTACAGGAGACCCGTAAAAACCAAAGCCTCTCCCTTGCCGAAGGACTTGAGCTTATGTTACAGGCAGAAGAACAGGAAAGAGACAACAGGAGGTTTAAAAGACTGGAATCCAACGCAGGGTTCCGTTACAAAGCTTCACTGGAAGAACTCTCCCTGGACAAAACCAGGGGCCTGGATGATATGCTCCTGGCAACCCTGGCAACCGGGGAATATATAACCAATGGGGATGCTGTACTTGTCACGGGGGCTACCGGCTGTGGAAAAAGTTACCTGGCCTCGGCCCTTGGCCACCAGGCCTGTGTGCATGGGAAAAAGGTCGCTTACTTCAACACCCAAAAGCTCATGATCAAAATCAAGATGGTCAGACTGGACGGCACTGCCATCAGGTTCTTTGATAAACTGGCAAAAACGGACCTGCTCATCCTCGATGACTTCGGCCTGACAAACCTGGATAAACAGCAACAGATCGATCTTATGGAGCTTATCGAAGACAGGCACGGTAAAAAATCCACTATTATTGCAAGTCAGCTCCCTGTCTCAAGCTGGTACGATGTCATAGGTGAGCCGACCATCGCAGATGCCATTCTTGACCGGTTGGTACACGTCTCCTACAGAATCGAGCTGAAAGGGGAAAGTCTCAGAAAAAAAATGTAAAATTGTCAGGCCATCTGATTATTAAACCAAACCTCTCCTAAAGAGGGGTCAATATGCCCGGAACAGGGGTCAATATCATCCGGAATATCCAGGGATAACCATAAAAAATAATTCTTTCTTATAACTATCCAATACCTAAAAAGGAACTCCTCAATTAATGGAACCACAATCCCTCCTGCAATTAAAAAAATAATTTTATTATTCTTAATTAATTTTTATAAATAAACATCTCCACCGTCATCAACATCTAAATTCAATAATTCAACCATTACTAAAAAAAATTAATGAAAAAAAGAAATTTAATATAAAAAGGTATTTCAGTTATTTCCAAGAGACTTCACTTCGATCCAATTTTGGATATTTTAAAAAAATCATTAGTTTTTTTTGCTCTGCATACATAAATTAAAAAAAAACAACACGATAAAAACATACTAAACAAGAGGTTATTTAAAATAAAATTTATACTTAATATAAGTGAAATTACCCTAACAAGAACTCACTCCTAATTTAACTGTTTATAATTTTATTTTTTTTTAAAACAGGTTTTTGATCCAATTAAACACATTATCCAAATCCATTTGAAATAAGACGACAAGCAAAGCTGTTGTTATAACAATAATGAAATTCTTAATAATATTTTTTCGATTAATTACAGACATGGTTTTATTGTTTTTCAATTATTGGAATAAAAACCAATTTTCGAGGTTTTTCGCTTTAGCGATATAGGAACTGCTCACCATCTAACTACCAGACTGGTAGAAGTTTTAAACTTCAACCAGTAATTTCCGGCAATTTGCAATTGTCCGTTCCATTAATTTAACCCAAAACCACATTTCCTTCCCTGGAATTTGATTTAGGAAAAATTGAAACTTTAAAACCTAATCTCTATTTTCAATCGGGGGATTTCCATTTAATCCAGCTTTAAAATCATCTAAATTTTTAAGGAATTGAACAGTAAGATAAATCACCAATAACAATAACAGCAACATCAAAATACTTTTGACTTTCTTTTTCATTTTTTTATCACTTCAAAAGGATAACAAAGCACTAATCTGATTCAAAACAAACCATCTATTAATTTTTTCCATTCTCATTTTTCCCTACTTAAAAATCTTTTCAGAATTAAATACAGCTAATGTCTTAAGTCCCTCTTCCCAATTAATTTAAATCTAACCCAGTCTACCCCAAACCAGTTGACCAGTTTTTGATGGTTTTAATTGATATTATTAAGAAAATTGAAAATTACCGTTTTGGGGTAAAGTACGAACCCCTATTTTTTTGGAATGTAATAAAAAACAGTCAAAAAAGAGGTTGAAATTACTTTTCAACCTCTTTACCTTTATTACATAGGGTACCTATTACCTGTAGGACCTAAAATATTCTCAGGTTCCTGAGACAACACGAGATCTCGAAAAGAACACCAAGCTTTGTGCGCTCGCTGCCCCAATTCAAAGAAAACTCCTTCTCCTCCAGTTGTTACCCTCATTTCTTTAATTGATAAATCCTCCAATAGTTCATTTGATCTTTTCATAATTGTTTATATTTATCACCACCGGCAATTAAAGAGGCCGGAATCTCTATTAAATCAACATATATATAAATAATACCAAGATTAAGTTAACCATTCCATGGTGAACAACCCCCCATCCAAAACCTAACTTCAAATGAACATAACATAAAACTAAGCCAGTTAAAAACTGAGGAACAATCCCAACCATTAAATGAATCATGTTACCTTCAAAACCCTCTAAATATTTAAAAATATGAAAAACAGCAAAGAAGAAGGATGATCCAGTAAAAATAAAAATTGTTTTCACTTGAAATAAAGGAATTTTAACAATTACCAATATAAATATAAAATATGCAAAAAATACAAAAATTCGATAAAATGTATAATCTCCTAACATAATAAAATATAAAAAAAGAAAAACAATGCTTAATACTACCTTATTAGGACAAGATATATAGAGTCTGTGAACAGTTTCTTCAATTAATGGAATAATACTACTTCCTAGAATAAAAACAAAAGGGAGCATATTTTTAATATCCTCAAAATTTCTTACTTTGGATTCTAGTAAACCTAAACCAGAAATATACATCAAACTAATTGCAAAAAAAATTAAGGTGAAATTTATCAAAATATATCCAATAAAATAACGTAATTTTACCCAAAAAGAGGTAGCTGTACACTTTGATTGAAGAGAAAACAATTGAAAAAACAACCTAAAGGATCTATTAATCAAATAAGTATGCATAAGTTATTAATATAGAATTATAAAAAACATGATATAAAACACAACTTATAAAATTAATTTTTATTTTTATATAGTATAAAATTATTCCCAACATAATTTGAGGGAAAATAAGAATTGGCAATAAAACAAATGAGTCAAATATTTCTTCTGTAGAAAAGTTCACCAAATGAGTTGTCCCAAACAATACCCCATGAATAATAGAATTAATCCAATCTGTAAAAACCTTAAAATTGATTAAATAGACATGAATAATAAAAATTATTATCCAAATAATTTCAAATTGTATATGATAATCACCCATTAACAAATATCCAAATGTCAAGGCAATAGCCAATACGATTTTCCATTTCCCCTCATTAATCCAAGATCTAAAGCAATACTCTTCAATCAAAGGAACTATTCCCGCTGTAAAAACCAGAAAAGGAAAAAAATATTCCTTAATATCCCGAATGTCACCTGGAGATGAAAAATATTTGCTTATATCAAAAATACCAACAAGTTTTACAACTGTTAAATTGAGAATAAGCACTATAATCAATTCGGGATATTTTAGTTTAAGCATAAGTTAAGAATAAAGCATAAAGGAGTTTCCTCCTTTATACTTATTAAATACTACATTTTACAATCACATTCATGAGAATTCCAACCATCCCTAAATTCATTTATTGCATCTTGAATTGCCAATGCATCCCAAATAGTCTTTATCGTTCTAAAGAATCTTCCCCCTTCCACTTCCCTCATCTCCTCAAAATTTAAATCTCTTAAACTCTCCATAATTCAAACAATTTAAATTCTCCCAACCTTTACCGGGCTTAGGAATCTCCCAATCTCGGAAAGAAATTCTATTTAGCTAGCATATAGAATAGTTCCGATCATATAACTAATTTATTTTCTGTCCGTGCATAAAAAAAGCACGGGAGAAAATCTTTTAAAATTTTTCCTCCATTAATTTTCGAAACGTCAGTTTTTCCAAGAACCCTAATTTTCAAATCGAGTTGGATTTCTTCATCATCATTGTACACAAAACTGTTCTGCTTTCTGGAAAACCAAACATCCAATCCTAAATCTTTCAGGTAATCTATGTAGGTATAAAGCTGCCTTCTACTTACACCCAGCCTTTCGGCCAACTCATTGGGCGTCCCTGTCCTTTGTTCTTTGATTAGCTTATTTAAGATTTGCATCCTTTCAATTTGTCTTATAAAGTTCATAATGGGTTGGATTTAAAGTCAAAAATTATTTAGCTAAAATTGTCACTCCATTAATATTCCAGATGATAGACACCTACTTTTTTGAATCTTAATTCATCATCAGCATCTGCTTCTTTAACATCTGGTGATATTTCCCTTCCATGGAAATCAATTCTTGGTGAGTTCCCTCTTCTATTAATTGCCCCTTGTCTAGAACCAATAGCTTGTCAAAATCCTGCACTGCTGCCAGCCTGTGGGTAATAAAAATGATAGTCTTTCCCTGGTCCACTAATACTCGGATTGTCTTTTGAACAAATTGTTCGGATTCAGGATCAAGGGATGCTGTGGCTTCATCCAGAATCAATACCTCAGGTTCCCGGTACAGTGCCCTGGCTATGGCTATCCGCTGTTTTTGACCACCTGATAAAGTTGCACCATTTTCACCCAGATAAGTCCCAAATCCATTGGGCAATTCTTCAATAAAATCCATCATTCCCAATTGGTTACAAATACCCATCACTTTCCGCATATCCGGTTGGTAATCTCCAAGAGCAATATTCTCCAGCACATTACCTGCAAAAAGATCAATATTTTGAGGTACCACGGAAACAATTTGCCTCAAACTGTCATTTGAAATGTATTGTATATCATATTCCCCCAAATAAATATGCCCGGATTTCAATGGGTACAAGTTTTGTAACAAAGACACCAGGGTACTTTTGCCTGATCCACTTTCCCCAATAATCCCGGATACTTTTCCTTGCGGAATAGCCAGGTTTAGTTGCTCAAAGACATTCTTTCTGCTTCCGTACCTGAAGGCCACATCCTTAAAAACTATATCCCCCAAGGCTTTCTTCTCCATAGAAAATGTCTCCACGGTAGTCTCTACTTCAAGGTCCATGATTTCAAACAGCCTGTCCGCAGCAATCAAGGCATTCTGAATGGTCTTATTCATCCCTATCAAGCTAGCCACAGGGCCGGTCAGGTAACCTAACAATGCATAAAAAGACATCAACTCCCCGGGAGTAATTTCATTTTTTAATACATACCCTGCCCCTACCCACAAGAGAACAATGGTAAATCCCCGGGATACGGTTTCCGATGAGGTATTGGCAAATACATCATTCATACTGGACTTATAAACCGTCCCTAATAAAGACACAAAACGCGTCTCTGTCTTGATATTGGCATGGTCTTCAGCTCCAAATCGTTTGATAGTGCCTGCCGCTGTGATGGACTCTACCAACTGGGATTCCAGATCCGCACTCTTTTCCATCAAGGTTCTTTCTACCCTTTTGTTTAGGTAGTTGGTTGAGAAATAAATGAACATATACAATGGAATAACTGCAACCATAATCAAGGCCAGCTTCCAGTAAAAAGTAAACATCAGGGCAAAGGAGAAAACAACAATAAATACATTGACGATCAGATTGATGGATACGTCATTGATAAAAGCCCTGATCTTCACCGCATCGGTGATCCTGGAAATAATTTCTCCCACACGCATGGTATCAAAAAACCGCTGGGGCAGTGTCAACAGGTGTTTATAATAACCCAAAATCAGCTTGGCATCAATCTTCTGACCTACTTTGATGATAAAAGTTGTTTTAAACACCCCTATCACCAACTGCAAACAAAGTAATACCACCATCACCACCGAAAGCAAATTCAAGAGGTTGGTATTCCTTCCTACAAAAACATGATCCACAATCTTCTGCACATATATAGAAGTGGACAGCCCCAATACGGTGTACAAAACAGCTCCAACCAGTGCCTGGGTCATTACACTTTGATGCGGACGAACCAAAAACCAAAACCGACGCCAAGTACTGACCTTTTCATTAACGGCCTTAAATTCTTCATTTGGCATTAACAGTACCAAAACACCCGTCCATATTTCTTTAAACCTCCCATGGGGCAACTGGTGCATTTTACCATCAGCCGGATCCATCACCTCCACGATTTTTGGAGTAATTTTATAAATCACCACAAAATGATGCAGCACCTTATTGACTATTACGTGGGCGATACTTGGTTTGGGAATTTCAAACAATGCTTCAAATTTCCCCTTCACACCTTTGGCTGAGAATCCCATCTTTGTACTTGCCTCGATCAAACCAAGTATATTGGTTCCCTTTTGATCTGTAGAAGCCATCTGCCTGATTTTGGACACTGGAAGCTGGAGCTTATAATAGTTTGCGACAGATGCCAAACAGGTGGCCCCACAGTCTGTAATATCCCTTTGTTTTATTTTGATATTCATGATAAAAAGTACTTTGGTAAAAAATCACTGGGTCGTTGGGTTCAGCCAATCATCCACCTTATCATATAAAAGTTGAAACAAACTTCTTTTGGCGATAATAAACCTGCTGTTTAAAGTCATTCCCCGCTTTATCTCACCTTCAATACCACTTTCCAGATTTAACTTGGGCTCTGGGACAGTGCATATTACCGTAAAAGCAACCTCTCTTTCAGAAACCATATTGAGGTCCTTCGAAATCTCACTCACCTGCCCTTCCACCAAGCCCCATTGGTTATAATTATAAGCATCCACCTGAAACAACACCTTTTGCCCAGGCTTTATAAAAGCAATATCAGCTGGAGAAACATGAACAACCGCCATTAAAGCTGAATCAGGAGAAATCTCTGCAATTTTTTGATTCGTAAAGACAAAATCACCTTCCTTGATATTCTTGAGGTTCATTATATCCCCATCCACGCCAGCCAAAATTTTATATTTATGAAGTCTCTCCTCTAATTGTCTTATCTGATTAACCAACTCCCTTCTTTCTTCTTGGTAGTTAAGAAGTTCGTTCTCCCAACTTGCTATCTTCCTTTTATGAAAAATATCCAAATTTGATTGGGCTTTACTGTAATTGACCCTTACCTCATCAAATTCTATAAATGGAATAATTTCGCTTTCATATAATATCTCTGCCCGATTAAAATCCCGTTTTTCTTTTTTAAGAATCGATAAATAGTTTTTAACTTCAGAGTAATACTCCAAAAATGAGGCTTGATAATAATTTGAGTAAAAATCAATGGGTTTAAGATCCTTAACTTTTGACGGTGTCAAGAGAATCAATTTTTCCAAATCTTTTACAAATCCACTTAATGTCCGGCTTCTTGTTTTTAACCCTTCAATTTCCAATTCAACTTGGTTAGTTTCTATTTCAGCAAGTACATCCCCCTTTTTGACCGATCGGTTTTCTCCCAGATTAAAAGAGACAAGCCTTCCCGAAACAGGGGCATAAACATTATTTCTTCCTAATGCGGATTGGAATGTCCCCCTTGATTGTACCGAAACATCAACTTTAATAAAGGGTAGACTTATAATGACCAAAATAATCCCTGCCAGTAGACTCAAATAAATAATTTTGGAGCAGACAGTTATTTTACTTTGATAATACTCCGTAGTTTGATGGACAATGGAAGCTGGAAAAATTGTTTTCATAAAAAAAATTGAATTAAAAAACCATTACCTTATATTAAAAAAGAAAAACTAAAAATAAAAGAGTAACCGACAACAAATAAATAACTTTACCAATTTTAAATATAATAAAAACAATAAAAAACAAATACCTGAATTTAAAACACAAAATCCACGTAACAAAAACCTGTATAATGCACTTATTACCCTTCAAGGCTCAAATATTGGATATTTATAAATTTTTGTCGCAAACATCAAGTAAGAAATACCAAATAAAAATCCTTATTTAAAATAGAAACTAATATTTGCCAAATCATAAGCAGCGACCTAAGTAATGCTCCCCCATCTGACACGTTGGGTGATTTATTGAATTGAAATTATTTCCATTGGGGAAGTCATTATTTAGTCTGAAACTCCCTCCTGAATGAACCTTTCTTAAAAAAAAACTTTCCTTACCTATTCTTTTAATAAGTGTGGTTCCAAATCCATAAGTGAATTAACTTCAGCCCCATCTTATTTCAGTCAAAACTTTACTTAACTTTTAACCCATCACTTATTTATTAGGGGTTATTTAAAGGGTTCACAAAAGTCATTAAGCTATACTGAGATAAGGCCTGAAGCCACTACTTCCCTTGACTACGGTAGATCCATTAAAAACTTATACCAATTACTTTATGCGGGCTAGCTTTCCCCTCAAGGTAACCAAGGGTTGTGTGTAGGATTAATGTCTACCGGTGACCTTCACCCTTCTACCATTCGATCACCTAATCCTATTTTATGAGCACAAATCACAAAAAATAATAATTTCCCAAAAAAACCAAATTCAACATTTCACCCCATGTAAGTAAATTTTCCCAATAGAATTGTTAAATTAATAAGGTTGAACCAGGCATTGAAGTCTTAACAAACTCCTTGGCCATGAGAAAAATCAAACAATTATTGAGTGAATACGGCCTTAGCCACCAAAATCCCACCAATAAAATGATCCATTGGGTTTGTGTGCCCCTAATCTTTTTTAGCATCGTGGGCATAATATTTTGTATTCCTATCGGACCGCTGGACTTTTTGGAGGATTACCTGGGCCCCTTTGCCAATTGGGCCACCTTTTCCCTGACCGTTGTTTTATTTTATTATTACTCCCTGTCCCCTCCATTAGCCCTGGGCATGTTTCTGTTTTCCGCTTCCTGCCTGGCCTTGGCCAACTTGATCCGGATTATTAGCCCCGTTCCCTTATGGAGCATTTGTCTGGTCCTATTTTTTATAGGATGGGTCCTACAGTTTTATGGTCACAAAATTGAAGGCAAAAAACCCTCTTTTTTCAAGGATGTCCGGTTCCTACTTATCGGCCCCGCCTGGTTGATGCATTTTATTTACAAAAGATTCGGTTTTGCTTATTAACACCTTTGTTTTGATCTTACATATCAAAACAATTCATAACAACTACTAAAAAACTTTCCTAAAGCCAATTTATTTGTCGAACCGGAGTAATGATGAACCTATATGACAGACAGGTCTTCGAATATCCAAAGCTAAAAGTCGAAAGGAAAATGCGAATTTAAAAAAGTGATTTTCCTAAGGAAGCTTTTGTAAAAAAATTCTTTCCAGTCACTAAAATCTTAAGACTTGATACCAAAGGATACTCCACAACCAATACTATTTACTTTCCAGAGCGGTCTTGGCCTAATAATAATTGCGGTATAGCATGCGGGTAAGGGGCCAGCGAACTTAAATATAATTCCCCCAACCTATGTTATTCATCTTTCTTATTGTAATTTTAGCCTAATAGGGTCTAAGGTTAATTATTGAGTTTTGATGAATTCATTTATTCTTGCCGTAACGGAATTGCCGTTGCTGTCCGATATTGTGATAATCTTCGGATTGGCCATGTTGGTTATCCTGTTGTTTATGCGGCTCAAAGTTCCTACGATTATTGGATTCTTGTTTACAGGAGCCCTGGCGGGGCCTTATGGCCTTTCCCTGGTAAAAGCATCCACCACCGTGGATGTCCTCAGTGAAATCGGGGTTATCCTTTTGCTTTTTGTAATTGGAATGGAATTTTCCCTGAAAAGCCTAATGTCCATACGTAGGGCAGTTTTTATTGGTGGCTCTCTACAAGTTGCTCTCACTATAATAGCCACTTCCTTTTTGGCTTATTTTATTGGGTTTAACTGGAATATAGCGGTATTCTTTGGTTTTCTCTTTGCCCTTAGTAGTACGGCAATTGTACTTAAATTGCTACAGGAATCAGGGAAGGTCAACACACTTTCGGGGAAAATCACTCTTGCAATATTGATATTCCAGGACATCATCATTGTGCCCTTGATGTTGTTTATTCCCATGTTGGCAGGGGAATCCGAAAACATTTTACTTTCCCTTTTTTATATGACCGTCAAGGGTGGCCTGGTAGTTTTAATAACCTTATTAAGTGCCAAGTACTTGATTCCAAATCTGCTTTACAGGGTCGCCCAAACCCGAAGTGAAGAACTATTCCTCTTGAGTATTATTGTGATTTGTTTTTCCGTAGCCTACCTAACTTCACTCTTGGGGCTTTCATTAGGCTTGGGCGCTTTCCTTGCAGGTTTGATCATTAGTGAGTCAGAGTACAACCACCATGCAACCGGAAAAATCCTTCCCTTCAGGGAAATTTTCCTGAGCTTTTTCTTTGTTTCGGTGGGCATGCTCTTTGACGTTACTTTTTTGTTCAGCCATATAGGGATTATTTTATTGATTCTCCTTTTCACT
Organism: Echinicola jeungdonensis; assembly: GCF_030409905.1. Taxonomy (NCBI): domain Bacteria; kingdom Pseudomonadati; phylum Bacteroidota; class Cytophagia; order Cytophagales; family Cyclobacteriaceae; genus Echinicola; species Echinicola jeungdonensis. The sequence continues at coordinate 266,125 of NZ_JAUFQT010000001.1, forward strand.
TTTATAGTCAAATTTGTTATTGCCTCCATTGCCGTTCGTTCCATAGGAGTACATTTTAAAGATGCTTTTTTGGTGGGGCTTTCTATCTTCCAAGTGGGGGAGTTTTCCTTGCTTTTGGCCAAAGTAGGATTGGAATATAACTTGCTCAATGACGAGACTTATCAGTATTTTTTGGCAGTATCCATTTTGACCATGGCCATTACTCCCTTTGTGATCAATAAACGGGATAGGTTGGCATACCATCTCCTAAACCTGCCCCTTCCTGCCAGGATTAAATCCCATCTGGTCAATCCTGTTACCAATATTACCATGGCGGACATCGGGGGAGAGGAGCTTGCTGATCACCTGGTTATCGTGGGTTATGGACTTAATGGCAGAAATCTGTCCAAGGCTGCCAAAAGAGCCAATATTCCCTATGCTATTATTGAAATGAATCCAGAAACGGTGCGGGCAGAAGCTGAAAAGGGAGAACCTATCATCTTCGGGGATGCAGCCAATGAAACCGTTCTTAAGCATGTTAATATACACAAAGCACGGGTGGTAGTCATCGCCATTTCCAATAATGACGCCACCAAGAGTATTATTTCTGCTATTCGTTTGCTTTGTCAAAATGCCACTATCATCGTTCGGACCCGCTATGTGAATGAAATGGAAGAAAATCTGAAAATAGGTGCGGACGAGGTAATTCCTGAGGAATTTGAAACTTCCATTGAAATTTTCACCCGGGTGCTTAACAAATACCTGATCTCCAGGGATGAAATAGAGGATTTTACTGAAGAAGTAAGATCCTATAATTATGAAATGTTTCGGGCCACCCAAACCAATGGCAGGGACAGGCTCAACCTGGATTTGCCGGAAATCAATTTTGTCAGTTTAAAGGTAGGTAAAGATACCGGCACCTTCATAGACAAACCCTTGAAAGAAGCAAAAATCAGGGAAATCATTGGGGTGAATTTAGTGGCCCTAAAAAGAAATGGAAAAACCACCTCTGACATCAATGGGGAAACCAAATTAAAACTTGGAGATGTAGTCTATGTGGTTGGAAAACCGGAATCCTTAAATAAATTCGAAAAGGAGGTAACCGGAGCCAATTAGAAATTGAAAAAATCCAGAAATACTTATTGCAATCGGGAGAGCAAAGAAGATAAGGCCCTGCTCCTACACTCAGGGACCTCACTTAGGCTGCCCTTCAGGGTGACACAATCTTGACTCCGCACTCTCTTCTAAATCCTAATAAATGAGAATTCCAAAGGGATACAGGGTGTAAAAAGTTGTATCAAGTATCAGGTTTTAAAATCAAGATGGTAGTTCCTAAGTTCCAAAATCTTTTAGGATCATGCCTTTTACAATTTGAGAGAAGCCAAAGTGACTGCCAGAGCAGGGTCGAGGGCAATCTACCGGGAATCCATAGAAAAAATTTCCCTGATTCGTTTTAGGGAATTTTGGTTTTCGGCACTATAGATACTTTCCATAATATCTCTTTTTTCCATTGCTGTCAATCGCCAGTTTAAAGAAGCCCTTTGGATTTCCGGGTCAGAGGTTGTTAGGTTCCCTGGGATCAGGCCTTCCTCTTGACTCTCATAAAAGTCTTTGGCAGAATACTCAAATTCCACCCTTTCAACTGGGATTGAAAGCATTTCCTCAAAATAATTAAAAAGTGATTCATTATGTAAAGTTTGTACATTGTCCCAATTGATATATATGTTTTTCAACGGGGTCACCAGCTTTTGGGTGATAGTTGGGGGCGTTTTCTTTTCTATTTCCAGGGTCTTCTCTGAATCCCTAATGGTCACTAAAACTACACCGGAAGTATTTTCGGAAATCCAATCTTCAAAATGATACAGAAATTTTAAAGCATCCATTACCCCAAAATTGTCGGATAAACCCGAATCCATGATTTCCATTCGTGGGTCAGAAGGCAATTGGATATTGGGAGTAATAAAGGGAAATGTCGCTCCCATCCGGAGGGCACTGATAAAACGAAGGTTCTTGGCATCATGATTCCGGAAAAACCGCATAAAATCAATGGCTTGGCTTTTTTCATTTTCCCCCTGATGCCTCAGCAATGAAACACCCATATAACTCATTGAATGGGGAGCAATAAATAATTTCCGGGCATCATTAACAATCAAGGGGGTAATGGGCAACATAGGAATTTTGGCTTGGTATTCCGGTTCCTTATAAGCCTTTAAAGGTTTGTCCAAAACACCTTTGGTATTGATATTTAATTGGTTTTCAAAAGCATAACCTCTATCCTGCAAATATTCCCTTCCATTGTACTCAACCGTTTGGTTTCGGATCAATAAGTCATTTACCATTAATGTAAAAATGATGGAGTTAAGGTTGTCCGAAGCGATTTGCTCCAGGTATTTTTCCTCGGTCAAATCCAAAGTACTATCGCTTTGAGACCTTAAATACAGTTCACGGAAAAAAGCCGCACCGATTACTCCACCAGAAGCCCCGGTGATCATCCGGGTATTTTCCATAAACTTCCCCTTGCTGGAAATATGAAGTTGCTGCATCACATGAAGGGTCCACAAAGCAGCCCTTTGACCACCTCCACTACAGGCTAATAGCAGGATTTTTGGCTTGTGCTCTTCAGGAAACCTTGATTTCCAGTTGTTCAGGATTTCCAAAGTTTTGGCCTTATCTTTCCGGATTGTGTCAGGATGAAGCAAATCCTCCAAATGATCCAAATCATAAACTGCAGGAGGGTTATCATAATTGAGGCCCAAAGCAGAATGTGGCCTGTTCATCAACCTGGTTTGGGAACCCCAATTAATAACCAGGAAAACCGAAAGGGCAACAAAAACGGACCAGCTTCTCATCCAAAATATGACCGCGCCAATAAGCAAGGTCAAAATTGAAAATATCAACATGACGCTCATGGCTGCAGGAAACTGCAAAAACTCATAATCCCGGAAAAAACCCAAAAACAGGATAATAAATACCAGCACTACTTCAATGATAAACAAATTCAAATGGTTCTGGTCAAACACTTTGAGCAACTTATTGCCTTCAAAGCGGTCCAGATCATGCCGGATCACCCTTGGTTTCAGATTGATATCCAAATATGTTAACACCTTATCCGAAGTCCTTTTTCTGTCCTTATAGCGCTTGATTACATTGGCACGGGGCAATTTGGATTTCCTCAACTGCTTATCTACAGTATCTGTAAACAAAACAAAAAAGTCCTTATTTGTAAATGAAAAATAATAGAAGAAGATCCAAAATGTGAGGGCATTTCCCACCAGAAAACCCATAAAATACTTTACAATTCCCCAAGTATTAAAATCGTAATTTTCTAATTGAAAAAGAATCACACTAACAAAATAAACAACATAAACGATCATAGGAATTATGCTGTTATTGATACAAAACCTCAAAAATGGCCGCGATAAAATGGCCAGAAATTTAAATTTGGCCCCATCCATAATATAAGTGGTCATATGGAAGGCCATTGTAAAAACGGCAAAACCTATTCCCATCAAAAAGAAGCCCATCCAGGAAACATCATTGAGGTATTCAGGGTCCAAAAACAAGTAGGGAATGCCCAGCACCTTTCCAAACTCCTCCAATATAATCAACAACAACAGCACCCAGATCCCCACCAATACCAGGTTCTTCTTCAAGTGGAGCAATAATAATTGGATAGGAAAACTATAAAAAAAGCTATTCCACATATTGGGTGTTTTTATAACTTAATATACGCGTTTTCAGCATTTAATAACAATTCTTGAGAAAAATGTATTCGGTGAATAATGTCCTTCCCGGGGAATTTTCTCATTAAAAAAAACTTTCTATTTGGGCTTTGTCCATTAGGTATTACCTTAGGCCTTCAATAGCAAAAAATGGAACAATGAGAATTTGGTTTTTGTGCAAAGTAAAATATGCAAAAGAAAATGAGCAGGGATTGCTCAAAAATGTCACCGAACAATACCTGATCGATGCGGTATCATTTACCGAAGCAGAAGCGCGAATTTATGACATGCTGGGGAGTGTCATACGTGGAGATTTTCAGGTTACCAATATCAGCAAAAGCAATATTGTAGATGTCTTCTTCTATGATGATATTGACATTTGGCATAAATGCAAAATCACTTACGTGGTGGCTGATGCAGACAGTGGAAAGGAGAAAAAAGTCACCCAATACATGCTTGTGACCGCCCATGATGTCAAGGAGGCTTATGACAGGATCCATGAAAGTTTAAGTAATATGTTGGTCAGTTTTAGGGTACCTGACATCAACGAAAGCCCCATAGTGGAAATTTTCCCATATGAAAGCGAGGATGAAGAACTTCTTCCTCCACCCCCATCCAACCTGAAACCCATCGGTGAGGTAAAAGCCGACCAGGAAAGACGTGAGGAAATTAGAGCGGAAAGAGATAGAATGAACAGCCTTCAGGATTCGGCCCTTGCGGAAGAAGAGGAAAATCCACCACTTAATGAAGCACCAGATGAGGAAGGCCAGATGGCTGAGGAAACAGAAAATGATTTTCCGCATGACTCAGAAATGGATGAGGAGGAAGATTATTCGGACCAATACCAGCCTGGATCCGAAGAAAACAAATAAAATTAATTCCGATCTATAAAATCATCAAAAAATGTTGGCCAACTCCTAGGCCAACATTTTTTTTATACCTGTGGTCAAAATTATATTTTGATCCATAGGGGCTGGAATGACCACTTGAAATCATCAAAAAAAGCTGCTTAATTTTTCTCCTTTTTAATTTATTAATCAATCGGTTCTACAAATAACCTCCATTAACCCTTACAAAATCATACATTCTTTAGATAATCATCCTTTCTCCCCCCGCTTTTTCTAACTATATTCCAATATGAATACCATGAAAATTTTGCATATTTGTTATTAACCTGGTTCTGGGCCTATTAGCAAAAACCCTTTATTCCCTAAACTCCCCATGAAAAAGCAAGCTTGGCTGTTAATTTTCTTATTAGGATTCCTATTTGCATGCCAACAACAAGAAGACAATCAATTTAAAATAGGATTTTCCCAATGCGTAAGTAATGATGCCTGGAGAAGGGCAATGCATGAGGAAATGCAGAAGGAACTTTCCTTTTACCCTAACTTTGAGCTCCAAATCAAGGATGCCAAAGGCAACAATGAGCAACAGATAAAGCAAATACAGGAATTGGTCGATGAAGGGATTGACCTTCTTATCGTCTCCCCGAATGAATCCGATCCTATCACCCCAATCGTTGAAAAAGTTTTTGAAAGTGGGATTCCTGTCATTGTGGTGGATAGAAGAATTACTTCCAACCTCTATTCAGCTTATATCGGGGGAAATAATTATGAAGTAGGATTAACGGCAGGACAATACATCAAAAACCTGCTAAACGAAAAAGGTAACTTACTTGAAATATGGGGATTGAGAGGAAGTTCACCTGCCATCGAAAGGCACCGGGGTTTATTGGATGCCTTACAGGGCACCGAAATCCAGATTGTTGATCAGATCAATGGGGAATGGGAAAAAGACACTGCCAAAAACCGGTTAAAGAATTACCTTCTGGAAGATCAAATCCCTGAATTTGATCTTGTTTTTGGGCATAATGATGTCATGACAATTGGGGCCCATGAAGTATTTAAAAGCCTTTCCCTGCTTCCAAAAAAGTTTATTGGGGTGGATGCTCTTCCAGGTCCTTACGGAGGTATCCAGGCAGTTCATGACGGCATTCTAGACGCCACCTTTTTCTACCCTACCGGAGGGGACAAAGCCATCGAATTGGCGCAAAAAATCCTGAAAGGGGAACCTTATCAAAAAGAAAACATCCTTCAAACGGCTGTTTTGGATTCAACCAATATCAGGATCATGAAACAGCAAACCGATAAAATTATTGCCCAACAGGAGGATATTGCAAGGCAAAAAGAGCGGATTGATGTCCAAATGGAAATTTATAAAAACCAACGAATTTTCCTTTTTGGCTTTGGCCTAACCCTTTTTGTGGCTATTATTTCTTTGGCTTATGTATTTAAATCCCTTAGGGACAAACAGGAAATCAACGAAGAATTACGGGAAAAGAATAAACAGATCATGGATCAAAAAGATCAGGTCCTACAATTGTCCAAAAAAGCCGAAAAGGCTACCCAGCAAAAATTTGAATTCTTTACTAATATTTCCCATGAATTCAGAACCCCACTGACCTTAATCCAAGCTCCTGTAGATGAACTCCTGCAATCTAAAGAAGCTGCTCCCTTTAAAAGTGATTTAATGCTGATCCGGAAAAATACGGTCAGGCTGCTCCGACTAGTAAACCAGTTGATGGATTTCCGGAAGTTGGACCATGGAAAGATGAAGGTAAATGCTCAGGAACTAGACATTATTCCTTTTTTGGAGGAAATCCTCTCTGCCTTCCGGAAAACTGCCAAGAGCCATCAAATCAACCTTAAATTATTGACCGAAGACCGGACACTCCGCCTTTGGTTTGACCCTTTGATGCTGGATAAAGTCATGTTTAACCTCTTGTCCAATGCTTTTAAATTCACCCCGGACAAAGGTTCAATAATTGTAAAAGTTGAGGAGGACAAGCTCCATAACCAAGTAAAAATTATAGTAGAAGATTCTGGTAGCGGAATGTCACCTGAGCAGGCCAAACATATTTTTGACCGGTTTTACCAAGGCGAATCCAATAATCAAATGGGAACCGGACTAGGGCTTTCCCTTTCCAAAGAACTCATTCGCCTCCACCATGGAAAGTTACTGGTAAATAGTGAAATGGGAACAGGTACCCAATTTGAAATCCAACTTAAAATTGGAAAGTCCCATTTTGAGAAAAAAGAATTGGAAGAGCATCCCAATTATCAATATTATCCCACTGAGCAACTTACCTTTTTTAACGATAATGAAGAGAAAGAAGTCACTGACCCTGGCATAGATAAAAATCCAAAGCCTCAAACCGTCCTGATCATAGAGGATGAAACTGAAATTCGGGAATACCTTGCCAAAAAACTAGGGAAACATTATAATATCCTGGAGGCGGAAAGTGCTGAAATTGGCCTTTCCAAAGCAATGGATCAGGTACCCGACTTGATTACATGTGACCTAATGCTCCAAAATAAAGATGGTTTTCAGATCATTGAATCCCTCAAAAATGATTTGCGGACCTCCCATATTCCCATAATTGTCATCACCGCAAAAAGCTCCTTAGAGGAAAAAATTAAAGGCATCAAACTGGGTGTGGACGATTATATCACCAAACCTTTCAGTTTTTCCCTTGTCCTGGAAAGGGTAAAAATGCTTTTGGTCAGTAGACAAAAATTAAGGGAACACTATGTCCATGAGCTTCCTGTAGAAAAAAATGGCACCCCTACTGCCACACCGGACAAGAAGTTTATCAGTGATTTCACCTCCATTGTGGAAGAAAATATTGCCAACCCCCAATTTGGTGTCAATGACATTTGTGTTGCCATTGGTCTTTCCAGGGGCCAGCTTTACAGGAAGGTTAAAGCTTTGCTAGGTTACAGCATCAACGATTACATTAGTAAGGTCCGTTTAAAGAAAGCGAAGCATTTATTAATGACAGAAAATACCGCCATTGCAGACATTGCCTTCCAGGTGGGCTACACTACTTCTGCCTATTTTTCCACCGCGTTTAAAAACCATTTTGGAAACACCCCTTCTGAGTTCAGGGAAAAGCATCAGGATAGGTAATGAAAACTGAAACATTTTTGAAAAATTGGAACGTTTTTGAAACTTCTTCACCTTCAAAACCCTTTAAAAAAGCCCTTTAAACAGTATTTAAAGGGCTTTTTATATTGGCTCCCATAGATGCGCCAAATTTAAAAGTTTTTGATACAGTTTTATAATACCCTCTCCCTTTTTGATCATAGCTTAGTATCAACATTAAGCCATGAACAAAATAACCACATATTATTCCTCAAATTGCAAGATACTCATTCCTTTATTTGGAAGCGGCCATTACCCTTATATTATTACTGACTTTCAGTATTTATCAATAAGGGAGACAAGTTATTTCCCTGGTTATTTTTTTAAGCATATACCAGATTCTACCTCAAGCCAAATCTGTTACAAAATAAAACCTTGTATAAGGAGGTTTATGGCTATTTCTAAAGGCCATACAAAAAAGCGTGTATCAAAATCCATTTCCATTTTATTCTTTCTATTTCTTCCTCTATGGAAAACTCAAAAGGTGTTGAAAAGTGAATTGGAAGAAAAATGGATAAGAAGAGGCCTATTTATGGCCTGAAAATTTCACATAACAAATATTAATTAACCCTAAACCCAAAAATGATGAAGATGTAACGATAACAAAACAAGCAAAACAATTAAATCCAATTTTATGACCAAACTATTACAAGCATGAAAAGAATTTGTCACCATTTACTCTTAGCGGTGCTGTTTATGCCATTGATGGTAATGGCACAGGAAAGAACCATAACAGGAACCGTTTTTGATGCGGCAACCGACCAAACGCTTCCAGGAGTTTCCATCCTTGTCAAAGGAACCAATGAAGGTACCACAACAGACATTGAAGGAAAGTATTCTATTGAAGCTTCCGGAGAGGACCAACTTGTGTTTTCATTTATCGGTTACCAACCGGTCACCGAAATCGTAGGTAACAGAAGCGTGATTGATGTTACCCTGGAAGAAGATGTTTCAGAACTAGAAACCGTCGTGGTGGTGGGATATGGCAGCCAAAGAAAAGCTGACATGACCGGAGCCATAGTTGCGGTAGACCTTGACCCAATTGAAGGACAAAGCCGAAGTTCAGGTAACCCTATGCAAGCCCTCCAAGGCCGTGTACCCGGGCTATATGTGGAGAAATCCGGAGATCCTTCCGGATCCAGCAGCCGGGTATTGATCCGGGGTGCGACTACTTTGGGAAACAATGATCCATTATATGTCATCGACGGTGTGCCTACCAAAAGACAAGAGGTATTTGCCAGTCTAAATCCTGATGCCATTGAGTCCATTCAGGTCTTAAAGGATGCTTCTGCAGCCTCTGTGTATGGATCTAGGGCAGCCAATGGAGTAATCGTAGTCACCACAAAAAGTAAAGCTGGAGGCGGAGAACGGCTGAGCATCAACTTCAATTCCAATGTATCGGTATTGACAGAAAAACCTCAACGGTATGATATGCTCAATGCCCAGCAACGAGGAGAAGTCCTTTGGAGAGCTTCTGTCAATGATGGCGCTGATCCAGCTGGTGGATATGGAGAGATTTACGACTTTGACTGGAACATGGATTTTGACAATCCTGTCCTCAACAGTGTTACCGTTCAGCCATTTGTAGGCGGAAATCCAGATGTACCTGCCGGGGATACTGATTGGCAGGATGCCACCTATGAGACAGGTTATGTTTTCAATAATGAACTGACCATCTCTACCAACACAGAAAAATCTTCCCTGATGGTGAATTTGGGGCACCTGAAAAATACCGGTGTTTTAAAATATACCGATTTTGAAAGATATACCGCCCGGTTAAATGCCAACACTTATTTGTTCAATGATAAATTAAAGTTTGGCATCAATACCCAATTTTCCTCTTCCAATGAAACTTTGGCCTCTATTGATGTGGGTAGTGCTCCTACCCCTTCCCTGGCTATTACCTTGGCTCCTACCATTCCTGTATATGACAGTAATGGAGAATTTGCAGGACCTTTGGGATCCGGATATTCGGACCGGAACAACCCTGTTTTGATGCAATATCTGAACCGATGGGACAATACCCGGAAAAACAATTTCTACGGTAATGTATTTGCCGAATTGAATATCCTGGAAAATCTGACCTTTAAAACCAGTTTAGGCCTTGATTTCAGTGATTTTGCCAGAAAAGACATTGAGCCCAGAGTAAACAATGGCTTTATCACCAGAAGCAACAACCGCTTGATTTGGGATACCAATAAATTCACCAGTTTGGTATTTTCCAATACCTTAAACTATAAATTGGAGGCGGGCGAAAATCGCTTTGAATTTTTATTGGGGGTAGAATCCATCAAAGACGATTTTAACAGTATCTTGTCCATGGCAGATGGATTTGCAGTGGAAACGGAATCTTATTTTGTACTGGATGCCGCATCCGGGGCCAGAACAACCAATGGTTCCTCCACCGGAAATAGATTACTTTCCCAATTTGGAAAAATTAATTATGGGTTTGGAGACAAATACCTTGCATCCTTCACCTTGAGAAGGGACGGGTCCTCCAGGTTTGGTAGCAACAACCGGTATGGGATATTCCCAGCAGCCACCGCAGGTTGGAGGATCAGCCAGGAGGACTTTCTGAAAGGCAATGAGTTTATTTCCGACCTGAAACTCCGGGCAGGATATGGTGAAGTGGGTAACCAGGAAATTGGGGATTTGGCCAGGTTTGGATTATATGAATCCCGCTATGGCGCCAACCAGGCTCAAATTACAGGGGGATTCTTTGAGATCTACTACAATGTGGGTACTGCCTATGATATTAACGGAAACAACACGGGAAATTTACCTTCAGGATTCGTTTCCATCCAAGCCGAAAATCCTGACCTGAAGTGGGAAACTACCAAGGAATGGAACTTTGGGTTAGATTTTAGCCTGCTCGATTATGCTTTGACCGGTTCCTTTGATTATTTCACCCGGGAAACCAGCGATATCCTAACCACTCCTCCGATTGCCTCTGTAATTGGGGAAGGTCAGCAAAGGGTATTGAATGGTGCCACCACCAAAACCCGGGGTTGGGAATTGGCATTAAATTATTCCAGGACCTTGGATAATGGCCTCACTTTCGGTATAAACACTAATTTCGGTTCCTTTATGGATGAAATCACCGAACTGCCAGAAGAGGTAAGAGCAGCCTTCCCAGGTACTGCCCAAAATTCCATCATCGGCCATTCCCAATTCTCTATTTTTGGGTACAGATCTGATGGTTTGTTCCAAAGCCAGGAAGATGTAGACAACAGTCCTGATCAGGTAGGTGCCAGGCCAGGAGGTATAAAATTTCAGGATTTGAACAATGATGGAGTAATCGACTCCGATGACCGGGATTTTATAGGCACCACCCTCCCCGATTTGGAATATGGTATCGGAATCAACCTGAATTATAAATCCTTTGACTTTTCTGTATTTGGTTCAGGTGTTACCGGTAGAATCGGCCAGGACCCTTACATTTTCTGGAACAACTTTGTTCAAGGCCGGGAAAATGCCGGTTTGGGTGTACTAGATGCCTGGACGCCCCAAAATACCGATACGGACATCCCTTCCCTATCCCTTGCATTTAACGACCAAAGGGTTTCGGATTACCTTTACAGAAACAACTCCTATTTCAAAGTTAGAAATTTACAATTTGGATATTCCCTTCCTGAGGAACTGATCAGCCGTTGGGGTGGAATGACCAAGTTGCGGGTTTATTTCCAAGGGGAAAATCTGTTTTGGTTTACTCCAAAGGACTATATAGGATCTGATCCTGAACGGACTAATGTGGATAGAATACCTGTCCCCAGTGTGTATTCTTTGGGCGTTAATGTAAACTTCTAAAAAATGAATATCATGAAATACAATAATATATATATCCTAGGAATCCTGGCAACCTTTCTTTTGGGAGCATGTTCAGAAGACTTTTTGGAATATGAACCAAAAGGGGTATTGTCCAGTGATAATGTTACCACTGCCGATAATGCCGAAGCATTGGTGATTGCTGCTTATGCCGGCATCGGAAATGATGAAATGATCGGCCCGATTACACATCAATGGGTTTATGGAAGTGTAAGGTCCGATGATGCCTATAAAGGAGGTGGAGGCCGATCAGATTTGGATGTAATAGACCGTTACGAACAATACAATTTAACGATTCCCGATCAAGGGGATTTTTATGCTCCCAGAACCTGGACAAATCATTATAAAGCCATTTCCAGGGCCAACTTTGCTTTGAGTGTGATCAATGATATCCCTGATGCAGAATACCCCAACAAAACCATTCGTCAAGCTGAACTCAGGTTTTTGCGGGCTCATTCCCACTTTATGTTGAAGATTTTGTTCAAAAAGATTCCTTACATCACTGAGGATCTAGATCAGGATGAAATCGACCAGGTATCTAATGACGTTCCTAATGACGAATTGTGGAACATGATCGCAGATGATTTCCTTTTTGCTTTCAACAACCTTCCACAAGCACAGGAAGAAGTTGGGCGGGCAGACCGAAATGCAGCAGCAGCTTATCTGGCCAAACTTCGATTATACCAAGCTTATGAGCAGAATGAAAATCACCAAGTGGTCAACATCAATGCTTCCAGGTTGGAAGAGGTAATCACCTATGCAGATGAAGTAACCGGAAGTTTGGAACCGGACTTTGGTAACAACTTCCTGGATGGTTTTGACAATGGTCCTGAATCTATTTGGGCCGTGCAATTTTCCATCAATGACGGGACGATTGTCAGCCGGGTAAGCTTCGTCACAGGCTTAAACTCCCCTCATGGAACAGGGCTTTATGGCTGCTGTGGGTTCCACCTGGCCAGCCAAAACATGGTCAATGCATTCAAAACTGATGCTAACGGCCTTCCTCAGTTGGACACCTTTAATGATTCGGATATCTTCAATACCGTTGAACCCGATGGAACTACTCCAGAACTTTCAGGTGTAACCGTAGATCCTAGAATTGACCATACTGTTGGAATTCCTGGCAGACCTTTCAAATACAGAACAACAGTCAATGAAGAAGGAGACATGATCTATAACTTCAGTTGGGCAAGGGACCCCGGAGTTTATGGATATTTCGGAAATATGAAAGAACAACAAGCCCCTGACTGTTCCTGCTATGTAAAAGAAGGTCCCTTTATCGGAACCTCCAAAAATGTGGATTTCATCCGTTATGCCGATGTACTCCTTTTCAAAGCGGAAGCTTTGATACAGTTGGACCGCTGGGATGAGGCACTACCTATAATCAACCAAATCAGAGCACGTGCCGCGGCAAGTACACAAAGACCATTGGCTGCAGGAGCTACAGATGTCTATAATGTGGAACCATATGCTTCTTTCCCCAACAAGGAATTTGCCTGGAAAGCGCTCAAGTTTGAAAGAAGGTTGGAATTTGCAATGGAAGGCCACCGATTCTTTGACCTGGTGAGATGGGGTGAAGCCGAAGAGGTGCTCAATGCTTATCTGGATGATGAAAAAACCAAAAGGGACTTCTTATCCACCGCAGAATTTACCGCAGGCAGGGATGAGTATTATCCTATCCCCCAAAGAGAGATTGACTTTACCGGTGGGTTATATGTTCAAAACCCAGGTTACTAATATATATAATTGGGTTAATTAGAGTGTTTTTAAAGGAAATGCACGGACTTAAGGTCCGTGCTTTTTTCCTCTTTTCATAAACCTCATGCCCATCTAATAAAACTTCATTTTAATAACTTCCCTCCTTGATAACTACTTCCGGTTTTCCAAAAACTATAGAATCAATATATGGAATTCAACCAAAGTTTATCTTAGATGGAAAAAGACACAAAATTGAATACCGGACACAATTTCGTAAGGTATTCAAACTCAAAAAAACTAAGGAAAACGATTGTACAAGGCTCTTGGAGCCAAATTAGTCGGGTAAAATGGATATGCACAGAATTTAAAAGACTTTGATACAGTATTAAAAAATATTGGGTCCAATTCCTCCTAGTTTAGAGTCAACAATAAACCATGAACAAAGTAACCTTATATTACCCTCTAATCGTTTCCCTATCCGGGTTTCTTTTTGGGTTTGACACCGTGGTCATCTCTGGTGCCAATCTGCCATTGAAAAATCTTTGGGGAACTTCCGAATGGTTTCATGGTTTCGTTATTATGTCCGTAGCCCTTTGGGGAACTGTTTTGGGCGCCATTTTTGGTGGAATTCCCTGTAACCGATTTGGAAGAAAAAACACTTTATTTTGGATTGGGGTCCTATTTTTAATTTCAGCTTTGGGTACCGCTTTGGCCACAGACCCTTATGTATTTTCTTTTTATCGTTTTATTGGCGGACTGGCTATTGGAGCTTCCTCCATTGCTGCTCCCACTTACCTTTCTGAAATATCCCAAAACCACCACCGGGGTAAAACTGTCATTTTATTCCAAATCAATATTGTCATTGGCATCCTCGCTGCCTATACCTCCAATTATTTTCTCCAAGGGTTTGGGGGAAATAATGATTGGCGATGGATGTTGGGAGCGGAAGTGGTCCCCGCACTGATTTATTTAGGTCTGATCCTAAATATCCCTAAAAGCCCCCGCTGGCTGGTACTTTATCAACACAAGGATGAAGCAGCACATAAGATCCTTAAAAGGTTGTATTCAGAAACTGAAGCCAACCATATCCTGACCTCCATTCAAAAGGATCAGTTTGAATCAGCAACCATGCGATTGTTTTCACAGCAAAATCAGTTTGCCTTGATTTTGGCCTTTCTCATAGCCATTTTCAACCAACTTTCAGGGATTAACTTCATCCTATATTATGCCCCTGAAATAATAGAAAAAGCAGGCTTCATCACCAAGGAATCCTTATTGGGGACAGTATTTATCGGATTCACCAACTTGGTATGTACACTTCTGGGCATGTACCTTATAGATCTTGTGGGAAGGAAACAATTAATGCTAATCGGATCTCTGGGTTATATATTCAGTTTAAGCCTGATTTCTTTTGGGTTCTATACCGATATCAATCCTATGTATAAGCTGATGTCTATCCTCCTATTTATTGCCTCCCACGGGATTGGCCAAGGAGCTGTGATTTGGGTATTTATTTCTGAAATATTTCCCACCAAAGTTAGGGCTTTGGGACAATCATTTGGTTCTGGGGTGCATTGGAGCATGGCCGCATTGATCACCCTGTTTGGGGCGGTGCTGATCGAAAACCTGGCACCTTGGCAAATATTTATGATTTTTAATGGCTTTATGGTGCTGCAACTCCTATTTGTGATCTTCATCATGCCTGAAACCAAAGGCCTAAGCCTGGAAAAACTACAAAAAAGATGGCATGTCGATAAACCTATAAAAAATTAAATTATAAATTATGAATAAAACAAAACCATTTAATTCCATCTAAATTAACAATTATACCCTTAAATTATTACAAAAAAATAAATATGGGCTCCCTTGCTCTTGCCAAATTATTATCAAAACCTATTAACCTTTATTTAACCAGTTGGCAAGGCAGGTGGATGCCCTTAACCTAAAATAATCATGAAAAAATTTACCCAAATCATTTTGCCTTTTTTTTTCCTCCTTCAATTTGCATGTGCACAGGAAAAGAAAAATGAAAGCATGGAAGAAATTTCCCCTGCACCCTTTTCTGAAAAATTCCGTCCCCAATACCATTTTACCCCTCCATCCCAATGGATGAACGATCCCAACGGAATGGTTTACCTGGATGGGGAGTATCATTTATTCTACCAGCATTATCCGGACAGCAATGTTTGGGGGCCCATGCACTGGGGCCATGCCGTGTCTACCGATATGGTTAATTGGGAACACCTTCCCATAGCCCTTTACCCAGATAGCCTGGGCACCATATTCTCGGGAAGTGCCGTAATTGACCATAACAACACAAGTGGTTTAGGTGAAGAAGGAAAAGGGCCAATGGTCGCCATCTTCACCTACGACCATGAAACCATTGGTCAAACACAAGGGATCGCCTATAGTAATGATAAAGGAAGAACCTGGTCAAAATTTGAAGGAAATCCTGTCTTAGATAATCCCGGGATTCCTGATTTCAGGGACCCCAAAGTGAGTTGGTTTGAAACCGGAGAAGGGGAAGGAAAATGGATCATGACCTTAGCGGTCAAAGACAAAATCAGCTTCTACTCCTCCCCTGACCTGATCAACTGGTCCCATGAAAGTGATTTTAACCCGGATTGGGCAAGTTATGGGGGAGTTTGGGAATGCCCTGACCTCTTTGCCCTAAAAACACCCAGTGGAGAGGAAAAATGGGTTTTGATCGTCAGCATCAACCCAGGAGGTCCCAATGGAGGATCAGCCACCCAGTATTTTATTGGAAATTTTGACGGGTCCTCTTATACAGCGGATGGCCAGGAAATCAAATGGATAGATTATGGAACGGACAATTATGCAGGGGTAACCTGGTCCAACATACCTGAGGAAGATGGAAGAAGGTTATTTATCGGTTGGATGAGCAACTGGGACTATGCCACAATAGTGCCCACTTACGAATGGAGATCTGCTATGACCCTTCCCCGGAAATTGGAACTATTTGAAAATAATGGTGAAATGTTGATGGCTTCCCGTCCCGTTCAGGAGCTGCAGAACTTAAGGACTACCTCAGAAAATATAGAGAGCAACTCTGTGGAATTATCCCATAAGCTATACGAATTGGAACTTGGTAAAGAAGCCGGGCAAACAGCATCACTGACTCTCAGCAATGCAAAGGGGGATCAGGTAGTCCTTCGAATTGAAGAAGATCAAATTGTATTGGACAGAAGTAAGTCCGGTGATTTAAGCTTTTATGAGGGTTTTGGAAAGGTTCAAACAGCCCCAATTGATGGAATTCAAATCACTGACCTTAGTGTTTATGTGGATCGTTCCTCTGTTGAATTCTTTTTCAATAATGGGGAAAGGGTGATGACAGCCATCATTTTCCCGGGAAATTCTCTGACAAAAGTGGACTTGGAAGGGTTTGGTTCCCAAAACAAGGTACATTATCTGGAGTCCATTTGGGCTCAATAATGAAGCAAAATAAAATTTCAAATCACAGTTCTTCTGGTTAGCTTTATAAAGTTGGCCCCTAAATAACCTGATATGAAAAGTAAAAAGTACGTTATCTTTCTTTCCATTGTCGCTGCTTTGGGAGGTTTTTTGTTCGGATTTGACACGGCGGTAATTTCCGGTGCAGAAAGATTTATCCAAACCAATTGGCAGCTCAGTGACTGGACCCATGGTATGGCTGTAGCCATTGCCCTATACGGGACGGTTATCGGTGCCCTATTTGGGGGAATTCCCGCCGACAAATACGGAAGAAAAATTTCCCTTCTCTGGATTGGGATATTATACCTGGTTTCCGCCCTGGGGTCAGCCCTGGCCCCTGATGTGATCATCTTTATGATTTTCAGGTTTATTGGCGGCTTAGGTGTAGGTGCCTCCTCGGTAGTGGCCCCCATGTATATCAGCGAAATTGCCCCCGCCAAAAACAGGGGTGTACTGGTCGCCCTCTTCCAGTTTAATATCGTCTTTGGAATCCTGGTAGCGTACTTTTCCAATTATTTGATAGAAACGGCCAACCTACCTGAAAGCTGGAGATGGATGCTTGGGGTAGAAGCTATCCCTGCATTAATATATTCAATTTTGATTGCCAAAGTTCCCAAAAGCCCCCGTTGGCTTATCGCCCATCAAAACAACGTGGAAGAAGCCCGTAAAATCCTGACCAAAACAGATCCCGAAGGAGTAACCGAAGCCATCCGTTTGGCTATTGAGGAAAGGGAAAGGGAAAAAGACAAAGTGGGTTTTGGCACCTTATTCCATGGGAAACATATGAAAATGACCTGGTTGGCCATTTTGATTGCCATGTTCAACCAGCTTTCAGGTATCAATGCCATCATTTATTTTGCCCCAAGGATCTTTGAAATGGCAGGTATTGCCTCAGAAAATGCCCTTTTGTCTACCATCGGCATTGGAGCCGTTAATATGGTGGCCACCATGATGGGACTGTACCTTATAGACCGGATTGGAAGGAAAAAATTGATGTATATCGGTTCTTTTGAGTATATTCTTTCCCTGGGATTGATTGCTTATTCCTTTTTTGGAGGGCAAATTGGTGCTGAATTATTGCCTCTTTTTGTCTTTATGTTCATTGCCTCCCATGCCATTGGACAGGGTAGCGTGATCTGGGTTTTCATTGCAGAAGTATTCCCCAATGAAATAAGGGCTTACGGACAATCTTTGGGCTGTTTTACCCACTGGATTTTGGCCGCAGTGATTGCCAATATCTTCCCCTTCTTTGCTAATGAATTTGGACCTGGAAGCATCTTTTCATTCTTTGCTGTCATGATGATACTTCAATTGATATGGGTAGCCACCAAAATGCCTGAAACCAAAGGAAAGTCCCTGGAAGAAATTCAACAAGACTTGATCAAAACACATGGATAATATGAAAAAGAAAGTAGTCATTTTCGGAGAAATGTTGTGGGATTGCTTTTCGGATAAAAATTTACCCGGGGGGGCTCCCATGAATGTTGCCCTGCACGCCCAGTTCCTTGGATTGGAAACCAACTTTATTTCTGCGGTAGGAGAAGATATTTTAGGCAAAGATCTATTACAATTTGTAGCAAAAAAATCCCTGAACACCACCTATATCCAAGAACTTACCGACAAACCCACGGGGAAGGTTCTGGTCGATGATAGTGACAGGGAAAATGTCAAATATGAAATCATGAAACCTGTTGCCTGGGATTTTATCCGTTGGAATACGGCCGTTCAAACCCTGGTAGAAAAGGCTGATGCTTTTGTTTTTGGAAGCCTTGCGGCCAGAAGTGATGAAAGCAGGTCCACCCTATTACGGTTGTTGGAAACGACTGCCCTTAAAATTCTGGATATTAATTTAAGAGCTCCCCATTATGATTTTGGAGTTTTAAAACAATTGCTGGACAAAACTGATGTCCTAAAAATCAATGAGGAAGAATTGGAAATTTTAGCGGAATTTGAGGGCATTTCACCAGATTGGGAAGAGGCAGTTAAAAAGCTCACCGAAAGATATGACCTGAAAATGGTTTGTATCACCCGTGGAGCTCAAGGAGCCCTAATATATGATGGGGAAAAAAGTTACCAGCACCCTGGCTTTAAAGTCAAAGTTACCGATACAGTAGGGTCGGGGGATGCCTTTCTTAGCGGTTTTGTTTACAAATACCTTCAAGGTGCACAACCCAATGAAATTTTGGATTTTGCTTGCGCATTGGGAGCCTTTGTGGCCACCAATCAAGGGGGTACCCCAAAATATGATATGGAAAATGTCCAGGCCATAATTAAGGGAGTGACTTGAAATTTTAGTTATTGGGAAACGGGTTAAACCTTGATTTGGGAAAGATTGATCTTTGGATGATAGCTGAACCTTCATCCATTATTAAAAAGAAAAAGGTTATTAAACCAAAAAGGTCAAATTTTAAAAAAAGGATACCCAAATAACCGACTAAACCATTTATCATTAAACCCAGTTTTAGCTAACCCAAATATATCTTATGATCCATAACATTTCAGGGATGCAAACCATTCATCCCTGTTTTTATTTAAATCTTCACTCTGATGCCTTTCTCGGCGGATTGAAAGGCTGCTTCCACTACTTTTATATCTTTTAATCCCTCCTCACCTGGCACCATGACCGGCCTATTTTCTAAAATGGCCATTGCATCATGGTCCATTTGGAAAGCTTGTTGGCTTTGTACTTGATCCCTGAATTGCACCCCATCACTTGTAGAACCTTTGAGTCCACGATAAAATTGAAATGGCTCCAAACGAATATGTCCCCTGGAACAGGTAAGGAAAAAACGGTTATAATTAATCCCCAAACTAGTGGCACAGTTGGCCATCAATCCATTGGGAAATTCCAAAATAAAATTCATCGTTTCATCCACCTCATGAAATTTATTGGGCCTAAATGCACTTTTATAAGCCATCACAGAAACAGGCTCCTGTCCACTGATAAAGCGGGCATTATTTATGGGATAAACTCCCATATCATACATAGCTCCCCCTCCCATACTTTTATCCAATCTCCAGTGACCACTTCTCCCGTCAAAATACCCTGCAGATGCATCGATCACCTGCAAGCTTCCATAATTATCATTCCTGACAAATTCCCTGATTTGACGGGTATTGGGTTCATGCTGCATGCGGTAACCAATGCATAACTTTACCCTGTTTAGTGCACAGGCTTCTATAATTTCTTCGCATTCCTGGACATTTAAGGCCATCGGCTTTTCGCACCAAACATGCTTTCCTGCATAGGCAGCTTTAACAGAAAATTCTGCATGCATGCTGTTGGGCAGGACAACATAAACTACATCGATATCCGGATTGTCAGCTATATTTTTAAAATTTTCATAGTTATAAATATTTGCATCCGGGATACCATATTTTTTTTGCCAAACTTGAGCTTTGGAAGGAGTACCTGTTACAATCCCTGCCAAATAACAATGCTTGGTCATTTCCAGGGCAGGTGCTAGTTGGTAAGTACTATAACTCCCCAAACCAACCAGTGCTACACCCAATTTTCGCTGGATCCTCCCAAAAGTTTTCCCATAAGAAAATACGGGCAAGGTCAAAGCAGAGGTAGCAAAAAGGGCAGATTGTATAAATTGGCGTCTTTCCATGGGTTTTGGGAATATTGGGTAAAGGACATAATTTACAAAAAAGCATCCTGAAAGACCATTAATTAAAGCAAAGGATAGATTTGGGTTTCCTCAAAGGTTTACACCCATTTATTAAATTTTATAAATGCGTTTAAATGAATCCTTAACCGGTTTTAGCTAGCATCTTAACCGTTCTATCATTACAGCTTGCTATCCTCTAACCCAAATACCATTAAAAAGCCCTTTTCGACATAATTTATTGGGATAGATTACTTCACCTCATTCCCTTCCATCTGAATTGCAAATTGCCAGAATATAAAGGTGTAGTCTCAGGCTTCACCTTGAGCGAGGGGGCCAAGGAAGATTTAATCAACCTTTCTATTTGACAATGGAATGATGGAAAGTAGCCTATTCACCTTAAAAAACGGAAAAAAAGGAAAAGAGAAAGCAGAAAAGGCTAAAAAAAACCACGAGCGAAACCCGTGGTTAATAATAATTATCATTAGGCCTCTTTGGGAAATAGACATAATTAACCTTTTAGTGACTTAACTAAAAGGTTAATTTGTTTTTAGGGTACTTTGAAGTAAAATTCAGAGTACAATTTGTGTAAGGAAAAGTACAATTACTGAATTGAAGGGGTTGATTTTTGGGGTGGTTTTGACAATTGGACACACCTGTCCTGTAATCCTTCTTTCCGGCGGTAGTTTTTGTCAAGCAGCTTTGTTGATGGGCGGGGATTCCTGTTGGTTTCTTCGTTTGGCAACTGCTACGGCGTTGGCTGCCATAATGCCGAACAGCACGGCCAGCTTTTCCCTTTTATCTCCCTTTACTCGTATTTTAACCAGTCCATAGTGGTTTTTATGGTTGCCGAAAGCCCCTTCCATTGCCGTTGCCCTTTGTTTGGAGACTTCAGCACTCAGAATCTTTTCGGCTTTGTTGTGCGGTTTGGGGCCTTTTTTGGGGAAGCCGGTGAATATGTCTTTGGAGGTACAATACTTTCTGTTGGCATTGGTGGCATAAATCCGGTCGGCACCCAGCTGGGAAGTCTGTCCGAAAATCCGGGTATGTTTTACCGTGGATATTTTCAACCGGGTACATTCATTGAAGTTGTTGAAGTCCAGTTTATCGATAAATGATAGCCCGCCTGTCTGAAGGATATGGGCTTTCATACCGAACTCCACAGGTTTGTTTTCCTTTCCCCGGACGATCGGCCGGAGATAAGGTTTATGGAGGGAAACGATGCGGTCCTTAAGTTCGGAGGGAGGATTTTCCAACAAAAACTGCTGCTGGACCAAGACTTTTTTGATGGTCTTCAGACAGGCAAAGTCATTTGGTTTAAGCCCCGCCCCTTGATAAAAGTCTAGGATCTCTTGTAACTGGCCAAGTCCTTTTTCCAACAGGAAGACCAGGGATTTTTTCCTTTTGAGGGTTTCCTTAAAGGATTTGCGTCTTTTACGGAAGTAGCCAAGCTGTTTGGCCTTCTGCTCCCTGTATTTTGACCGGGGCCTTTTTATGCCCAATTGTTTACATTTTTTGAACAGTTGCTTTTCAAACACCCACTGGCAGCATTCCCAGAGTAGTTTGGGGTCGGTGGGGAAACGGACATAACTTTCATAACAGGTGGCATCCATTAATAAGACGTGGCTGTTGTCCACATCCTGTTTCCAGTGATCCATTAGTACCTCTTGGATCTGTTCCCAGTGGCAATGTTCCTCGATGTAGGCCCTGATCCGTGTCATAATGGTAAGGTCCCGGATCTGTTGGTCTGCTGCCAATACTTTCCCGCAGAAATACTGAAGGCTCCAGTCGGTATTGAAACGCTCTATCAATTGGCGGTCTGAGGTATTCAGGTAGGCTTTCAAAAACATCAGGGCAAACATGCCCTTGGCACCGAACCACCTTGGGGCACCAGGCCCCTGCAGCTTTTCAGGAACAAGGCTCGAAAGCTTTTCCCATGGCAGGCTGTCATGGATCTGGCCAAGCAAGGAATTCTTGAAAAAGTGATACTTTGGAGAGTATCCGTCAAAGTCTTTGAAAATAGGGAGCTGTATGGTATCTTTCATAGTATTTTTGTCTGCAAACAAAAAATACGAAAAAGAAAACCCCGGAAAAAGCCCTTTTGGACGATTTTCGGGGTTTTTGAGTTATTTTTTCGCAACCCTGTTTATTAAGAGTCAGTGATTTAGCTAATTAACAAGAAGCCCTCATTAGTTGTAAAATCACTCTACGGGTAGATATTTCCCTTTCAACTGAAATTTCCTAAAAGCTCTTACCAAGAGAAACTTTGATTACACTATTCTGGGTGGTCTTCCCATCATAGTTAATACTGGTCAATCCAAAATCATAGCTTCCCTGCACATTAAACCCTAATGGAAGGTTGACACCAATTCCGGCCACCCCTCCGAGTTCATAGTTCTTCATTTCTCCAATGGTGGAAAAATCAGTACTTCCTTCATACTTTCTTGCCACCAAAAAGGAAGCTTGGGGTCCGGCAAAAAGGTTAATCATTGGAAAAATTCCTACCCTTACCAATACAGGAAAATCTATATAATGGAGCCGGTCTTTAGGAGAAGATCCAATATTTTCCGGTTTGCAGCCTTTCTGGGAATATTGCACCCCAGGCTCAATTGCCACAATGCCCAACATATTCAGTTTCGAATAAACACCAGCATGAAAACCCATATTGGCCCCGGCTTCCACTCCCTGGACATCCGGATAATTCCATCCTGCCCTGATTCCTGTTTGTGCACTTGCATTTTGATAAGCCAAAGCAAGGACAAAGCATAATATAAATAGGATTCCTTTTTTCATAACAAATTAATTTGTAAAAGTAAAAGCCCTGTTTTACCAGGGCTTTCATTATGAAATGAATTAATTAGGGAAGCTGTATCCCAGGGATACTTTGAAACCTCTATTGTACACATTGGCATCAGAATCCTTAAAAACAGGAGTCAAACCAAGGTCATAACTTCCTTGGACATTCAAACCAATGGGTAGGTTATAACCTATACCAAAGACCAATCCTGCGTCAAGGTCATTGATATCATCCCTTTCCCATTCAAAGGTGGAACCGAAAGCTTCCCCTTCCATTTTAGATTCCAGCAAAATAGATCCTTGAGGACCTGCAAAGAGGTTTAACCCATCTGTTGCATAAAAACGAAGCAATATGGGAACATCCACATAATTGAGAATAGTTCTGGATTCGGTAAAATTGTCAGCTGCGGTTCCTTTTACTGAATAATAGGCACCCGGCTCGATGGCAAATCCATCAGTAACAAACATATTACCATAAATCCCGGCATGGAAACCGGCCCTGTTTGTATAGTCATTATTGGATCCATCATCCCCTCCCCAGTTGAAGAAGTTGGCACCACCTCGGATACCAAAAGTACTAACTTGCTCACTTGCAGGAGTCCTCATCTGAGCATTTGCGTTGACAGCAAATAATGTTAATGCGGTAAATGCAAAAATTAACTTTTTCATAGTAATATGATAGTTGGTTCGCCTATGTATAAACGAATTCCATGCCAAAATCCAAAAAAAAAAAGGAGGTTCGCAATCGAACCTCCTTTTTTTAGGTAAAATTCTAATAATGATTATACCACCCGCTTTTCAATATAATTGGAATTAAGGATAGCCAAGCCACCCATATACTTGAGTTTGAACCTGATCAAGTCACCTACTTTGTAGTTTTTCGGGTTTTTTCCAAGGTCAAGGACTATCATATCCGAACTGGCTCCTATGATTTCAAACTCTCCATTTTTTGGAATCAGGTATTTGGGATCCACATCCAACAGGCCAATGTCCAATAGGGCCCTAAAAGATGACTGACCATAAAGGCTTTCATCAATTTCCACCATTTCCCCTTGGACATTTGTTGCCAAATTCCCCATAGGCAAAACTGGTTTTTCCTGCATTTCAATAATTTCCGTGCAAAGCTCAAGCACATTTTGACGCATCCCCTCTATAGGCTTGTCCTCAAAGAGATTATTGCCAAAATATAACGTTTCCCCTACCCGGAAATGGTTGACGCCTTTGGGCAGTTGTTTGTTTAACATCAACGGAATGGTCACAGAAGTACCCGC
The DNA here is from genome assembly GCF_030409905.1 of Echinicola jeungdonensis. Lineage (NCBI taxonomy): Bacteria > Pseudomonadati > Bacteroidota > Cytophagia > Cytophagales > Cyclobacteriaceae > Echinicola > Echinicola jeungdonensis. The sequence goes on from NZ_JAUFQT010000001.1 coordinate 290,482, forward strand.
AGAAACCAAAGGTATTTTCTTATTGAACTTCAATTCGATAATTTGCTTGTAAAGGCAAAGTTGGATCAGTTTATCAGTGGATGGCATCACCCCATTTAAACAGTTGAGATTGGTTCCCAAACCAATTACTTCCACATGGGGAAGCCTAAAAACGCTGGCATAGAAATCCACGAGGTGATCTCCCATTACCCCTTCTCTTAGGTCACCTGTTTCCACCATAATAATGATTTTGTGGACCTTATCCTGCTTGGTAGCCTCCTCACTGATCCATTTAATGGTGTTAAATTCACTATTGAGGCTGACATCTGCGTATTTGACTACATCTGCCAAATTCCGTTTGGAAGGTGGTTTGATATAAACCGTTTTGATTTCAGGCTTGATTTTTTTGACCTTAGCCAAATTACTGATCCTGGAATCATGGATTTCATCCACCCCCATGTTAATCAACTCCCTTAAGTAAATTTCATTCCCACAAAGCACTTTGGAAACCACGCCCCATCCTACTTTGTTTTCCTTGAATTTGCCTTTTAGAAATTCATAATTATATCTAAGGTTGTTTCGATTTAGGTTCAAAAAAGCCATCTTATTTTTTAAGTCTCATTTCCAGGTATTTATTGGTAAACCCTAGTTTTTCGTATAGAAATCTTGCCGGGTTGTCGGGCTCTACGTGAAGCGCCACATCGCCCTCTGCCATATCTATGGCCTTATTCATTAACTTACGGCCAACACCCTTTCCGCGTTGGCTTCCATCTACGGCGATATAAACTAATATATTTTCAGGAATATACCCAGACATTCCGGTCTTATTTATGATGACTGCCCCTACAATTACACCATCCTCTCGGCCTGCAACGGTGAATCCTCCCTTTTCTTCGGATTTCCCCAGGGCATAATCAAGGCAGTTCATGATATGTTCATGTGGATCACCATATTGATCCAAATGTTCATATAAGAAATCTGCAATCTCTTTTTTTTGTTCCAAGCTAGGATTATCAGAGGGTATTAAAGTTTCTATTTGTAACATAAGCTAGATTTATTGATTAATAATTAATTGCTTTTTGTCAATTTCATAACTTTATAGATCAACACAAATACCAGTAAGGAGGCAAATACACCAAAAAAATTAGGGTCCAACTTAAGGGGCAAAGTGACTCCCCAAATGGATAGACCGGCAGTCACCCCTCCTCCTACGATCATGGAAGCCATAGCTGCCATAGGGTTTCTAATGTCCCAAAATAATCCGGCCAATATAGGAACCAGTAGTCCCGATACCATAAAGGCATAAGAGTACAGCATCAGTTCTAAAACATTGGTCATTTGTATGGCAATGATCAGTGCCCCAGTCCCGATGAGCAGGGTAAACAGCTGACCTATCCTCATGCTGACCCAATCTTTTTTCTTATTAAGCCATCTCCCGCACAAGTCTGTGGTGATATTTCCAGAAGCCGCCATTAAGCAGGAATCAGCGGTAGATAATACAGCCGAAAAATAGGCAGACATCATCAATCCCATAATTCCAGGAGGCAAAACCGTCCTTAATAAAATAGGAAGCCCCATTTCCGGATCCAAATTTTCCTTGGCCACTGCAATCATATCCTGCTCAAATGCCACCCTGGCCAATACCCCTAGGGAAACGCCCATAAAAGCCATGATGGGCCACTCAAAAACTCCAGCAATATACCAGGCTTTTTGGGCAGACTTGACATCTCTGCTGGCAAAAATCCTTTGGTATAAAGTCATCCCCACAAACCAAATAGGCAAAATGGTAATCCCCCAGTTGGCCAGATCCTGCCAGGTCAAATTGGCCAGGGAAAAATATTTATCAGGCAGCGTTTCACTGATCTCTTTCCAGCCTCCCACATAAAAATAGGACACGGGAAGACCAATAAAAATAAATCCCATTAGTAAAATAATCCATTGTACGGTGTCAGTATAGATTACTGCTTTCAAACCACCCAGTACGGTATAAACCACAGCAATAACACCCATAATCAGAAGGGCCAGGTTGATATCCAGTCCTCTAAAAGTTCCCGCAGCTAATTTTGCTCCCGCCAAAAGCTGAGAAGAAGTAAAGCCTAAATAACCGACAAAAGATATGATGGCTGCTACAATGGCCACATTCCTGTTAAACAAATATTTGAATATCTGGGGGAAAGTATAAAACTTGGCAAAAGCTGGATTTTGTTTTACTTTTGGAATCAGAAAAACACCTGCCAGCCAAGCACCCAAAAGTCCCGTAAATAACATCCAACTTCCAGAAAGCCCCATTGCAAAACCAAGGCCTCCCAGTCCAATAGAAAAGCCACCACCCACATCGGTAGCCACCACTGACAAGCCTATATGCCAACTCCCCATGCTCCTCCCCCCTACAAAATAGTCATCTTGCCCTTTATTGCTCCGCATAAAATAAAATCCTACGCCAAGCATAAGGATCATGTATACCACAAAAATAATCAGATCTATTGTCTCCATGGAGTCTGCATTTCTGTTCAACTTCAGGCTTTGGGGCCGTCAAAAAAGGAAAAAAGGAATAGAAAATAAAGTCATTGCCCCTATTCAAAATGGAAACAGGGCAAAAGGGAATTTGTTATTTGAACTTACTTTTTTTCCTTTCTTCTTTTCCTAATTTCATGAATTAGACTAGAAAAACCTTAATAATTATTCAAAAAATCAAAATAAAAACTGATTTGACGCAATTCTGCTGTATATATTAATTGGAACCCCGTTTATACGCCAATCAATTTTTAGGCTTTCCTGAAATGCAATCTATAAAACCGTTATTTTCTTGATAATTGAAGGAATCAAGTCAAAGTTGAGGACAATGGATTAATCACCCCTGCTCTTGGAGAAAGGCCAAAAAAAAAGCCGGATGTCCGGCTTTTTTGAATATACTATTTAAATAGATTATTCATTATACATTCTCACTGGTGGCAATTGCGGAGAAGTATTCCCGGTTCATACGGGCAATATTGGTCAAACTGATACCTTTTGGACATTCGATGGAGCAAGCCCCAGTGTTGGTACAAGCACCAAATCCTTCTTCGTCCATTTGGGCAATCATTTTTTCTGCTCTTTCTTTTCTCTCTACTTTTCCTTGAGGCAACATGGCCAATTGAGAAATTTTTGCGGAGGTAAATAGCATTGCAGAAGCATTTTTACATGCCGCTACACAGGCACCACAACCAATACAAGTTGCCGCATCAAAAGCCTCATCGGCAATTTTCTTTGGAATTGGAATCTCATTGGCATCAGGGACACCTCCAGTGTTGACAGATACATATCCACCAGCCTGAATGATTCTATCAAAAGAACCGCGGTCAACCACCAAGTCTTTCACTACAGGGAAAGCCTTGGCTCTCCAAGGTTCGATGACAATGGTATCCCCATCATTGAAAGATCTCATATGCAACTGACAGGTAGTGGTCTGTTCAGGACCATGAGCCTTGCCATTGATATAAAGTGAACACATACCGCAGATTCCTTCTCTACAGTCATGGTCAAAGTGAACTGGATCCTCTCCTTTTTCGGAAAGCTCCTCATTCAGTACATCCAACATTTCCAAAAAGGACATGTCAGATGAAATATTGGATAGATTATATGTTGCAAAACCGCCCTTGTCTGAGCTGTTTTTTTGTCTCCAAACTTTTAAAGTTAAGTTCATAATAATTATGAATTTTTGGTTGTCAAATGATTACTTGTAGCTTCGTTGGGTCAACTTCACGTTTTCAAACTCGAGTGGTTCCTTGTTAAGCTCTTGTTCTACGTCTTCTCCCTGGTATTTCCAGGCACCCACATAAGCAAAATTCTCATCATCCCGAAGGGCTTCCCCTTCTTCGGTTTGGTATTCTTCACGGAAGTGACCACCACAGGATTCGTTCCTGTGCAGGGCATCTCTTACCATTAACTCACCCAACTCAAGGAAATCAGCCACCCGGTGTGCTTTTTCCAGGGAAAGGTTAAGTTCGTCTCCCGTACCCAATACTTTGACATCTTCCCAAAACTCTTTTCTAAGCTCCTGGATTTTGCCAATTGCTTCTTCCAATCCTTCTTTGGTCCTAGCCATGCCGCAATTGTTCCACATGATCTTACCCAATCTTTTATGGAAATCATCTACGGTTTTCTTACCATTGATGCTAAGCAGCTTTTGGATTTTATCCTTAACTTCTTTTTCTGCTTTCTTAAATTCTTCGTGATCTTCAGGGATTTTTTCATTAGGCATGCCGGCAAGGTAATCACCGATGGTGTAAGGGATTACAAAGTAACCATCTGCCAAGCCTTGCATCAATGCAGAAGCTCCCAATCTGTTAGCACCATGGTCAGAGAAGTTGGCCTCACCCAAGGCATAAAGACCCGGAACGGTAGTCATCAAATGATAATCCACCCAAAGGCCTCCCATAGTATAGTGAACAGCAGGATAAATCTTCATCGGTGTTTTGTAAGGGTTTTCACCGGTGATCTGATGGTACATGTCAAACAAGTTGCCGTATTTACTTTCAACAACATCTTCGCCATCCCTGATGATGGCATCTCTAAAGTCAAGGAATACCGCTTCACCGGTTTCATTAACTCCCCTGCCCTCATCACATACATATTTGGCATTTCTGGAAGCCACGTCACGAGGCACGAGATTACCAAATGAAGGATACCTTCTTTCCAGGTAATAATCCCGGTCTTCATCTTTGATATCCTGGGGGGTGATTTGCTTTTTACGAAGCTTTTCAGCCAACTCCTTGGTTTTTGGCACCCATACACGACCATCGTTCCTGAGAGATTCAGACATCAAGGTCAATTTGGACTGATGATCTCCGGAAACTGGGATACAGGTTGGGTGGATCTGAGTATAACAAGGGTTGGCAAAGTATGCGCCTTTTTTATGTGCTCTCCAAGCTGCGGTAACATTAGATCCCATGGCATTGGTAGATAGGAAAAATACGTTACCATATCCTCCGGTACATAGCAATACTGCGTGGGCACTGTGGGATTCAATAGCACCGGTAATCAGGTTTCTGGTAACAATTCCTCTTGCCTTGCCATCGATGTTTACTACATCCATCATTTCAGTTCTTGGGTAAAGTTTCACTTTACCATTGGCTACCTGACGGCTAAGGGCTGAATAAGCTCCCAACAACAACTGCTGTCCTGTTTGGCCTCTTGCATAGAAAGTCCTGGATACCTGGGCACCACCAAAGGAACGGTTGGCCAACAAGCCTCCGTATTCACGGGCAAATGGAACCCCCTGGGCTACACATTGGTCAATGATATTAACAGATACCTCTGCCAATCGGTGAACATTGGCTTCCCTGGACCGGTAATCACCACCTTTGATGGTATCATAAAACAAACGGTAGATAGAGTCACCGTCGTTTTGATAATTTTTGGCGGCATTGATACCACCCTGTGCTGCAATGGAGTGGGCTCTTCTCGGGCTGTCCTGAAAGCAAAATGCCTTGACATTGTATCCCAATTCTGCCAGGGAAGCAGCTGCAGAAGCACCTGCCAATCCGGTCCCCACCACAATCACATCATATTTTCTCTTGTTGGCCGGGTTGACCAACTTCATATTAAATTTATGTTTTGTCCACTTATCCGCTAATGAACCTGCTGGTATTTTAGAATCAAGTATCATATCGACTTTTTATTAATTCAAGGATGAGATATATAGGAAAATAGGCATAAGAGCAAACAAAGCAGGAACCACAATCGCAAATGCACTTCCTATAAACTTGATTGCAGGTGTATATTTCTTATGGTTAAGTCCCAAAGTCTGGAATGCACTTGCAAAACCATGGTACAAGTGAAAACCCAGGAAAATCATGGAGATTACGTACAATCCTACAATCCATAACTCAGAAAAAGAAACGGTAACAACCGTGAACAAATCCTTATGCACTCCGCTTTCATAATTCACCATTGGGATGTCTCCCCAATGCATCTCATACCAGAAGTTCTGAAGGTGAATCACCAAGAATATCAAAATAATGGTGCCCAATACCCCCATATTCCGGGAAGACCAGGTACTGTTTGAACTGCTCTTGTTGGTGTTGTAATTGACGGGTCTTGCGCTTTTGTTTTTGGAAGAAAGGATGATGGCATAAATTACGTGACCGATTACGGATAGGTACGTAATATAACTTAGAATTTTCACACCGGTATTGGTGGTCATAAACTTGGCATACTCATTAAAAGCTTGCCCTCCGTCACTTTTTAATAGTAACATGTTCCCTGAAACGTGACCGATCAGGAAGAGGATCAAAAACAGCCCTGTGAGAGACATCAGCAACTTTTGACCCAAAGTGCTGTTGAAGGTTTTGGTTACCCAACTCATAAATTTTTTGCTTTATTTTAGTGTATATGGTTTTTATTTTGTTAAAATTTCGATGCCAAATTTACATTTGGAAAGTTTAGTAAGCAATTGATCAAGAAGGAAACCCCTTATTTTAAAAGGTTCTAAATAATAACCACTTACCAAGTTGGGTTATTTTTTTGGACAATTTCTACCCAAAAAGTGTATTTTTTTGGTTGGATTTCTATAATTATATCTACTTCCTTAACTTTAATTCGTTTATATTATAATGTTAAGCAACATTACATCTTTAATACGTAAAACAAATTCAGTAAAAATACTGTGGTAATTTTTAAGATAGATTTCGGTAATTACGTAATCCGGGAGATGATCTTTAAAAACATTTGGGACTTATGAGATACAAATCTTTTCTATTCTTTACCTGTTGTCTTTTCCTTTTAGCCTTACAAGAGGTCCTGGCCACCCACATTAGGGCTGGTGAGATTATCGCAGAAAGGATATCGGTACAAACCCTCACCTACCGGATTACCGTGGTGGGATATACAGATACCCGATCATCGGTTGTGTTTGGACCTGGAGAAATCAATTTTGGAGATGGAAGGATAGAGCAACTGAATACAGAAAGTGATTTTTCCACAGTGGAATCACTGGGCAATCAAATTGAAAAAAACACTTTTGTCATCACCCACACCTATCAAGGCCCCGGACAATACACCATCCGGTTTCAGGAATTTAACCGAAATGATCTTACCCTGAACATGGATAATTCGGTGGACACTCCTTTTTACATTGAGACCATGATTACCATTGACCCATTTTATGGGGTCAATAATTCCCCGGTGCTGACCATCCCTCCTGTGGACAATGGGCAGATCAATACTCGATATATCCATAACCCAGGAGCTTATGATCCTGATGGGGATAGTTTAGCCTATAAATTTCAAGGAGTAGTTCCCTTGCAAGCATTCCAAAGACCGGTAAACAATTATCGAAGCCCCGCTTCCAGCGAATTTAGCTTTAACCAAGAGGATGGGTCTCCTGACCCCTTTATTTCTATGGATCCTGTTACAGGTGATTTGATTTGGGATTCCCCCGGCATTGCAGGGCAATACAATATTGCCTTTCATATCGAAGAATGGCGAAAAATCAATGGGGAGTACCAGCTTATTGGTTATGTGGTCAGGGATATGCAAATCATCATCGAAAACTCTGACAACAGAAGACCTGTGCTGATCATGCCTCCGGATATCTGTGTGGAAGCCGGAACAAAAATAGAAGAAATCATCCAGGGGCAGGATCCCGATGGAGATGATATCAAAATAGAAGTCTTCGGAGACCCCATCGAAATATCTTCTTCCCCAGCCACCTATACTCCTGAAGCAGAATTTCAGTCTACCCCGGGAATAATTAATTTCAATTGGCAGACGGTCTGCGGACACGTCAGGGCAAGGGAATATCAGGTGAGGCTCAGGATAACCGATGATCCGGATTCAGGACCTGCCCTGGTGGATATCCAAACCTGGAACATCAAAGTTATTGGCCCACCTCCCCTGGTCGAAAATGTGGAACAAATGCCTGGACGGACAGCTCAAATCTCTTGGGCCCCTTATTCTTGCGGAAATAGTGCCGAAACCATGCAGATATGGCGCAGTGTCAATAGCAACGCCTATGAACCCGATTCCTGTGAAACAGGCATCAGGAGTGGCTACGAATTGATCGGCACCACCGATATGGATACTTTTGAATTCCTTGATGACAATGGTGGGGAGGGACTGGCTCCTGGCAACACTTATTGTTACCGCTTAGTGGCTGGATTCCCCCAGCCCAGATCGGGAGAAAGTGTGGTTTCCGAAGAGTTCTGTGTGACCATCGATGTAGATGTGCCTATCATTACCAATGTATCGGTAGAAGAAACCAGCACGGAAAATGGGGAGATTTTGGTCAAATGGACTCCTCCTTATGATATCGACTCCCAACAATTCCCCGGCCCCTATGAATACCAGTTGATCAGGGCGGAAGGATTTACAGGGGATCAAAACCTAACTACAGTGACCACCACTGCAGACACCATCTTTACAGATACCGGCATTAATACGGATGACCTGGTTTATAATTATCGGGTGGTTTTACTTGATGGAGGAGATAGGATTGACACCTCCAGTGTAGCCTCATCTGTTTGGTTGCAACCCACCATTATCAATGAGGCCATAGAGCTGAATTGGGAATATGATGTTCCCTGGAACAATACCATCAGTGAATTCACCCATGAAGTTTACCGTAACCGAACTGATCCGGATGCCAACGATGCCGATGTATTTGAACTGATTGCGGAAGTGGATGTCACCCAGGATGGTTTTACTTTCTTTGATGATGGCAGCCATAATGGTGTTCCCTTAAATAGGGATACTGAATATTGCTATTATGTAGTCACCAAAGGGGCTTATAATGTGGATTTATTGACCTATCCATTGGAAAATAAATCTCAAATCATCTGCGCCAGACCAGATGACAACCGACTCCCGTGTCCTCCTGTATTGATTTATGAGGGTCCAGTTTGTGAAGAATTATTGATGGATGAACCCTGTAATTTTGAGGGTTTCTACCATGATCTAAGTTGGGAACCTGATTTTACCGGAGATTGTGATGATGAGCTGGGAGGTTACCGTCTGTATTTCTCCAATACAGGGACCGAAGGCTCCTTTGAGTTGGTTTCTACTATCAATTCCCTCAATACCTCTACCACTATTGAAGGGCTGACTGAGCTGAAAGGTTGTTATTATATCACTGCTGTGGACCGCTCCGGAAATGAAAGTGAACCCAGCAATATTGTCTGCGTTGACAATTGCCCCAATTTCGAACTTCCCAATGCTTTTACCCCTAATGGAGACGGCATCAATGATACCTTCCAAGCATTTGACAATCCATTTGCCCGTTGTCCAAGGTTTGTGGAAGCGGTAGAAATAAAAATATACAACCGGTGGGGTGTTTTGGTGCATGAATACAACAGCAACACTTCCAATGAAAACGACATTTATATCCGTTGGGATGGCCATGATGAAAATGGCAATGAGCTCCCTTCAGGCACTTATTTCTACTCTGGAACCGTAATGTTCAATACCCTGGAGGAAAATATCCGAGAAGAAAAACTGAAAGGCCATATACAGATTATCCGTTAATGCCAATCCAGGAAAAATACGATATCGTCCTATTTGACGGGGTCTGCAACCTCTGCAACACAGCAGTAGATTTCATTATCCAAAGGGATCCCCAAAACCAATTTAAGCTGGCCTCATTACAGGATGAGGCCAGCAAAAAATTGCTCAAAGATTATTCGGTGGAAGAAGATTATTTGGATTCCATCATATTGATCCGTGGGGAAAACGTTTATTATAAAAGCCGGGCAGCATTAGAAATTGCTAAAAAATTAAAGGGGCTATGGCCTCTTTTCTATGGCTTTGTAATTATTCCCACTTTTTTAAGGGATCCCATATATGACTGGATTGCCCGCAACCGATACAAATGGTTCGGCAAAAGAGAAACTTGCCGCATGCCGAGTGAGGAGGATAAATTGAAGTTTTTGACTGCAGAGGAAGTATGAAATTTTAAATCTGAGACTGCCAGCTCGCACCCCTCGGTTCCCTTAAGGGAAGACCTGCTCGCGTCGGTTTGGGAATTAGATAACGCTGAATAGTACAGGTCTTGTCCCCGGAGCTGGCCGTAGTCTCCAGACTACGACCTATTTTGCTTGGAGTCTCCTGACTCCTTCCTCATTTCACATAATATCTTGTATCCGGTCCCCCCACTTTCAAAAACCACTTAATTTCCCTTATCCACTATTATTTTTGAGAAAGCTGCTTGTTCTTTGGTATATTTGAACCCAGAATTTTGAAATCATAAACCTCCATTCCTCGGTTTGAGGGACTTTTTGGCCTATGGGGCTGAGAAGTAATTGGAAACCATAAAAACAACGACATATGAAAGCTTATGTTTTCCCCGGTCAGGGGGCTCAATTCCCAGGCATGGGTAAAGAATTGTATGAGACCAACGAAGAAGCCAAAAAACTTTTTGATCAGGCTGATGAAATTTTAGGCTTCAAAATTACCGACATTATTTTCAATGGTACAGCTGAGGAACTCAAGCAGACCAAGGTCACCCAACCGGCGGTATTTTTACATTCCGTCATTTTGGCTAAGACCACCCCGGATTTCAAACCAGAAATGGTTGCCGGCCATTCTTTGGGCGAACTTTCTGCTTTGGTGGCTGTAGGTGCACTTTCTTTTGAAGATGGGCTGAAATTGGTTTATCAAAGGGCCCTGGCCATGCAGGAAGCCTGCGAAATCAACCCCTCCACCATGGCCGCCATTATCGGTTTGGAAGATGAAAAGGTAGAAGCCATCTGCGCTGATATCAAAGAAGAGGTGGTGGTTGCCGCCAATTACAACTGCCCGGGCCAATTGGTAATCTCCGGTTCCAACAAAGGAATTGAAATCGCTTGCGAAAAAATGAAAGAAGCCGGTGCCAAAAGAGCCCTTCCACTACCCGTGGGTGGTGCTTTCCACAGCCCATTGATGGAGCCGGCCAGGGAAAAATTGCAAAAAGCCATCGAGGCCACTGATTTTTCAGCCCCGCTTTGCCCCGTGTACCAAAATGTCAGCACTAAAGGCGAAACCGATGTGGAAACCATCAAAAACAATTTGATTTCCCAGTTGACCGCACCGGTAAAATGGACCCAATCTGTGCAAAATATGGTAGCCGATGGCGCCACCGATTTTGTAGAATGCGGCCCGGGTAAGGTGCTTCAAGGATTAGTGAAGAAAATTCACCGTGAAGCAGAAGTAGCAGGTTTGTAATACAGATTTGAATTTTATTTAAATTGACCCAACCATGGTCGCTACGTCTTTGCGATTCCCCATGAGCTGGGAAGAAGCCTGCCTGCGGTAGGCAGGCAATCTCCTCTAAAAATTATTTTCAATTATTTAAAAAGCCTGGTTTCTTAATTTGAAGCCAGGTTATTTTTCATTTTGATTGAAAGAGTTTTCCTATTTTTTGATTACCCTGTAGAAAAGTATGGGGTTGAAATTTATTTAAAACCATAATTAGAATATAATTCGTCATCAGTAAATTTCAATCTGGAATGAGGAAAGGAGATAGTGATAATCTTTCATTAAAAGGAGATTGCCACGTCCTTTTCCCGTCCTTGTCCAAGCACAAAAGGACCAGGCAATCACCTTAACTATAATACTTTCGTCCTATTAAGTCGCACTCAGGTTAAAATAATTTGTATTTATTAGTAAAACTCATCGGCTGGAGCGGATTCGTGGACCACTTTTGGGATTTTGAGATTACTGGCATATGTGGATATTCATAATTTAAAAAAATACGTATCACTTTTTCCCTAATAAACTACCATTACAAACCCATCTCCCCCCTTTTTACTCCTTTGCTTTGTTCAAACCATCCCCTTTCGCTACTTTAGCCCGCCAAAAGGCTTGGCCCTTTTTCGAGGAATTAATCGCATTAGACTTTCCTTCAATATGAATATCCAAGAAATACTCGATATAGATCATCAACATATCTGGCATCCTTATACTTCAGCTTCCAGGCCAACGGATAACCTTGTGGTGAAAAGTGCTGAAGGGGTTTTTCTGGAGCTTGAAGATGGCACCAAATTGATTGACGGCATGTCCAGCTGGTGGTCCACCATCCATGGTTATAATGTCCCTGAACTCAATGAGGCCATCCAAAACCAGTTGGAAAATATGTCCCATGTAATGTTTGGAGGGATCACCCATAGGCCTGCCGCTGAGCTGACCAAAGCCTTATTGGAAGTCCTTCCTGAGGGATTAGAACATGTATTTTACAGTGATTCCGGATCAGTAGCTGTGGAAGTGGCCTTGAAAATGGCCCTGCAGTATTGGTATTCCAAGAATAAAGGACACAAAAATCGCTTTATCACTGTCCGGAATGGCTACCATGGAGATACCTGGCATGATATGTCAGTTTGTGATCCAGTAACGGGCATGCACCGCATATTTAACAACCGCCTTTCCCAGCAAATATTCCTGCCCGCTCCCCAAGCCAAATTCCACGGTGAATTTATCACTGGAGAAATCGAGGAGATAGAAAAGGTATTGGCAGCACAGCATAATGAAATCGCTGCCTTTATCCTGGAACCGATCGTTCAGGGAGCCGGGGGAATGAGGTTTTATCATCCCCAATATTTAAAAGAAGTCAAAGCTCTTTGCGATAAATACGAGATACTTTTGATCGCCGATGAAATCGCCACCGGTTTTGGCAGGACAGGAAAGCTCTTTGCCTGTGAATTTGCAGAAATCACTCCGGACATTATGTGTGTTGGGAAAGCCTTGACAGGAGGCTATTTGTCTTTTGCGGCTACCTTTTGTACTGCAGAGGTGGCCCAGACGATCTCTGAAGGCTCCCCGGGCGTCTTTATGCATGGCCCCACTTTTATGGGAAACCCAATGGCCTGTGCCGTAGCATTAGCCAACCTTCGACTGCTGCTATCCAAAAACTGGCAAAATGATATCCAAAGGATAGAAAATCATTTTAAGCAAACCTTGCCCCAACTGGAGGAACTGGACAGTGTGGAAGAAGTAAGGGTATTAGGTGCTATCGGTGTAGTGGAAATGAAAGATCCTGTGGATATGGTTAAGATTCAAAAAGAATTTACCGACCGGGGCATCTGGTTAAGGCCTTTTGGAAAGCTGGTTTATACCATGCCACCCTTCATCATTTCCGATGAGGAACTGACCCAGCTCACCACCTCCATGACAGAAAGCATCCATCAGTATTCCAAAGAATTGGCAATTTGATGGAATTCCTGGTTCAATTTGAAAAAAAAATTAATATCATTTCCGTCATTGCGAACGAAGAGCAACGGAGTGAAGCAATCTCGTTTAAAAGGATAAGATTGTCGTGCCGCCCTCCAACTAATAAGTGGAAACATCACTGCGAATCCGAGGAACCTGGATGTGGCAGTCTTTTTTTTAAAGACGAGATTCTGTTTCGGCTTTCCCACGCTACCCCCTCCTCCCTAAGGGGAACTCCTACGCGCAGGCTACATCCTGTCAATGATAGTTTACCAAATTTCCTTAAAAACGAAAAATTTACAAATGCGATAAACCGGAGGTTATTGCAAAATAAAACTCAATCCAAAGGACCCGGGGCGGCGGATCCAATAAAAATAACCCCTGGTAGCTGCTTTTTAGCCGCCACCAGGGGAATAGAACAAAAATCCACTTCCAGCATTAGCTGCCAGCAATCTCAATAGGGCAAACAATTTTTCGCTAATGCCCATGCATGCTCAGTTATGTCTTTCAAATATTTGGGATGAACTAAAACCCAGAAATTCCCTTCCCTTCCTAAGCCATTCAAATTTTAAACTTTTATTTTTGCCAAAAATTAAACGACCATGACATTATTAGAAAAGATCAAAGGTGCACCCGCCACTATCACCTTTCAGGAAGTGATGGAATATATCGATGAAAACTATGACTTCACCCCTACCGGCTTTACCAATGGAAAAACCATAAATGAACCCGGCCAAAATAACGGGTCCTGTAAGATTTTCAGTTTTGCCCAACTCCATAACCTTTCCAAAGAAGAAGCCTTAAACCTTTTTGGAGAAATCTATCGTGTGGATGTATTGGAAGACCCCAATGGTACCGGTCATCAAAATATCCGCAATTTTATGGAAACCGGATGGGAAGGGATCGAATTCCATGGAAATGCCTTAAAGATTAAGTAAACTGATTTCGGTTTAAAAGAAGGGTAATAAGATCGCTAACGTCATTGCGAACCCTTTTGCGCTGGGCTTAGCGCGGGAAATGGGTGTGGCAATCTCATTTTCAGGGGATTCCATCTGCTTCCTCCCTGCAATCCAAGGCCAAAACACAGAATGCCGTTTTTTTACCTCTTACGGAGGTAAGTAGAATTTTTTAAATTTCATTTCAACCTGGATGATGCATTTTCCAGGAGCCATTCTTGAAAATGCATTATCCGGGATCTTTAAAGGCCACCAACTTTTGGAAGACCAATTCCTAATTCAACATTTTTCATTCTAAATTCCGAATCCCACTTGCATGGTTCTCGAAAAGTTTCTACTTTAATTGAGTATTTTCCACTTAACAGAAAATATTGTTTCGAATAAAACTGGAAAGGTTTTCTGTATATATGAGTTTTTTCGAATGGATCCTAGAGGTGGAATACAAATAATTGAACGCGAATTTATTAGGTAAAATAATATTGACCAAAAGTATACCAAGCCAACGAGAGGTTGTTGGATTTATATACCATTGGTTTACATATATACAAGTTGAACAAAACCTCCTACGTCGGTAGCTATTTGATTTTGAACAGTTAACCAATTTATTTTCAGTGATTTACCCTAAATTCACTCCATGTTTTACCATTAAATAAATAACATCATGGAAAAAAAAGTCTTCGTCAACGGATGTATGAGGAAATGTTGGTCAGGAACTATTCCCCCAGGACCATCAGTACCTACATCAGCCTTGTATCGGCAGTTTCCAAACATTTTGGAAAGATCCCCGAACAGATCAGTATTGGTAAGTTAAAGGAATACCTTTTCCATAAGGTCGAAGTCAACAAAATGTCCCCTTCAGGGGTGAATCAGACCATCAGTGCGTTCAAAATACTTTTCAAAGATGTCCTGGGCAGGAGCTGGGATCCGGTAAGAATCAAGCGGCCCAGACGGCCCCAACTCCTCCCTTCTGTTTTTTCGAAAGAGGAGATATCCCTTATACTGAACTCCATAAGGAACAGAAAGCATTATTGCCTGCTGGCCCTCACCTACGCCTCCGGTCTGAGGCTGAACGAGGTGATCAGCCTGAAGCCCTGTGATATCGACAGTGACAGGATGCAGCTGAAAGTAAGGGGAGGAAAGGGATATAAGGACAGGTATACCCTGCTGCCAAAAGGGCTGTTGGAAAGGCTCCGGGAATACTACAGGTACTACCGGCCCAAAACCTATCTTTTCGAAGGCCGGACACCTGGCAAACCCTACAGTGAAAAGAGTGCACAGTGCGTTTTAAAAAAAGCCATGGAATGCGCAGGGGTAACAAAGCATGCTTCTTTCCATACCCTTCGCCACTCCTTTGCCACGCACCTTCTTGAGCAGGGAACCAATGTCAGGTTAATCCAGGAGCTGTTGGGCCACAAATCCCTCAGGACCACTACGGTTTACCTGCATGTGACCAACTTGAATCCGGCACAGATCAAAAGTCCCCTGGACGAGCTGTGATGGATATCCTTAACAAGAGGAACAGCGGGGTAGAACTTTCCGATATCCTTCTGGGGCAGAAAGAATCCTTTCTTTCAGGAAACAGCCCGTGTACCGCCCAGTACAAGGCCTATCTGGACATCATTTCCTGCAGGACATCTGAAATGGGTTCCCATACCCTGGCATGTGACAGCTGTGGCCATACCAAAACGAGCTATAACAGCTGCCGGAACCGCCATTGTCCCAAGTGCCAGTATATCAAACAGCAGGTATGGGTAGAAAAGCTCAGGAGCAGGTTGCTGCCGGTGAGGTACTTTCACGTAGTGTTCACCGTCCCGGACTTTCTCAGGCCGCTTTTTTATACCAACCAGCGGTATGGTTACAAGCTCCTGTTTGAAGCCTCTTCGGCCGCAGTGAAAAAGGCTGCCCTGAACCCCGCTTTTCTGGGGGTTGAAAGCGGCTGTATGGCGGTGCTGCATACATGGGGACAGTCCCTGTCCTACCATCCACATATCCACATGCTTGTTCCTGCCGGGGGACTGGACAGCGATGGGCAGGAGTGGATCGTCGCACATAAAAAGTTCTTTGTTCCGGTGAAGGCACTGTCAGCTATTTACAGGGGCGTATTTATGGAAAAACTTATCAGGGCGTTGGAAGGAAACCTTCTCAGGATACCGGAAAAGCAGGCAAAACTGTTTGCCGACCCAAGGCTTCTCAGGCGGGAAGCCTATGCAAAGTTTTGGCATGTCTACATCAAAAAGACCTTCAGGGGGGCAAACCAGGTGGTCAGCTATCTGGGAAGGTATACCCACCGCGTGGCCATCAGCAACAGCAGGATCCAATGGACTGATGGGAAAGCGGTCAGTTTCAGGTGGAAGGACTACAGGGACAACAGGAACAGGACCATGAGCCTCAGCTGCCACGAGTTTGTAAGGAGGTTTATGCAGCACATCCTCCCTTCTGGATTTTACAAGATCAGGTACTACGGGATCATGGCCTCGGCAAACAGCAGGACCAAAATGGAAACCTGCTTCAGCTTGCTGAAAAAGACAGGGTACATCTCCTTCTACCAGGGACTGACCACTTACGAGATACTTGAAGAGGTACTGGGCCCGGACTTCTTCCTTTGCCCCTGCTGTAAACGGGGAAAAATGGTGTTCGGGATTGCTTCACCAAAAGAAAAAGGCCCCTGAAACTTTATAAACGGGACGTTCATTGACATCATGAAGAACAGATTGGAGGGAAAAGGTTTCCCAGGGAAAAATATGCCTTTTTCCAGCAAAACCATCAATCAAACTAGAAGCTTTAAACAGCGAAACCAAAGAACCTCCTGAAAACTCCCGCCAAGAAAAGATCCATGAAAGACAAATGCCCATAGCAGTTCACCGGCTCCGTCCAACTATGTTTTAAACGCAATCTTGGTAGTCTTAAGAAAATAGTTTATTTTTTTACCTAGATTGCGTCTAAAACACTTTACGTTAGAGTGCATTAAAAGGACTTCCACGATTTATGGAAGTAGTTGTCTTTTGGGATGATTTGATTAACTTAAAAATCAGTTTAAAAAGGCATAGCAAAATTCAACGGGTTTTAGCTTTGTTCATAAAAAAGTGGAAGGGTTGCCGGAAAATTCCGGGAAGCATTTAGAAGCAACGGAAGGGGTTTTTGAATTGAGAGAGAAATTCCCATCCAACATTTAAGGATTTTTCTGCTGCTTTTTTGAGGAAACATTGGCCGAGTTTTTTACCAGTTTTCAAAATAGAATGCAAAAGATGACCGGGTGAGATATCAAAAAAACCAGGAAGAATTGCTTCCAATCAAAACGATAAAGCCCTGAAGGTTTTTAGCAAAAGCAAAAGTTTTAAGAGGTGATTGAATTGGTACATCGGAAAGTCGAAATTAATGTGGTAAACCGGACCTGGGAATAGTTGCCAGAAAAAGCAGCAACCAAGAAGGTTTGTTTTTTTAACCCTTAAAATGGAAAACAGAAAATTCAATTATCAAAAAAGAAATATTTGAAGAAGGTCTATCTAATCGAAATTGATTGAACTTCTAATGAAAATATAAATACGCACTCTAAAACATTGCATATAGCTTATGGCGGGCTCAGTCTTAAGATCAAGATATTCGACTTTTAATCAAGTTCGTCCTGAGAGGAAGGGAAGGAGCTTCGAAAACCGCCACACGCCATATGCTTAACCGTTGAACAAAACCTCCTACGTCGGTAGCTATTTGATTTTGAACAGTTAACCAATTTATTTTCAGTGATTTACCCTAAATTCACTCCATGTTTTACCATTAAATAAATAACATCATGGAAAAAAAAGTCTTCGTCAACGGATGTATGAGGAAATGTTGGTCAGGAACTATTCCCCCAGGACTATCAGTACCTACATCAGCCTTGTATCGGCAGTTTCCAAACATTTTGGAAAGATCCCCGAACAGATCAGTATTTGTAAGTTAAAGGAATACCTTTTCCATAAGGTCGAAGTCAACAAAATGTCCCCTTCAGGGGTGAATCAGACCATCAGTGCGTTCAAAATACTTTTCAAAGATGTCCTGGGCAGGAGCTGGGATCCGGTAAGAATCAAGCGGCCCAGACGGCCCCAACTCCTCCCTTCTGTTTTTTCGAAAGAGGAGATATCCCTTATACTGAACTCCATAAGGAACAGAAAGCATTATTGCCTGCTGGCCCTCACCTACGCCTCCGGTCTGAGGCTGAACGAGGTGATCAGCCTGAAGCCCTGTGATATCGACAGTGACAGGATGCAGCTGAAAGTAAGGGGAGGAAAGGGATATAAGGACAGGTATACCCTGCTGCCAAAAGGGCTGTTGGAAAGGCTCCGGGAATACTACAGGTACTACCGGCCCAAAACCTATCTTTTCGAAGGCCGGACACCTGGCAAACCCTACAGTGAAAAGAGTGCACAGTGCGTTTTAAAAAAAGCCATGGAATGCGCAGGGGTAACAAAGCATGCTTCTTTCCATACCCTTCGCCACTCCTTTGCCACGCACCTTCTTGAGCAGGGAACCAATGTCAGGTTAATCCAGGAGCTGTTGGGCCACAAATCCCTCAGGACCACTACGGTTTACCTGCATGTGACCAACTTGAATCCGGCACAGATCAAAAGTCCCCTGGACGAGCTGTGATGGATATCCTTAACAAGAGGAACAGCGGGGTAGAACTTTCCGATATCCTTCTGGGGCAGAAAGAATCCTTTCTTTCAGGAAACAGCCCGTGTACCGCCCAGTACAAGGCCTATCTGGACATCATTTCCTGCAGGACATCTGAAATGGGTTCCCATACCCTGGCATGTGACAGCTGTGGCCATACCAAAACGAGCTATAACAGCTGCCGGAACCGCCATTGTCCCAAGTGCCAGTATATCAAACAGCAGGTATGGGTAGAAAAGCTCAGGAGCAGGTTGCTGCCGGTGAGGTACTTTCACGTAGTGTTCACCGTCCCGGACTTTCTCAGGCCGCTTTTTTATACCAACCAGCGGTATGGTTACAAGCTCCTGTTTGAAGCCTCTTCGGCCGCAGTGAAAAAGGCTGCCCTGAACCCCGCTTTTCTGGGGGTTGAAAGCGGCTGTATGGCGGTGCTGCATACATGGGGACAGTCCCTGTCCTACCATCCACATATCCACATGCTTGTTCCTGCCGGGGGACTGGACAGCGATGGGCAGGAGTGGATCGTCGCCCATAAAAAGTTCTTTGTTCCGGTGAAGGCACTGTCAGCTATTTACAGGGGCGTATTTATGGAAAAACTTATCAGGGCGTTGGAAGGAAACCTTCTCAGGATACCGGAAAAGCAGGCAAAACTGTTTGCCGACCCAAGGCTTCTCAGGCGGGAAGCCTATGCAAAGTTTTGGCATGTCTACATCAAAAAGACCTTCAGGGGGGCAAACCAGGTGGTCAGCTATCTGGGAAGGTATACCCACCGCGTGGCCATCAGCAACAGCAGGATCCAATGGACTGATGGGAAAGCGGTCAGTTTCAGGTGGAAGGACTACAGGGACAACAGGAACAGGACCATGAGCCTCAGCTGCCACGAGTTTGTAAGGAGGTTTATGCAGCACATCCTCCCTTCTGGATTTTACAAGATCAGGTACTACGGGATCATGGCCTCGGCAAACAGCAGGACCAAAATGGAAACCTGCTTCAGCTTGCTGAAAAAGACAGGGTACATCTCCTTCTACCAGGGACTGACCACTTACGAGATACTGGAAGAGGTACTGGGCCCGGACTTCTTCCTTTGCCCCTGCTGTAAACGGGGAAAAATGGTGTTCGGGATTGCTTCACCAAAAGAAAAAGGCCCCTGAAACTTTATAAACGGGACGTTCATTGACATCATGAAGAACAGATTGGAGGGAATGTCTAAAACGGAGGTCACTGGGCCACGGTTTACGGTGATAGCGGGCCAGCCATTCCGGGAATCACTGGGCCAAAAATAGAGTCGGTTTTCCGGAGGTCACTGGGCCATTTTAGGATTCCCGAGCTGTTTGGTACCGGAGGTCATTGGGCCACTTTCCATGATAAGTTATTAGCCTTGTAGTCGAATAACAGCAACTACATGGCAGGACAAAGAATAGACATCATGGATTTAAGAAGTTTGATCACCTTCAAGCAGAAGGGGCTTAGCAACCGAAAAGTGGCAGACCTATTGGGCGTCAACCGAAAGACCGTTGACAGTTATGTCAGGCGTTTCAGGGATCTTTCCCTTGGGTACGGGGAACTGCTCTCCCTTGACGGCAAAGATCTACAGGAACTTTTCACCGAGACAGGGCAGACCGAAAAGGAACGTTATGAGCATCTCTCGGGGTGTTTTCCCCACATCGACGGGGAGATGAAAAAGCCCGGCTGTACCCTGCAGGTACTGTGGAAGGAATATATCTCCCAAAATCCGGAAGGCTATAAATACAGCCAGTTCACCTGGCACTACCGGCAATGGAAGAAGCGCAACAACGCCAGTGGCAAGCTGTCCCACCGTGCCGGGGAAAAGCTTTTCGTGGACTTTTGCGGAAAGAAGCTGCACTACGTTGACCGCCGGACTGGGGAGCAGATAGCCGTAGAGGTTTTTGTTGGTGTCCTGCCCTGCAGCCAGTACACTTACATAAGGGCGGTGCCCAGCCAAAAACGGGAGGATTTTATCAGCTGTCTGGTCTATTGTCTGGGCTGGATGGGCGGGGTACCCTATGCCGTCGTCCCTGACAATCTCAAATCAGCAGTGGACAAGGCCTCAAAATATGCCCCGGTCCTCAACAAGACCTTTTCGGATTTTGGCCTCCATTACGGCTGCGCCCTTGATCCTGCCCGGCCCTATAGCCCGCAGGACAAATCACTCGTGGAGCGTTCGGTCACCCTGGTCTACCAACGGATCTATTACCCCTTGGGCAACCATACCTTCTTCAGCCTGGAGGAGCTCAATGCGGCCATTGCAGAAAAACTGGAGGAGTACAATGACTACCTGCTCAGCCATGGACAGGGCAGCAGGCGAAGCCAGTTTTTGGACATCGAAAAGGAGTTCCTGCAGCCCCTTCCCAAAAGCATCTACAGCATCCGTTATTATAAAAAGGCCACCGTCCAGAAATCCTCCCATGTTTACCTGGGAGAGGACAAAAACTATTATAGCTGTCCCTATCGCTATATGGGCAAGAGCGTGGAGTTACAGTACAACCGGAACACCGTGGAGATATTTTACCGTCAGGAGCGGATCGCATCCCACAAAAGGGCTTCCCGGCAAGGCCAGTACATCACCATCGGGGAACATATGCCCAGCAACCACCAATACTACAATGACTGGAGCCCGGAATACTTTGACCGGAGGGCACAAAAAGTTGGTCCGAACACCCAGGAGTATATCGGAACGTTGATCGGCCAGTACACCTATCCCGAAATCGGCTACAAACAGGCACAGGGGATTCTTTCCTTCTTGAAAAGCTATGGACAGGAGCGTCTGGAAAGGGCCTGTAAACGGGCACTGGGCTTCGAAAAAGCCTCCTACCATACCCTTGAAAGGATACTTAAAAACAAAATGGACCTCGAGGAACTGCCTCCTGCCAAGGATCATTTAACCCCGGGTCACAAGAACATCAGGGGCTCCTACAGCTGACAGGCCGCCCTCTTGATGAAACGAATTATAATATCCCAACCAAATGAATTATGAACGAACACAACACCATTGAAAAAATGAAACAGATGCGCATGGGTACCATGGCGGAACTTTACCACAAGAATCTGACAGAACATCTCTATCAGGACATGTCGGCCGACGAACTGTTGGCCTTTCTAGTGGACAGCGAATGGGAGTACAGGCAGAACAAAAGCATAGACAACCTCATACGTCAGGCAGGGTTTAAACAGGCCGCTGCGGCAACTGACATTGATTACCATAACTCCCGTAACCTGGACAGGGGGCTGTTTGAGAGATTGCTCGGACTGGCCTTCATCAAAAACCGGACGAACATCATCCTTACCGGGGCCACCGGATCCGGGAAAAGTTACCTGGCCCAGTGTCTTGGGGTCAGGGCCTGCCAGCACAGGTTCAGGACGCTTTATTACAATACGGCCAGGTTTTTTGATGCGGTAAGATTGGCCAAGCTGGAAGGTACCTACCATAAACTGCTCAAAAAGCTCGAAAAAACCAATGTGCTCATCTTGGACGACTTTGGTCTGGCCCCGATGGATGGGCAGGCCAGGATTGCCCTTATGGACATCATGGAAGACCGCTATGAGAAAAGTTCAACGATCATTGCATCACAGATACCGGTCAGCCAATGGCATGGAACCATTGGTGATGACAGCATTGCAGATGCCGTGCTCGACAGGCTCGTATACTCCTCACATAGGATAGAACTGGAAGGAGAATCCATGAGAAGCAAAAAGAAGTTGGACAATTAAATTTTAACCCTATTATTGCACTTGGAAAGTGGCCCAATGATTCCCGGAATCCGTGGCCCAGTATACGCCGGAAACACTGGCCCAGCATCGCCGGAATAGACAGTGCCACCCTTTTCGGCCAAACTGTGCCAGTCCTTTCGGTTTAAACCGTGCCAATTCCAGGGCAGATTTCGGTTCGAACCGTGCCACTTTTGAAAGATCAAGTTTAACCTGCTATATCGCCTGTAAAAAAGAGCGATATGGCCAACATACTTGATCCTATGGATATAAAGCAGATTTTCAGTTTACACAGGGACGGGCTCAGCAACCGGAAAATAGGTGCCGTACTGGGGATTTCCCGCAACACGGTCAACCAGTACATCTCCTGGCTTGCAGCCTCGGACTACGAAGTTGATGAGGTTCTGTCCCTTACCAGCGTTAAATTAAGGGAGCTGTTCCCTTCCCGCACAACCATAAAGAATGACAGGTTTGATGCCCTGATGCGTTATTTTGACCAAGGGAAAGCCGCCAGAAACCACCCGGGATTTACTTTTCTGCACCATTACGAGGAGTACAGGCAGCTTGTGGATTCTCCTTACAGCTATACGCAGTTCATGGAGCATTACCATAGAAAATATCCCAGGGAAGAGGGATCCATGAAGCTTGAACACCTTCCAGGCCATGAGGTGTTCATCGATTTTGCGGGCACAAAGATAGAAGTCGTGGACCGTGATACCGGGGAAGTCAAAAAGGCGGAAGTCTTTGTGTCAGTGCTTCCCTTCAGCCTGTTCACCTATGTAGAGGCATGTTGGAGCCAGAAACGTGAGGACCTTGTCCATTGCATGAACAACATGATGTGGTTTTTTGGGGGTGTCCCCAGGGCCGTGGTATCGGACAACCTAAAATCGGCGGTCAGCAGGGCCAGTAAATATGAACCGGAGATCAACCGTTCCCTTAAGGATTTTGCAAGGCACTATGATTGTGTCATCAATCCCACCAGGGCATACAGCCCCCAGGACAAAGCACTGGTCGAGAATGCGGTACAGCTGAGTTACCAGCGCATATACTATCCCCTTCGGGAGATGACCTTTTTTTCGATCCATGATCTGAACCGGGAGATAAGAAGGCTGTTGGAAAACTACAACAACATGCTTTTCCAGAGAAAGGAGGCCAGTAGAAGGGAGCTTTTCCAGTCCATGGAAAGGGAATGCCTGAAACCGCTTCCCACAGGCATATACCAGCTCAAGGACTATACCAGGGCAAAGGTCCAGAAGATAGGGTACGTCTACTTCTCCCCGGACAAAAGCTATTACAGTGTCCCGTATAGGTATATCGGAAAGTCCACCCAGATCCATTATACCAGGGACACCGTGGAAGTCTACCATTACCATGAAAGGATCGCCCTGCACAAAAGGAACGGGGCAAAGGGTTGCTACAACACCAACAGGGAACACCTCAGCAGTACACACAAAAAATACCTCGACTGGAGCCCGGACTACTTCAAGAAGCAGGCAGCTCCCTTGGGCTCCAATGTGGCCACATGTATCAGTGAACTTTTTATCGAATCAGATTACCCGGAAACGGCCTACAAAAGGGCACAGGGTATCATAAAGCTTGCAAAGCTTTATGGCAGGGAAAGACTGGACTCCGCATGTGGCAGGGCCATATATGCCAAGGCAATATCCTACCGCAGGATCAGGAACATACTTGAAAACAACCTGGACAAGGTCACCCCGGAAGAGCTGGACAAAAAAGAATCCCATATTCCCGACCACGAAAACATCAGGGGTGCATCCACTTACCAATAAACAAAACAATTATGAACAGTAACCAGACAGTAGAAAAACTCAGGCAGATGAGGCTCAGTGCCATGGCAGAGCTCCATCATCAACACATTGGCAGCAACAGGTTCGCCGACTTTACCGCCGATGAATACATCGCCCTACTGGCAGACCACGAATGGGAAGACCGGCAGAACAAGAAAATGGCCCGGTTGATCAAAAAGGCCGCTTTCAAACAGAAAGCATCCGTTGCCGACATCGATTACAGCCATAGCAGGAACCTTGACAAGAATATGTTCACCAGGCTTGCAGGGCTTGGCTTCGTGGACAAAAAAGAAAACATTATCATTACCGGACCTTCGGGGGTAGGGAAAAGCTATCTGGTACAGGCCCTGGGAAACCAGGCATGCCTGATGGGGTACAGGACAGTATACAGCAGCACCTCAAGGCTGCTGTCAAAACTCAAGCTCTCCAAAGCCGACGGAACCTACCTCAGGGAACTGAGGAAACTCCAGAACACCGACCTGCTCATACTCGACGACTTTGGGCTGCAGGCTTTTGATGCAACGGCAAGGGAAATAGTATTGGACATCATTGATGACAGGTTTACCGAAAAATCAACCCTTGTATCCTCCCAATTGCCAGTATCCACCTGGTACGATATCATTGGGGAAGGAACCATCGCAGATGCCATACTGGACAGACTGGTAAACTCTTCCCATAGAATAGACCTCAAAGGGGAATCTTTGAGAAAGGGAATCTTGAAAAATGAATAAAAATTAACCTACTTTAAATGATCTTTCTTAGTGGCACGGTTTGACCGAAATCACTGGCATGGTCAGACCGAAATAACCAATTCATTTTGAACGACTGCATGCACTTGACTCAAATAATATTGAAATTAATGAAGGTTTATTCTATTCTACATCCATTTTCGAAAATGAACTTAAACTTGACGTTCTAAGCAAACTCCTAGGAGATTCTGAGGAGGTTTTTTATAAATATGGCATGACAGCTACAGTGCTTTTAGAATATTATTCTACTCCTAAAACGGAAAGAAAAGAGCCCTTCGATTTTAGTCTAGAAGAATTTAAAGCTTATCACACAGACGGATATCTTAAAGCTAAACACGCTGAAGGACAATTTAAAAATCAGAAAAAGGTGGGATTATGGAAATACAATAATCTAGGAGGTGCATTATATAAAACCATTGATTATTCTGATTCTTCCAATATTCATCTAGTTACATTTTTTAATCAAGACAGGAAAATCAAAGAAGAACTAACTAAGATAGAGGAGAGAAATGGCAGCACTTCCTATTATGTTCTCAAGAGGGTGGTTTACTATCAGGAACTTCCAGATAAAATTGGCGAATACTTATTTGTTTCGAAAGATGGTTTCTGCGTTCTTGACAAAGGGAAGACTGTTAACCTAGATGAAAATACCCCCGATAATATAATTGAAGAAGAAGTTTCATTAGAGGGAATTAAGTACTATATATGGAAAGACGGTAAACGAGTTCTATACTTAGAAAAGAAATATTAAAGAAACTATCTACAACACTGCATATAGCTTATGGCGGGCTCAGTCTTAAAATCAAGTTTTCCGTCTCTTAATCAAGTCCGACTTGGGAGGAAGGGAAGGAGCTTCGAAAACCGCCACAGGCCATATGCTTAACCGTTGTGGCTAATAGAAACTGACAACCTACACGATGCTTTGGAATAAAGAAAACAAATATATTGAATTACCTTATGAAAGGGAATCCGAACTTGAGGATGCGGTAAATGAGGTAAAAGATGCTTTATTTGGTCCAACAAGAATTTATCTTGATGACAAGAAAAAAATAGGAAAGAAAGGAGGAACAAATAATTTGCCTGATGGATATTTAATTGATTTAACCAATAGTCAGGATCCAAATATTTTTGTCGTTGAAAATGACTTGTCAAGTCACCAGCATTTAAAACATATTGCAGTTCAAATTCTTGAGTTTTCGCTTTCCTTCGAGACAAGCAAAGTAAAAGTGAAAAACATCATTAAAGAGATGCTTCATAAGAGAAAACCCGAATGGTCTAAATGCGAGGAATTTGCGAAAAAGAATGGTTATGAAAATGTGGATTACCTTCTTGAGTCCATTATTCACAAAAAGGATTCTTTCAATGCTCTTCTAATCATTGACGAACTTGGGGAAGAATTAGAAACTGTTTTAATAAGTAAATTTAAATTTCCAGTTGAAGTTACAACTTTAAAAAGGTTTAAAAACCAAAATGGAGAGATCCTGTATGATTTTCAACCATTCTTGAATGAAGTTACCGAGGATACGGAAAAAGTTGACATTTCTGAAATTGACACAATTGTGGTTCCGGCTAGAGAAGACGGATTTAAAGAGGTTTTTTTAAATGAAAATTGTTGGTTTGCAATCCGATTGAATTCTTCGATGATTCCCAAAATAAAATACATTGCTGCCTATCAAGTTGCACCAATTTCAGCCATTACACACATTGCAGAAGTAAAAACTATTGAACAATGGAAAGACACCAATAAATATATTCTTCATTTTACTGAACCGGCTGAAAAGATAAAAAAAGTACCATTGGGAAATTCTAAAGGAAAAGCACCCCAAAGCCCAAGATATTCATCAAGAGAAAGAATAATAAACGCAAATACATTAGATAGTGTGTTTTAAATAAATAATAGCCACAACATTGCATATAGCTTATGGCTGGTTCAGTCTAAAGACCAAGATTTTGGACTTTAAATCAGGTTCGTCCTGAGAGGAAGGGAAGGAGCTTCGAAAACCGCCACAGGCCATATGCTTAACCGTATGTCATTTAAAAACTACATCGAATGCGAATTGAACATATAGCTATTTGGACCTTGGATTTAGAAAGAATGAAGAGTTTTTATCTTAATTTTTTTGAACTTAAATCAAATGAAAAATATTATAATCCAAAGAAAAAATTTAGCTCATACTTTTTAGCATTTGAAAGTGGGGCTCGAATAGAATTAATGCATAAACCAGAAATTTCTAAATTTATTGAGAATTCGGATTCTAAATTGGGATTAACTCATTTTGCAATTTCTGTAGGATCAAAAGAAAAAGTGGATTCCCTTACTGGATTAGTTCGGAAAAGGGTATTCAATATAATTGGAGAGCCTCTAACAACTGGGGATGGATATTATGAAAGTGTAATCTCTGACCCAGAAGGGAATTTGATAGGAATTACTGAATAAAAAACGGCTTACAATCGAGTAGACGGCCGTGAGCTTATAGCTCATCACACCACCGTACGTACGGGTTTCGTATGGGGCGATTCACTGGATTGTAGGTTGTGTCTGTCTGCCAACAAGTATGAGCTAAAAGCCTGCTATAATCTTTCAAAACATGAAAAACTTTGTAATAATCACCGTTATTCCATTCGTTCTTTGCCTGCATGCATGTGGCCTTACTGATACCACCTCTGCTGACATTGAATCCATCAAATCAATGAGCAAAGCAAGGGCGAAGGCATTCAATGAAGGTGATGCTAAAAAAATAACCAGTTATTTTACTGAAGATGCCGTTTTGATGGCTCCGGGCACCCCACCCATGACAGGTCCTGAGGCTGTAGAGGCCTATTATCAAGCCATCTTTGATCAGTATGAAACCCGACTTAACAGTTATTATAATGAAGTAAAAGTTTCCGGTGACCTTGCTTATGGACGAGGAACTGCGGAGGTAATATTAATCCCTAAAAATGGCGATACTATCATGACTTCGACATCAAAATACCTCAATATCCTGCAAAAACAACCTAACGGTGAGTGGAGAACTACGCATGATATCTGGAATGAAAATTAGAGAATTATTAATAATTTCAATTCCTATTTCATTAATACTTAGTACTGTCACATAGCTACTTTTTTCTTCCCCTGGTAATTACCCGACTAGGTGTAATCTGTGACTACGCCTTCCTATGCTTGGAATTTGCAATTCCAGTAACGACACACTGCTTTCTACATAGATTAATAATAGGGTACATTGGTATGGCTCAAGATGGAGGTGGCAATACGATCCCTGTTGATTTCCTATCTGGAAAACAGTTCGGTGACCTTTGTTCCGCGCCCCCTGCCGGTAGGCTTTGAAGAGGTTCTTACGGTTAAGTACTTTTCCTATCATGATTTAGTTTGTTAACCCTTCCCTACATTCTAGCCCCTCACTAAAAATGTCCACTGGACATTTTCTTAACGCTCGGTCCATCTTAAAAAAAGGCTGCCACAAAAGTTGCTCCTTATGGAATTTGGACGTAATTCAATAGCCTGCCCCGAACTTGATTCGGGGTTCCGTCCTTCGCTGTACCGTGAGATCATCAGGAGAATGGTTTTACAGACCCTGCTCGTTTCTCCAGCTACTATTACCTAGGCTAACTTCTCGTCCTGTAACAGGACAGGTCGATATCTCCCCAGGTAAGGGCATATTCCTTCCCCTAATATCCACTAGATCTACCTGACAGGTACTTGATGATTTCCACTTTGGGACATCAGTATGATGGTTCCCCTCCTTCTGGCCCTTCGCTAAAAATTTCCACTGGAAATATTATTCACTCTCAGTCCTCTCATCCGACCTGTCAGGCCTCAGTATCCTGTTCCTGTTCGTTGGAACCAGGGTTGGCAGTCTCGCTTCCTTTGGCATAGCCATTCCTTTTGGGCACTCCATTCTTCACAGCAAACGAGCTTGCGACTAGCTAATGCTTCGGAACACTAATTCCCGCACATAAGGGATACCGATAGTCATCGGCATAGGCTTTTCACCCTCTGGAATATTTTGGTATCTTCGATACCGGATGCCCATGCTGGGCACACACATCGGCTAAGAAAAATGCGGGCTGACTGATTAAATATGAAGATATTACAACTAAACAACATTCGGTCTGGCGGACAATTAATCGCCTTGAATTCCGCTACTGCTCTTATACTTGACCGTTGTACGCAAGCTAAAAACCAGCCGCACAAGAGCAAAGAGTACTAAAGCACACATGGCATTTTTGTCCCTGCCGATTTTGATTTTCACTTGACTAAAACCAATTCACATATTGAGAATAAAGACTCGACTACTAAACTTTATTTAATAGATTCAGAGATTTGTATACGATCATCCGAAATAGATATACGTCCGAAAAAGCTATCCTTTAGACTTTTGTATAAACAAAAATTAATAAAAAGATGGCAAAAACAATTTTCATTACAGGAGCATCCAAAGGATTTGGACGCATATGGGCAGAAGCAGCTTTGAAACGTGGTGATAAAGTTGCGGGTACGGCAAGAAACCTTGATGATATTAAGGACTTGACTGAGCAATACAAAGATACATTCTTAGGTCTTAAATTGGACGTAAACAATCGTCAGCAGTGTTTTGATACGGTAAATCAGGCCAACGAACATTTTGGAGGTATTGATGTACTTATTTCGAATGCTGGCTACGGTCACTTTGGTTTTACAGAAGAAATAAGTGAGGAAGAGGCAAGAAATCAAATTGAAACAAACGTGTTTGGTTCACTTTGGGTTATTCAGGCGGTACTTCCAATCATGCGCAAGCAGCAATCCGGACACATTCTACAAGTGTCCAGTGTAGGCGGTGTGGCTGCATTCCCGTTGATTAGTATCTATCATGCTTCTAAATGGGCTGTTGAAGGCCTTTGCGAATCGTTAAGTCAGGAGGTTAAAGGTTTTGGAATTAATGTAACTTTAATAGAACCAAGTGGTTTTTCAACTGAATGGGGAACTGCCTCTTCTGTACATAGTTCACCTATGGAAGAATATGAAGAATTGCGTAAGGCTGTATATGAATCATTCGCTGACACAGAAGCTGGTGATCCAAAAGCGACAGGTGATGCAATACTAAAAGTAATCGATGCTGAGAACCCACCTTTGCGTGTATTATTTGGGAAAGGACTGGTTGAATTTATGGAGTCAACCTACCAAGGAAGAATAAATACCTGGAAAGAATGGCGTGCTGTTACTGAGGAAGCTCAAGGTTAAGAGAGTAATTAAAGGGGGTGCTAAAGTTAAAATCTTATAATTATGTCAGTTATAAAAAAAATTAAATCGATAAGTGAATTACATGCAATGTTGGGCTATGAAAAACCAAAGCACCCCCTTATTACCTTTGTGGACCTTACCAAGGTAAATGCAGAAGCTCAAACAGAAGAGGTTTTCTTATCTATGGACTTCTATGCCATTGTATGTAAGAGTTTTGAAGGCACATTTAGATATGGTCGAAGCATTTACGATTTTCAAGAAGGCTCTTTAATTTTTACAGCACCCGGCCAGGTCATGTCATCAAGTCCTGATCTGAAAATAACAGAAGGCTGGGCACTGTATTTTCACCCAGACTTAATGTATGGAACCGATTTGGCTAAAAGAATTAAGGAGTATTCTTTTTTTCATTATGAAGCCAATGAGGCCTTGCATATTTCTGATGAGGAAAAGACAATACTTGAAACCTGTGTTCACAATATAGAAAGAGAGTATCATCAGAATACGGACCACCACACACAAGAATTGATTGTTGATTCTATTCAACTAATGTTGAACTACAGCAAGCGTTTTTATCAAAGACAGTTTATTACCAGAAAAAAGGTCAACTCAGGTATAATTGAACGATTTGAAAGTCTTCTCAGAGAATACATCAACGAAAATAGCCTAATTGAAAGTGGTTTGCCGAGTGTCACTTACTTTGCGGATCAACTCAACCTTTCACCCACCTACCTTACGGATGTACTAAAAAGCCAGACCGGGAAAAACTCGCAAGAACACATCCATTTAGCTCTTGTTGATAAAGCTAAAACAATGCTTTTGGGCACAACTAAGTCTGTGAGCGAAGTGGCCTATGATTTGGGGTTTGACTATCCATCACACTTTTCAAAATTGTTTAAAAGCAAAACAGGAAAATCTCCCAGTCAATACAGGATGTTGAATTAAAATCATGGAAAATATTAAAAATAAAGTAATCATAATCACTGGGGCAAGTAGCGGTATAGGTGCGGCAGCTGCAAAAAAACTAGCGAGCCTTGGTGCTAAGGCAGTACTTTCTGCACGTAGGGAAGAAAAACTAAAAGAGTTAACCCAAGATTTAGGCGACAATGCCATGTATGTTGTAGCAGACGTTTCCAAAAGAGCCGACCTTGATAATTTGATAGCAAAAACTATTGAAAAATTTGGTCAGGTAGATGTACTTTGGAACAATGCAGGTATTATGCCCATATCCTTTTTGGAAGAAGGACGGGTTGAAGAATGGGATGCAACTATCGATATTAATATCAAAGGCGTATTATACGGAATCAACGCAGTGCTTCCCCACATGCTCAAACGTAAATACGGTCATATCATAACCACGGCTTCAACTGGTGCACTACAAACTGTTCCTGGAGCTAGTGTCTATTGCGGAACTAAATATGCCGTAAAAGCTATCATGGACTCTTTGAGAAAAGAAGTAGTAAAAGACATTCGGGTAACAACCATTTATCCAGGAAGAACTGACTCAGAATTATTCGAAACCATTCAAAGTGAAAAAATTAAAGAAGCGTTCAAAGACAATTTCGACAATACGCCAGCTTTAGAAGGAGAAGCAATTGCCGATGCGGTAATATATGCCATTGGCCAGCCAGCCACGGTGAACGTCAACGATATTGTAGTGCGACCGCTTGGTGAAGGCTAATTAGGTGTAGGATTGGCGCGGTATGATGTAAGCCTTATAAACAAAAGTACCTATGGCTCTCCAAATTGGTGGTAAACTTTTGCTGACTAGCTGCCTGAATTTTCGGAATTAAAAATATAGTGTTTAAATAACAACTAGTTTAATAATGTGAAATTTACTATTCTAAACAGGTCAATTGAGCTTATAAAAAAATATGGACACAGGAGCGTTAGCATGGATGAAGTTGCTCTTAAGCTCGGTATCAGCAAAAAAACATTGTACCAACACTTTCCATCGTAAGAAGCATTACTATCGGTAGCGTTGAACTCCTTATCGATAATTTCATGATACCAGTGAAAAATATTAATACACAATATGATCATCCTATTTTAAAACTGTTAAGAATATATTTTAGGCTAATGGAAGATTTTTTTCAATGAATCTGGTATATATATACAGCATCAATAAGTATTATATAAAGGTAGTAGAGGTTATAAGCTTATTCAGAGATGAATTTATTTCAGAATATATAAAACCACTTCTTTTAGATGCATATGAAAAGGGATGTCTGAGGAAGGAACTACTTATTGATTTTTTCATAGAGATTAGATTCAGAAATATTGATCAACACTATCTGGAGCTTAGCAAAGTTTCACCAAATACCACTTTAAAAGAATGCTTTGTTCACTTGGTTGCTTTTCAGATATCCGGGGTTTGCAAAGTGGGATTTCAACAAAAATACGATGAGTTAATGAGTGAAGTAGTTGGTTAAAAATACCGGATAAACTGGATTCTTGGATATTATTCCAACCGAGTACGATATTCACTCGGAGTTACTCCCAATATTTTTTTTACATAGCGGGTAAAAAATGATCGACTGGAAAATCCCATTTCATCGGCAATTTCAGCTATGTTAAAATTTTTGTTTTCTAAGAGTAATACGATACGTTCTTTGGTATAACGTTGTATCCATTCTGAAGCGGTAATATCAGAATTTTGTTTGCTGACATAATTCAAATATTTGGCGGTTATATGAAGTTGATCGGCATAGAACTGAACTTCACGCTCTTTCATACAGTGTTCTTGCACCAAATGCATAAACTGCTCATAAATGGTTCCGGTTTGTAAACTACGTTTTCTACGTTCAAATTCTGAAGTGAATGTGTGCCACATTTCTAGAATAAAAAGTCTCATTTGTAGTTTCAATGCTTCTTCATAAAAACGATGTTCTTTGTCCTGAAATTTGTAGTACAATAATTGAAAATTTGACAAAACCCTTTGTTTATCGTTTTGGTCGTTCAGTTGTAATACAGGATATTGGCGTGAATGCAGAATTGCATCAATACTCAAATTTTGGTCAGGTACATTATCATTCAAAAATTGCTTTTCCACAAGCAAGGTCGTGGCTTTAAAACCCTTTGAAAATTCTAACTCTGATAATTTACTGTTAGCAAACCAAAATACAAATTCGCCACTTTTACATTTCATTTTTGTATCGTTGAATAAAAATGTAAAGCTGCCACGATGACAAAGTAAATGGGTGTGGTAGTTGTCTTGAAAATCATCAGGAAAACCCTTTTCGCGTGACAATTTCGACAAAACAATGCGTGGAGATCTTTCTTCTTTAGAATTCATTTAAGCACATCTCTTTTTGATAAGTGATATTTGACATTTTAAACGAAAATAGTGTTACAAATGTACTTTATTCTTTCCGTATTTTTATACTTCAAAGCAAAAGCAACGGATAAAATGGAAGCGAACACGATATTTCAGCGATTATTGAAGGGAGAAGCCATTTCGCCCAATGACCCAGAGGCCTACAAATTGCGTGAGGCATCTTACAGCACCAAAAATCTGCTGTTACAGATGAATAGTACTTCAAATCCTTCTGAAATAAGGGCTTTGCTAAGTCAAATCACAGCTTCAGAAATAGATGAAAGTGTAGCCGTATTTACGCCTCTTCACATCAACTATGGGAAGCATACCAAAATCGGTAAAAATGTATTCATCAATTTTGATTGTGTATTTCTTGATTTAGGAGGCATTACCATCGAAGATGGTGTATTAATAGCCCCCAAAGTCAGCTTACTTTCTGAAGGGCATCCGATTTCAGTTGAGGAAAGGCATTCACTTATACCGAAACCAATCCACATTAAAAGAAACGCCTGGATTGGTGCAAGTGCCACCATTTTACAAGGAGTAACCATCGGTGAAAATTCAGTAGTAGCTGCAGGTTCGATCGTTTCACAAGATGTTCCCGACAATACAATCGTAGGCGGAGCACCAGCAAAAATTATTAAGAAAATTTAAAATCAAAAAAATGAAGAAAATAACATTCGCAGTTTTAGTCCTAACGTTTGTAGGGCAAGCTTGCATACAAAAAACAAACGCTCAAAAAAAATCTGAAAAAATGGATAATACAAAAGAACACTACACTTTTCAATTAAGTGATAAAGTAACAAGAGAAAAAGTAACGTTCAAAAACCGTTACGGAATTGAACTAACAGGCGATTTATATATTCCTAAAAATGGAGGAAACAAATTACCAGCAATAGCCATCAGCGGACCTTTTGGTGCAGTTAAGGAACAATCATCAGGATTATATGCAAATCAAATGGCAGAACGTGGATTTGTTGCTTTAGCATTTGACCCGTCTTACACAGGTGAGAGCGGTGGCGAACCACGCAATGTAGCATCGCCCGACATCAATACCGAAGATTTTAGTGCTGCCATAGATTTTCTTGGCTTAAACGAAAAAGTTGACCAAAATAAACTCGGAATTATCGGAATTTGTGGTTTTGGCGGATTTGCTTTAAATGCTACGGCAGTTGATAAACGAGTGAAGGCAGTTGCAACTACGAGTATGTATGATATGTCAAGAGTGAATGCCGAAGGATATTTTGGCTCAATGACACCAGAGCAACGTTCCAAAATATTAGAAGAAATGAGCTTACAGCGTTGGGAAGATGCAAAGAACGGAACACCGAAATATCCCGAAAATGGATTGGGAAAGACAAATGAACAATCACCCCAATTTGTAAAAGAATATTATGATTATTACAAAACCGAAAGAGGTTTTCACTAGCGTTCATTAAATTCAAATGCGGCTTGGACATCTACAAACAGTTTGTCTTTTATGAATATGCCTTTATTGACGTACATTAAAGAAATATCACCCAGACCGATGCTTATAATAGCAGGAGAAAATGCACATTCAAAATATTTTAGCGAAGACGCATACAAATCAGCATCCGAACCCAAAGAATTGATGATAATTCCAAATGGCGTTCATACCGATTTATACGACCAAATGGATAAAATCCCATTCGATAAATTGGAATCGTTTTTTAATGAAAATTTGAAATAAGATGCCACAGCACATTGCAATCCTCTTTCCTGCGGTTGCAAAGAGCTGTTCACAAAGGATTACTGAAAGACTACAAGGAATAAAAGCCAGCAGGTAATCGAGTAGACGGCCGTGAGCCATAGGTCCACAGCCTGTCCCGCCATAGCGGGAGTGCCCCTACGCCCCGGTGCACACGGTCTCACATTTATCCGCCGCGGCGGACCATCCCGGTAAACCGGGATTCTCTTCCCCCCCGAATCCCGGCTCCTCACTAAAACCTTCCCCCGGAAGGTTTTTTACGCTCGGCACCCAGTTCATTGGATTGTAGGTTGTGATTTGAGGTAATAGGAAAGCATGGTTTAATAACCTTTTCTTCTCAGGCGAGACAAACATTCAGACTTGCTAATGCTTATTGAACCTTCATCCGCACATAAGGGATACCGGTAACCATCGGCCTAGGCTTTGCACCCTCTGAAATATTTTGGTATCTTCGATTCCTGATGCCCATGCTGGGCACACAACTTGTAAAAGCATTATGCGGTCTGAATCGCTAAAATTCAGTTTTTTTTCCATCTATCAACGTTTGGTACAGGCGAACAGTCAATTACCCTGAAATCTCCCACTCTGATTATACTTTACCGTTGTCAACCATAAAAATGAAAAATATGAAAGTTACTCTTTTTAACTACTTTAAAAACATAAAGGGTCAAATGTTGATATTGTGGTGTTATTTAATTTGGTATATGACAATAATAACCATATACTTCGAATCTTCATTCAAATTATGGGCCAGTTCAGTGGGTATCTCATTGATAATTGGATTTGCTCTAATCTTGTCCACAAGTCAACAAGGCAAAAAGCAAAATATATGGATTAAAGTCAGACTCTTTTTATTTCCTTTTTGTGTCTCCAGTTATTCTGCCACTATTAAAGATTATGATTTTATTTTATTATTTCCAGTAAATTTATTCCATTTATTGATTTCAGTTCTTAATTGCTTACTGTTTTTAATACCGGTATGGTGTATTAAAAAATTCTATACCCCTGCTTATATAATGGATTAAAAAAATAACTAAATGCGAAATAAACAGATAATGCAGAACATGGTGTAATAACGGTTGGCAATCGTGTAGAAAACCGTGGGCCTATGGCCCTCGGTGCACGCAGTCTCACATTATCTGCCCCAGGCATGACCATCCCGGTCAACCGGGATTCTCGTCTCCCCACCCATCCCGGCTCCTCACTAAAACCTTCCAACGAAAGTTTTCTTTACACTTGGCCCCAGATCATTGGATTGGAGTTTGCGCCCGCCTGCCGGCAGGGCAGGTTTTTAGATAATAAGAAAGTACCGATTCCTACCCTTTTCTTTTCAGGAGTGATGAAGTGAAATTTGAAATCAAAATCTGGCATTGGAGGGAAAGGCACTGCCATTTGCTAATGCTTCGGGAAAAACTCCCGCGAATAAGGGATACCGGTAATCATCGGCCCAAGCTTTTCACCCGCTGGAATATTTTGGTATCTTCGATACCTGATGCCCAATCTGGGCACACATAAACACTATCATCCATAAGCTAACGGACCTATTTACAAAGGCTAGTGCTATCCGATATTTTAAATAAAATTTGAATTTTCCAGCTTACGGATGGAAGTTGGTTGTTCTAGCCCAATAAAAAACCAGAAATAATTCATGCAAAATGAAATAGAAAATATTCTTTTTTCTCGTTTTGTTAAACAAACTATTCCTTTTGAATTTCTTCCTATTCAGGAACTGTATAAGCGTGTTTCGAAAAAAAACTATGATTTATCAATTCCACATCGAATTGAATTCCATGCTTTAATTATTGTCTTAGAGGGAGAAAGTTACCATACTGTAGATTTTAAAAAAGAAGCTTTATCACCTGGGGTGATTCTTACTATAAACAAAGGCCAAGTTCATTCATTTCACAAAGAACTTACCATAAAAGGCTATGTAATTGGTCTTGAAGAAAATTTTATTACTCAAAACACTAGCGATAAAAACTTATTCCAATTTCTTCAAATTTTTCATACCCCAAAGATTCAAATTGTCAAAGAAAATTTGAGTACTTTAAAACCTATTTTTCAATTAATTGAGAACTTCCTTAATGATGAAAAGGCAATTTTAAAGTCAGAAATTATCCATTCTACTTTTATGACTTTGCTCTTTCAAATTAAAAGATTGGCTTGTAACCAACATAAAACTTTTGATAGCCAAAGGTTTAAAAATTTCTATCTATTTAAAGAATTAATTAGCAAGCACTATAATGAGACCCATAACGCAAAAGATTACGCCAAAAAATTAAATATGTCTTATAACTATCTTAATGAAATTTGCAAAGAAATTGTAAATAAAACAGCAAAGGAATTTATAGATAGTTGGTTGTTATTGGAAATAAAACGAAATATTTCAGAAAAAAAACACACCTCACAAGAAATTGCGTTTAAAATGGGATTTAACGAACCTTCAAACTTCATTCGCTTTTTTAAAAAACATACTAAAATAACACCCATTCAATTTCAAGAAGAATTAAAAAACTGACCCGATTTGAGATTGACTATCTAAAAAAACAGATTGATAATTCAAGAAAACTACCCCTTCTGATATTTGTGTCACATTAAAACAAGATACAAATGACTTTACAAGAACAAGTAAAAAAAATTCGGGATGGTGTAAGGGAAAGCATGCCCAAAGCGACAATGCAAGTGTTTACCGAAAGTATTTCAAGAATTAAAGCTGATAAACTAAAAGAAACAGCTTTACAAGTAGGAGACAAAATTCAAGATTATCCTCTTACAGATATTGAAGGTAATAAGGTTGAATTAAGCAAATTTATTCATTCTGACTATTTAATACTTAATTTTTACCGTGGAGGTTGGTGTCCATATTGTAACTTGGAATTAAGAGAATATGAAAGGTTACAAAATAATTTCAAAGAACAAGGAATAAATATTATAGCTATAAGTCCTGAAACACCAGAATCCGCCTACCAAACCATAGACAAGAACACATTATCGTATCCTGTATTGACAGATACAGATGCTCAATTCATGAAAAAGATTGGAATAGTGTTCCAACTTGACATAGATTCGAAAAGAGAGTTTGTGAATTTTGGTATAGACTTTACAAATATTAATGGTAATGAAAATTTTGAGCTTCCTGTTCCAGCTGTTTATGTAATTAATAGAGACATGGAAGTCGTTTTTGTTCATTTTGAAGAAGACTACATGACACGCCTTGAGCCTACAGAATTATTAGAAAAATTGAAAAATAAAAAAATGATAGCACAATCTAAAAAAACATTAAAACAAGCAATTGAAAATGTAATTCAGGCGGGCACAACTTTTGAAATAGAACAACTAGAACAAGTTTATCATGAAAACCTTAAAGTCATAATGGTGGATCAAAATGGATTGAATGGAATATTGGACAAACAAAGTGTTAAAAATATGTTTCAAGCTAAAAGAGACAATGGAGATAGTCCATTAAATGATTGGGCTGAATTTAACCATATTCAGGCAAATGGTGATTTAGGTCATGTAATTGTAACACGTAAGGTTAATTTAACCGGAGTTGAGCAAAGGTTTGTTTTTAATATTGATTTAGTAAGGAATGGTGAGGGTTGGCTTGTAACCAGAGAGGTTGTTGTTGCTCAATCAGAAGGATAGTCATTAATAAAATAGCTTATTTCAGATTATCTCAACTGTAACCTAAAAAGCAGAAACAATCGAGTAGACGGCCGTGAGCTATGAACTCACAGCCTTTCCCGCCATAGCGGGAGTGCACCTAACCTACGGAGAACGCAATCTCACATTTTTCTACTGCAGGCATGACCATCCCGGTCAAACAGGATTCCCATACCTGCCTTGTCGGAAGACCGCTACGGCGGTTCACCAAATCAGGTATTCACTTTTTGATAGTAGTCCAGCATACTTTGATCACCTCTTTTCCTTAGGCGGGATTCAGTTATCGTGGTAAGGAAGATGGGGCTTTGGTAAGGGGTATTTATTTCTAATTGGTATTCACGAATGCGTTGCATTTGAGCTGCGCCACAGCCTCCCATCCGGATTCGAATCCACACACATAGGCAGTCCCCTTTTCATTCCCAGGAGAAGAAGCTTCTTATCGAAAAAAGACAGGCATTCCATTAAATTATTTAATTAATCCTGAAAGAACCATCATTACCAAAAACATAAAAGCAGTAGAATTGGTGGAAAAGTTGAATACCTAACTGAAATAACAACGTCTTTTGTCCTTTTTCAAAATACGTTCTTTAAAAACCGTTTAAACCACTTAATTTCAACCAATTAACACTTGTATTTCTCCCTGATTTATTATAACTTATTCAAGCAATTTTGGCTCAGAAAAACATTACCCTGAAAAAATTTATGGAATCAACTTTAGCCCCCTAAACCCAAATCATTATGAAAACACGTATTACCTTTCTCGCAATTTTCATATTGCTATTCTTATTTGCTATGCCATCCTTTGCTCAGGATTGGAAAAAATTAAATCCTGATGGCGCGGAAATCCTGGTGGATACCACCCTAGTAAGGTCTGTGAAAATAACCATCGCTCCAGGAGAAACCGTGGGCCCGATTACCCACCCAGCCCATTTTGCTTATGCATTAAGTGATGGACAACTCAAGGTTTATTATGAAGGGAAAGAACCCCAAACTATGGAATTAAAAAAAGGCTTTTCCCTCTTTTCAAATCCAGCTCCTCCCCACAAAACTGAAAACATAGGTAATGAACCCTTTACCTTTATAATAGTTGAGTTAAAAGAACATCCCTATAAAGAGATGTCATCGGCATCTCATTATTAAATATTGTATATAGGAAACCATTAAACATCTCCCGGATTAATATTTATTGTACTAAATCAACACCTGAAGTTTTTCTTGGGCCCAATCATTTCACTAACTTATCGATGGGCATAGGCAACTGCCTATGCCTATTTATTGGTTCGAGAAACCAAAAAGTGATGCCCCAAACCACTGAAAACTCAAGGATGATCAAAGCTACTGCTGAGACCATTTATAATGCTTTCACAGAGCCCAAAGCGCTGGAAACCTGGCTTGCTCCAGGGAAAATGAAAGGGAAGGTGCATGATTTTGATTTTAAGGTAGGTGGTGGATATAAAATATCTCTTTTTTATCCCTCATCCGAAAAAGAAAGTAAGGGAAAAACAAAGGATAATGAAGACCGGTTTGAGGTAAAGTTTATAGAAATTATTCCCAACTTGAAAATTGTCCAAGCGGTAAATTTTGATTCATCTGACCCTGATTATTTAGGTGAAATGACAATGGAGGTCACCTTCACTCCCATCAATGGTAGCACCAAGGTCACTTTCTTATTCAAGAATATTCCCCATGGAATAAAACCAGAAGACAATGAAGCTGGTACCCTTTCTTCCCTGGAAAAGTTAGCCAAGTATGTAGAATAGCATTGCCATGAATAAAAAGGGTGAAAAATGGTCTGTGGAAGTCACCCAAAAAAGCCATGCCTTGGATTTGGAAGAGGGCGTTTTCACCTGGAAAGATCCGCGGAAAATTTCCCGATCACTAAAAAAATCGGCCATTGAAAGTCAGAACAGAAAAACTTCCCCATTCCAGTCTGCCATGTCCATGCTTAATTTTTATATCAACCGAGCTGGTAAAAATTTGGATCAAGATCAAAAGGAGGTGCTTGAAGAGGCTAAGAAAGAATTGAGAAAGCTATTTGACAAATAAGCGTATTGGTTATTAGTTAGCTGATTCCCTAATGACACATCGGTTCCCCATTTTTGAAATAATTGACATGGGTACCATTTGAAAAATTAAAATCTTCAAGATCGTTTTTGTCTGTAATTCGACTAAACAGTAAACATAAAAAACAGTTACCAACAAGCTGAACCCCCTTCTAAAAAACCTCATTTTTCACCTAACTTTTACTGATTTACAACCATTTACACAAAATAAAATCTTGAAAAACCTTAAATTGTAAAGGTTAAACCCCCAGCCAATTCTGTTAACCTTTAACTCTTACTCCCATGAAAATTGTTCAACTCATTTGGCTGCCCATGGCTTTTTGGATAGCTGCCTGTTCCCAATCTACTGACAACAAAGCAACTTCAGGTTCAGAAATATTGGAAACCAATAAACCTGAACCAGAGGAGGTGAAAATCGAAAATTTACTCAGAGATACCCTTGAAATTACCGAGGTGTAGAGGTGATCATTAGCTATGTGGAAATACCCAAAAACACCACCCTGCCCTACCATTACCATCCTGGGGAAGAATTTGCTTATTTACTCCATGGGTCAGGGGATTTGTACTTGAAGGGCAATGAGCAAAAAAACATTAAAGCAGGGCAAGCGGAAAAGGTCCCCCTGAAGGCCATCCACTCTTTTACCTCCGGAAATGAAGGAGCAAAAATGGTGGTTTTCCGGGTCCATCAACAAGGTCAACCTGACCGAATAATGGTTGGGGAAGATAAAGAGTAAATAACCCAAAACTTATTACAAAAATGAAAAACATTTTATTCAGTTTTGGACTGGGAAATTGATTGATTCTCCTTTTTTTGGTTTCAATAGTAACTCCTAATTTTACCCTTCACTTTTAAACCCATTCACCATGCCAACTGCTGAAGAAATCATTCAAAGTCTGGACCTGCAAGCTCATCCTGAAGGAGGATATTTTAAAGAGACCTACAGAAGTCAAGGAGAAATTGGAGAAAATTGCCTGGAGGGGTATTTTGAGGGTAAAAGAAACTATTCCACCTGCATTTATTTCCTTTTGACCTCTAAGGGTTTCTCTGCTTTTCACCGGATCAAACAGGATGAAATCTGGCATTTTTATGAAGGCTCCCCAATTCTGCTACATACCATTTCACCAGAAGGAAAGCATGAAAAATTCACAATTGGCCGGAATATCCCTAATGGAGAGTTTCCACAATTAGTGGTTCCGGCAGGGCATTGGTTTGCAGCAAAGGTGATTTCTGAAAACTCCTTTTCCCTAGTGGGCTGCACTGTTTCCCCTGGTTTTGATTTTAAGGATTTTGAACTGCCTAAAAGAGAAAAGCTGATTAAACTGTTTCCAAAACACAAGGAGCTGATAAGGGAATTCACCCATTCTTAGTTCATCTACCCAAGGTATATTTTGGACAATTTTGTCTTTAATTATTTTTCCCGTATCTTTGCAGGCGAATCATCCAAAAGCTATGTTCTCAAAAGCTTGTGAATACGCCATCAGGGCTGTTTTATATATTGCAAAGGAATCAAAAAGGGGCAATAGAACCTCTTTAAAAAATATTTCCCGGGAAGCCGGCTCTCCCGAAGCCTTTACTGCCAAAATCCTTCAACCCTTGGCAAAAAACAATATTATTAAATCAATAAAAGGTCCCAACGGAGGATTTGAAATACCAACCGAAAACCTAACCCAAATTAAACTTGCTGATATTGTTAGAATTATTGATGGAGATCAGTTATTTACAGGATGTGCACTTGGACTCTCCCAATGTAATGAGGAAAAGCCCTGTCCCTTACATGATAATTTCCTAAAAATCAGAACAGAAATCAGCGAATTACTGGAAACTACCAACCTGAATGATATTACAGAAGGTTTAAATTCAGGATTAACCTTTTTAAGGCGATAAAAAAATTTAATCCTATTAAGATAAAAAGATCCTTTAATCAACTTAATTGAATAATTATGGCTAGTGAGAAAACTATTGAAATTGTAAAATCTACCGCCCCGGTACTAAAGGAGCATGGGGAAACCATTACAAAAGTGTTTTATAAGAGGTTATTTGAAAATCACCCTGAGTTGAAAAACATTTTCAATATGACCCATCAGAAAAAAGGGACTCAGCCTAAAGTATTAGCATCCACCATATTGCAATATGCTACCTATATCGACCAACTGGATAAATTGGGGGATGCAGTGGGTACCATCGCTCAAAAGCATAGTTCTCTGGCCATCAAACCAGAAATGTATCCCATTGTCGGGAAAAATTTGTTGGCAGCAATTAAAGAAGTTTTAGGAGAGGCCGCCACCCCAGAAATTATAGATGCCTGGGCGGAAGCCTATGGGGATCTTTCCAAAATTTTCATAAATGTTGAGGACCAAATTTATCAGCAAAACGAAA
The DNA here is from genome assembly GCF_030409905.1 of Echinicola jeungdonensis. Taxonomy (NCBI): domain Bacteria; kingdom Pseudomonadati; phylum Bacteroidota; class Cytophagia; order Cytophagales; family Cyclobacteriaceae; genus Echinicola; species Echinicola jeungdonensis. Next base: position 333,865 of record NZ_JAUFQT010000001.1, read on the forward strand.
GCAGTGAGGGTGGGTTTAGAGGCAAAAAGCCCTTTAAGGTTGCTCGAAAAATAATGGAAAGTAAAACCATCACTTCCATTTACTTAACCCCTGTAGACGGGAGTCCTATTCCCAATTATTTGCCTGGTCAATACATCGCCATTACATTGGACATAGCAGGTCATGCCCATAAACACACAAGAAATTATAGCTTATCAGATTACGGAAACACCAAGGCATTAAGAATAAGTGTCAAAAAAGAATTAGGTGACCCTGATGGAGTTGTTTCCAATTATCTCCATGAGAAGGTTCAGGAAGGAGATATATTAGAAATCGGAATGCCCTCTGGAGATTTCACCCTAAAAGAAAGTTCAAAACCTGTGGTCTTGATCGCAGGAGGAGTTGGTATTACTCCCTTGATAAGTATGTACAAATCCTTAAAAGGAAAAGGCAGAAAAACCAATCTGATCCAGTGCACGCCCAATTCAGCAACAAGGCCTTTTGGAAATGAAATCCAACTTCAGGATGATCCCAATTTATCTACTATTGTAGGTTTCAGTGATCCTTTAGCAAGTGATAAAAAAGGAGAAAATTATGATTTTGAGGGTCTTTTAACCGAGGAGATCCTTAAAAGCCAATTGCCTGAGGAACCGGCTGAGGTTTACTTTTGCGGCCCTACTCCTTTTATGAGGCTGGTTTTAAAATTATTGAATAACCTGGGTGTAAAAGAAGAAAATATCTTTTACGAATTCTTCGGCCCTGCTGAGGAATTATTGGAAGAAGAAGCAACAATGTAAATGCTACCCAAACAAGAAAAAGGTTCTCATTTCGAGGACCTTTTTTTAAAAAAAAAGCCAAAAACCTTCGTGCCTTTGCTAGATAATATCTAGCACACTTAGCACACCTCTTTGCGAACATTGCGGTTAAACCACTCTTTTCATCACCAAAAGTACCCGACTGATAGACAAAAGTCCCCAAATATTTTTTGGGCTCTAAAGGATTTTATAGTTTCGCGGCCAAAATAAAATGGGATGATCTGTAGCGCTGAAACCAAGGAAGTTAACCAAATAAGTACAACCAATATTTTACCCCAAACCTCTTTTTGGGCGAGGGTAAAAGATAAGCAGGGTTTTATCCCCACTGGCTTTCAATTAACCGTTTCCAGGGACATATTGAGGGAAGTTAGCCAGGTGGATCAAAATGGACAAGAAGATCTTTTGATATTGATCAAATACTTGAGTGCTGACCGTTGCTTTGCCTATGTCCCCTATGGCCCCAAATTGGAACCCAAATTTGAAAACCAGGGCATTTTTTTGGAATCACTTTCAGAAATATTGAAGCCCCACCTTCCTTCCAATTGTGTATTTATCCGATATGATCTTGCCTGGGAAAACCAATGGGCGGTTGAGGACGAATACTATGATGAAGATGGCCACTGGATGGGCCCTCCAGCTACCCAGACCCAGGAATTCCGGCTTAACTTCAGCACTAAAAACTGGAACTTAAAAAAGAGTCCAAACGATAGCTTACCCAAAAACACTTTCTTTCTTCCCTTGCCAAAGGAGGAAAAAGATTTACTTTACGCCATGCGCTACAATACCCGTTACAATATACGGCAAGCAATCAAAAAAGGTGTTGAAGTGAAAGAATACGGAGTTGAAATGTTGGATATATGGTATGAGTTGTTCAGCGAAACAGCTGCCCGGAACGATATGAGCATCTTGGGAAAGGATTATTTCCGCAACCTCTTGACACATCAGGATAATGAAAAGGACGGGGTCAGAGTCAGTTTATTGATGGCAGAATATAAGGGTGAGTTTTTGGCGGCTATGTTTCTGATACTTTCCCACAAAAGGGGCACCTATTTATTTGGAGCCTCTTCCTCTGACAAAAAACACCTAAGGGCAAGTTATGCCCTCCAATGGGAAGCTTTAAAAATGGCCAAAGACTATGGTTGCCAGGAATACGATATGTTTGGCTGCGCCCCTAACCTGGACCAATCCCATCCCCTGCACGGGGTACATTTGTACAAAAAAGGCTTTGGTGGACAATTGTTCCATCGAATGGGGTGTTGGGATTACCCTTTTATCCAAGAAGATTACGAGTTGTACAAGGCGAAGGAGATGAATGGCTAGTTGGTTTTTCTAAAATAATCTAATCTTAAACCTTGACTTTTCACACCGAAGGGTGACTGGTATATTGTATTGGGAGAATTTGGCATTAGGGAACCCGACATTCCTTCCATTCAATGAAACCCTGGATTAATAGTTTTATTGATTGGCATTATGGAGAATTGCCGAAAGTATTTAGCTGGTCTAAAGGATTGAAAACCATTTAAAAAACCTTCCACTGGAAATTCGACATTGCAAATGTCGAATAGGAAGAATCCCGAATAGCTCCGGAAAAAACTTCCTATGTGCCCTATATCCCTATATGGTCTTGATTTTAGACACAAAAAAAGCTATGAATAGAACCCATAGCTTTAGTCAATTAACAATAAACCCAAAATAACCTGCTGTAGGGGAAGGATTCGAACCTCCACGGGGCAGTTAGGCAAAACACGAGCTCGATATTTGCTTTTTCCTGGGCTCCCCACCTCTGAGACAGAGAGGCATGTCTGCCAGTTTCAACACCCTACAGTATGTAAAGCTATTAAAAGCGCTTTTCGCTTTGCTTTATATTACAAATGTAATACAGTGCTCCTTACTTTGCAAATATTACAACAAATAAAAGTAATTATTATATTATTTTTAACATTAACCCTATTACGAAATCAAATCAATAATACCCGTTTAAAAATACCAGACTGGATTTCATTTTTGACAATCCTATACCCCACTACTATTCAGGATGAAAAGCATTTTAATCTTGAAAGGTTGGTTCAGGTATTTGTTGCTGTCTTGAAATTGGCGCGTCAAGTTGCCAAATAATGAATGCAGCTGGGCATGACAAACATTTTAAGGACGGGGTTCAACCCGCTCAATAGAATTCATCCATAAACCAAAAATGCTTTAGGTATGATCGATATTATTTTTGGTATTTTCTATGGTATACCAGAAGCCCAGAGACTGAAAATAATATCCCCCATACCGATGGCATTTTGAGAGAAATGCAGGATTTTAAAATCATGATTTTTGAAGATTAACCTCCTAAGTCACCTGTAAGAGCTCAAACAAAAACATTTCCTTCAATATCATCTCACTCCGGAGTACTAAAACCTACTTTAGGGCATATGTTTCTATTTGGTCCAAAAATTAAGGCACAAAAAAAGCTATGAACAGAACCCATAGCTTTAGTCAATTAACAATAAACCCAAAATAACCTGCTGTAGGGGAAGGATTCGAACCTCCACGGGGCAGTTAGGCAAAACACGAGCTCGATATTTGCTTTGTCCTGGATTCCCCACCTCTGAGACAGAGAGGCATGTCTGCCAGTTTCAACACCCTACAGTATGTAAGCTTTTAAGCGCTTTCCGCTTCGCTTTATATTACAAATGTAATACAGGTTTACCTATGTTGCAAATTCAGCAATAAATTAATTAAATTTTTACATTATATACATTAACGAGCTGATATAATTAAACAAACCGTAATACCGAAAGCAAAATATGGCTTCCGTTTACATTTTTGACAATCAAAGAAACAATTGGATTTCAAATATGAAATAAAGGTAGTTGATTCATATCTTTTCCCTCCTTCATTTTTCTTTTCTCTTCAAACGTTTTTAGAAAATAGGATTTTCCTGATGGAAGAAAATCCCATAAGCCCCCTTACACTTCTACCAGCTGCCATTTGCCCCGCTTAAAAATCAGGCTACTTACCAGGGCGTGAACAGAATGGCTAATAGCTATGGCAATAAAGACTCCATTGGCCCCTAAATCCATAAAATGAGATAGTCCATAAGCTAATGGTAATTGGAGGAGCCAAAGTACACAGACATTGATAATGGTAGGAGTTTGGGTATCCCCTGCCCCATTCAAGGATTGGCTCATCACCATCCCATAGGCAAAAAAGACATACCCTAAACAAATAATCCTTAACCCATTACTACCTACAGAAACAACATCCTCTTCCTGGCTAAACCAACTGATCATTTCCTTTCCTCCGAGTAAAAACACCAAACTGCAAATCCCCAGAAAAATAGCGGTATAATGAGCCGCTTTCCAAGCAGCTTTTTCAGCCCGGAAGGGACGTTTAGCTCCCAAATTTTGGCCTACCAAGGTAGCTGAGGCATTTGAAAAGCCCATTGCAGGCAACAAGGCAAAGATGATCAAGCGGATGGCAATGGTAAAACCTGCCAAAGCTGCACTTCCTGATTCTGCCACAATCCGCATCAATACAATCCAGCTGGCTGATTCGATTAAAAATTGTCCCATTCCACCCAAGGAAAGACGAAAAATGGTTTTAATGGTAAACCACTTTATTCGGATCACCTCCCAATGGAACCGAATCATAGCCCTTCCTTTCATTAAAACAAAAAACTGATAAAACACCCCAATGCTCCTACTGATGGTAGTGGCCCAGGCAGCCCCTACCAAGCCCATTTCAGGAAAAAAGCCGATGCCAAAAATCAATAAGGGGTCCAAAATAATATTGATACCATTGGATAACCATAATGCCCTCATGGCGATAACAGCATTTCCTGCTCCCCGGAAAACCCCATTGATCAGGAAAAGCAACATCACACTGATATTTCCTGCAAAAATCACCCGGGTATATGGAAAACCACTTTCCACCAGGCCAGGCTCCCCTCCCAACAATGACAACAAATCCTTGGCATACCAAAAGCCCAAAAAACCCACAATCAGTGCCAATCCTGCCCCAATGCAAATGGCCTGAAAAGCAGCCTCGGAAGCAGCTTCTCGTTTCTTTTCCCCCATCCTTCTGGCCACTACGGCAGTAGCTGCCATACTGAGCCCAATGGCCACAGAATAAACTATGGTGAGCACCGATTCAGTAAGCCCAACGGTGGCAACAGCATCCACCCCCAATTTGCCCACAAAAAAGATATCCACTACGGCAAAAAGCGATTCCATCAGCATTTCCAGGATCATAGGAATGGAAAGGTATAAAATGGCTTTTTGGATACTTCCGGTTGTAAAATCCTCCTCCGTACCACTAATGGCTCTCCTAATATGTCTGATGATTTCTAATATTGTCATAAACCAGAAAATAAAAGGCCTTTTACCAGCAAATAAGGAATCCCAAGCAATTAACCGCGATCAATTCTTTTTGGGATGACAAGCCATTATATTAATCAGAGCCCTTTCCCATATACCGTTTTGGCTCCGTTTTATCAGGGCATGTTTCCAACAATTCTTTTGAAGTTTGGCCCAGTACGGGATGCAAAAAATTAGGCAAAACTTCCACCAATGGTTCCAAAACAAATTTTCTTTCCGTCATCAAAGGATGGGGAACCTTCAGCTTAGGTGTATCGATTACCCTTTGGCCAATATAAATGATATCAATATCCATGGTCCTGTCTCCCCATTTTTCCTTTCTTTCCCTCCCCAGTATATTTTCGACATTTTGTGCAGCCAAAAGAATTTCCATTGGATCTAGTGAGGATTCCACAACCAAGGCCCTATTGAGGTAATCATTATTAGATTCCTTCCCCCAGGCAGGAGTTTCATAAACTGAAGACCTCCCTGTGATTTTAAATGTCTTGGACAGCTGCTTTTCGGCTTCCAATATTAATTTTATCCGGTCATCCAGATTTCCTCCTATTAAAAATACTACCTGTTCCATTTACCTGTTAATTTACAAGTCAAAACTAACAGAAATTAGAAAAAAGAATTATTTTCGAAGCTGACAAAAGAGTGATTATTATGAGATTTTTGAGCAATGTATTGGCAGTAATAGTGGGATTACTGGTGTTTTCGGTAATTGGCTTTTTTTTATTGGCCAGCCTGATCACCTATACTACTATGGAGGAAAAAATCCAGGTGGAACAAAATTCCATTTTAAATTTGAACCTGGAAAATCGGCTTTTAGTGGAAAGGACATCCGAGCAGCCTTTGGATTTAGGTTCATTTGGCCCCATCCCTTCTGCCTTCAAAGCAGGATTGATCAACATTATAGGAGCTTTAGAGGCTGCTAAGAAAAATGATGAAATTAAAGGTATTTACCTTCAATCCGGAACCGTTATGGGCAATCCGGCCATTTTAACCGAATTGAGAGAGGCACTAGAAGATTTTAAAACTTCGGGAAAATTTATTGTTGCTTATTCTGAAATGTACTCTGAAGGCGGCTATTACCTATCATCCGTTGCTGATGAAGTTTACATGAACCCTATGGGGGGATTAGAATTCAACGGTTTATCTTCTGAAATGCTGTTTTTCAAGGGTTTATTCGAAAAACTGGAAATAGAGCCCATTATTTTCCGGGTAGGCGAATATAAAAGTGCCGTTGAGCCTTTTATCCTGGACCATATGAGTGATGCCAACCGCCACCAGACGGAAGCTTTTTTGAAGGACCTTAACAATTTTGCTGTTGAAGCAATAGCCAATAGCAGGGATATTCCTACTGCCAGACTTCAAGAAATCAACAATCAAATGTTGGTTCGAAAAAATCAGGATGCTGTCGAAATGAATTTGCTTGATGGCCTTTGGTACCAGGACCAGGTGACCGGTTTGCTAAAGGAAAAATTGGGGATTTCAGAAGATGAAAGCATCCCAACCATCAATGTCACTAACCTTAACAAAACTACCAAAACAAAAAACCTGACAGCCGGAGATCGTATTGCGGTTATTGTAGCTGAAGGGGAAATAGTCAGTGAGCCTATGGATGGCACCATCAGCTCCAAAGTTTTTGCGGAAGAAATCAAAAAGGCAAGAAAGGATGACGACATCAAAGCCATAGTCCTAAGAGTCAACTCCCCAGGCGGATCCGTTTTGGCATCCGAAGTAATCTGGAGGGAAGTAAAAGAAGCCCAAAAAGTCAAACCCGTCATTGCCTCCATGTCTGAATTGGCAGCCTCTGGAGGGTATTATATTTCCGTCCCAGCGGATACCATCGTTGCCCAACCCAACACCATTACCGGTTCAATCGGAATATTTGGGCTTTGGTTCAATGCTCAAGGGCTGCTCAACAACAAATTGGGCATTACTGTAGATGTGGCCAAAACTGGTGAATTATCCGACTTTATGAACCCAACCCGGGAATTGTCCGAATTGGAAAGAAATGTAATCCAAAACCAGATAGAAGATGGTTATGATACTTTTATTCAACGGGTGGCAGACGGCAGAAAAATGAGCCGGGAATCCGTTCTAGAGGTAGCTTCAGGCAGGGTTTGGAGTGGTATGCAGGCCAAGAAAAATGGTTTGGTAGATATCCTGGGAGGCTTGAATAAGGCCATTGAAATTGCAGCCCAAAAAGCTCAACTGGAAGATGATTACCGGGTTATTTATTATCCCAAACCAAAAAACATCTTTGAACAATTGATGAGTGAATTTTCAAATGGTATAGAAGCAAAATTAACCGAGTTCAAACTGGGAGAAACTTATCCTCTTTTCCAACAAATGGAACGGGTTAAAAAACTTCAAGGCCCCAAGGCTCGCATGCCATTTGATATGATGATCAAATAAAAACAGGGGCACAAAAAAATGTCCGGGTCATTTGGCCCGGACATTTTTTTGTACGTTAACTGGTCATCGTCCCCTGACAAGGGCACTTTATCTTTCAAGTTTTCAGATTTTAAATAAGCACAATAATAAAATTGGATAATCACCTTGTAAAGAAACTTATATTCTAAAAACTCAAGAGCAACTTACTACCTTAACTCATCCAAATCATAATCCTTTCCAATACCCCATTGTAGCAGTTCAGTCATCTCATAAATTTCCAGGGTATCCAGATCTTTAACTTTAAAGTTTTCTTTACCCAACCGGGCCAAAACTTCAAGGTTTCTGCTTTCTCCATAATTGGTAAGGTGATAAACCCTTCCCACCCTAAGATTATCCAATGCCAATGCCATAAGCTTTATTTTTTTATTTCATGGATCCAGAACCCAATACTCATTTAGAAACCCAAGTTTCCATCCCATTATTTCCTCCAGGGAGAGGCCAGGGAACCCATTTTCACTAATTAGGGTTTGGTTTTGCAAACATCAATTGATATCCCTAAAAAACCAAGAACAAAAATAAATAAACATTATTTCAAAATCCTTAAAAAAAATTAAAAGTATTTTTGGGATAAACCTGAAAAACTTTTAATAAAATCCTAAATTTGCGTCCAAATCACAAAATGTTCACCAGCAAAATGACGAAGAAGAAGTTTATCATCGATTTTGACAGTACTTTTACTCAAGTAGAAGCTTTGGATATTCTCGGTGAAATCAGCCTGAGAAATGATCCCAAAAGAGATGAAAAATTAAAGGCGATCAAAGATATTACAGACTTAGGCATGGAGGGCAAGGTAACTTTCAGGGAAAGTCTGGAAAAAAGGATCGAAATCCTAAATGCTACCAAATCCCAAATCAGTGAACTGGTAGATGCCCTTAAAAAGCTTGTCTCGAAGTCTTTTCAGAGAAACAAAGAGTTCTTTGAAGAGAATGCAGATAATATCTACATTATTTCCAATGGATTCAAGGATTTCATTACTCCAGTGGTGGAAACCTATGGACTGAAGGAGGAAAATGTATTTGCCAATGAATTTGTTTATGATGAGGACGGCAACATTGTTGATTTCAACAGGGAAAACCTTTTGTCAAAAAACAACGGAAAACCGGAAACCATCAAAAAGCTCAACCTGGAAGGTGACATCTATGTAGTGGGGGACGGTTATACTGACTATGAAATCAAGGCTTCTGGACTGGCCAATAAGTTTTATGCTTTTGTAGAGAATGTCAATCGTCCCAAAGTAACTTCTCAGGCAGACCATATTGCCCCTAGTCTGGATGAAATTTTGTATGTTAATAAGATGAACAAAAAGTTTTCTTACCCCAAAAGCAGAATCAATGTATTGCTTCTGGAAAATGTGCATCCTATCGGGGTGGAACTGATGAAGCAGGAAGGCTACAATGTTGAAGTGGTAGGCTCTGCCATGTCTGAAGAAGAACTTTGTGAAAAAATAAAGAACGTATCCATCATTGGTATCCGTTCCAAAACGCAAATCACCAGAAAGGTATTAGATAATGCCAATCGTTTGATGGCAGTGGGCGCTTTCTGTATCGGCACCAACCAGATCGACCTGGAAGCCTGTCAGGAAAAAGGTATTGCTGTATTCAATGCTCCATTTAGCAACACCCGTTCTGTGGTAGAGCTTGCCATCGCGGAAATCATCTTCTTGATGAGAAACCTTCACGACAAAGCCACCAAAATGCACCAGGGCATTTGGGACAAATCTGCCAGCGGAAGCTTTGAGATCCGTGGCAAAAAACTGGGTATCATTGGTTATGGAAATATAGGTGCTCAATTGTCTGTTTTGGCAGAAAACATGGGGATGGATGTATATTACTACGATATCGTCGAAAGATTGGCCTTAGGAAACGTAACTAAAATTGATTCCCTGGACGAGCTTCTGGAAACTTGTGATGTTATCACATTACATGTGGATGGTAGAAAAGAAAATAAAAATATCATCAATAAGGAGCGCATCTCCAAAATGAAAAAGGGTGCCATCCTGATCAATCTAAGCCGTGGTCATGTGGTGGATGTACCCGCACTAAAAGAAGCATTGGAGAGTGGCCACATCTCCGGATCTGCTGTCGATGTATTCCCTTCAGAGCCCAAAAACAATGATGAGCCATTCGAATCAGAATTGAAAGGTTGTCCCAACACCATCCTTACTCCGCATATTGGAGGTAGTACCTTGGAGGCTCAGCAAAACATTGCGCAATTTGTACCTGGAAAGATAATAGAATACATCAATACAGGAAATACCTATAACAGCGTCAATTTCCCAAATATCCAGTTGCCATTCTTAAAAGATGCACATAGGTTGATCCACATTCACTTGAATGAACCAGGTGTATTAGCCAAAATCAACCAAGTGCTGGCCAATTATAAAATCAATATCTGCGGCCAATACCTGAAAACCAATGAGAAAATTGGTTATGTGATCACAGATATCGACAAGGCCTATTCCAGGAATGTCATCGATGCACTGAAAGAAATTGAAGGTACTATCAGATTTAGAGTCCTTTATTAAAAATATTACCTTAATCATTTTAAAAAAAAGGAAGGCGAAATGCCTTCCTTTTTTTTGAAAGCATCTAATGAAGGGAAAAAAGTTATGGATTGAAAGTCCATGCCAATCTTTGAAGTCAACCGACCACTGGCCACCGACTTCCCCATTTTTGTCCACACACCTCAAACAAATACTGAAAGTTTTTTCTATTTTAATTGATCTCCCAATAAAACTTGATTTTTGAATACAGCATTTTTTCACTTCGACGGGCTGCCGAAAGTTGTCTGTGGATACTTGGAACCAGAATTATTAAAAGGAAAAGTAATTGGAATTTTTAGAATAAAAGAAAAAAAATAGTTCGGGTCTAAGAGTGTTACAAACCTCCTTAAAGACAAGATTTGAGCTGCCCGAATTTCGCAACCGTCCACTGTTATCCTGCTTCAAAGAAACGAGGTCCCGATAGCTATGCTAACGGGATGAGGCCTGGTTTTGAAAAAAGGCTTCACTCGGTATAGTTTTAAATTGTGAAGTTTGAACATGTCAGCGACCCGAACCTTCTGCAAATATACAAATAAGATTGTGGAATGGTAAAGGAAAGCAAGAAGATATCAAATCTTCCCCTCTACCCTTTTTTATCTTGTTTATTTTCTTATGAAAACTTTGTTCCACATAAAAAAATCAGGTCTAAACAAGGCTGGTAAAGAGGGCAGAAAAACCATTTCAAATTTTCAGGCAAGAAAAGCCTGCACCAGAAATAAACAAAAAAATATTTTATGAAAAATAAAAAAACTTCAGAAATACTCGTAATTTTGCATTCAAATTGGGTTGTTTTAGAATTATTACCGAATGACGAATGGGTAGAGATTCTCAATTTGAAAAAAATTCAACGATTAAATACCTTGAGTAAAAACACCAATAGTCTAATGCAAGCATGGAAATACTGGCAGGGGACAAAATGGATTTTCCCCATTCAAAATCTTTTAAAACAATTTTTTTACTTTATATTGACCTTCCATTTGCTTTTCAAAAACAGAGTTTTTTCACCAATGAAAGGAAGGTTACAGTCAACCAATAACTAGCGCAAATTCAATTAAATTATAAAAATAGGTCAATTAGGAAATGTATCAGATCAAGAAACTCATCGTTTGCCTGGATCACTCTGAAATGGATGAAACCCTGGTAAAGTTTGCTTCTTTTATCGCTAAGATCAATCAGACAAAAAAGATTTATTTTACTAACGTCATAAGAAACCTCCAGATTCCAAAGGATATTCTGAAGGAATTCCCCAACCTGGTGGACAATATGATTGATGAAAGAAAGGGGCAAATGAAAGAAGTTGTGGATGCCCATTTTGACAAAAAACTTGATATAAACCTGACCTATGTAGTAAAGGAAGGGCAGCTTTCTAAAAAAATCCTCAAATTGGCTCATGAGAAATCTGCTGATATGATTTTGGTGGGAAGAAAAACCTCACTTCCTGGAAGCGGAGTGGTCTCACAAAGGTTGGCCAGAAGAGCAAGTTGTTCCCTTTTGATTGTTCCGGAGAATTGTACTCCAAAAATTGACAAACTACTGGTTCCTAGTGATTTTTCAGATTATTCCAAAGATGCCATGGAAGAAGCCATTATGATTGCAGACAGAAATGGTAGTCATGTGGACATTATATGCCAAAATGTATTTTCTGTGCCTTCAGGTTACCATTTGACTGGAAAAAGTTTTGAGGAATTTGGTGCTATCATGAAGGTCAACGCGGAGGTGAACTATAAAAAATTCATCAGGAAAATTGATACCAAAAATGTTAAAATCCAGCCGGTTTACACCATGGATAATAATGATGATCCGGTAGAAGATATCATCAAAAAAGCACATGAATTAAAAGTGGATGGAATCATTATTGGTGCAAAAGGAAGAACAGCTGCTACCGCCTTATTTATTGGAAGCATGGCAGAAAGGCTCATCCAATTAATTGACCATTTTCCGCTATTGGTTACCCGGCCAAAAGGGAAAAATGCAGGAATTCTGGATTATATCCTGGAAATCTAACAGGTAGTAGCATTTAAGGGCAATAAATTCCCATTATCCCTTTGCCTACCTCTTTTCGGCAAAGGGATTTTTTTGTTCTTATGCCAAAAACAAGGTAATTAGGACTGAGAAATTAATAATTGAAACTCCAGGCCCTTGGCAAAACCTCATTAGCACCAGAACACCAATTACTAAGTTACTCTAATCATAGCCGGTGAGGTAAACCAACTTTTTTCTGGCACAGATTAAACTATTCCTTAGATTAGCTGTCAAAGCAAACCATGGCTTCATTGGATGATTTAGCACTTTTATCCCTTATCAAAGACCCTAAAACCAAAGAATTGGGTTACCGAAAATTGATAACTGGTTATCAAAGGAGAATTTATGGCGTCATCCGAAAAATGGTCATCATTCATGAGGACGCAGATGATGTCACCCAAAACACATTTATCAAAGCCTTCAAAAACATTGAAAAATTTAAGGGTGAATCAAGCCTTTTCACCTGGCTTTATCGAATAGCTACCAATGAAAGCCTCAACTTCCTGGATAAAAAGAAAAAAAGATTTTTTGTCCCTGCAGAAGACCATGAAAAGAAAATGGCCACTTATTTGGACAGTTCACCACATATTGATGGAGAACAAGTCCAGGTAATATTGCAAAAAATCTTACTTAAACTCCCTGAAAAGCAAAGGTTGGTATTTAACTTTAAATATTTTGAAGACTTAAGTTACGAGGAAATCAGTCAAATTACCCAAACTTCAATCGGGGCATTAAAAGCAAGTTACCACCATGCTGTCAAAAAAATTGAAAAGGAAATCCAACCGGAATAAACCTTTAGGTTTTTCCTTTGTCTAAAAGAAGTAATATGAAAAACATCCCTAAACATAATATTTTCTCCACTCCAGAAGGTTATTTTGACCAATTGGCAGACCAGGTACTGGAAAAGCATAAAAAGGAAAACAACCTTATTTTGACATACCGTTGGGCAGCAGCTATTGCCCTGGTATTGGCATTTTCCTTAACCCTTTGGACAATAAGTGATACTTCAACCACTTCCTCCTCCACCCCCACTGCCGAGTTGGACTATGAATTAGAAATGCTTATAGAAAATGGAAGCTGGGATGAAGAAGACATGCTCAGTTTCTCTGAAAATCCTGATGCCGTCCTTGATCAGGTAATGGTAGAAGAATGGAGCTCTTATGAGATTGATGAATCAGAATTTGAACAAGAACTACTCAGTTACTAAACTTCCCTTTATGAAACTTATATTTTCTATTGGATTTTGTTTTCTATTTGCGTTTTCTTCCCTGGCTCAGAGAGAGGGGAAACCCAAATTTGACAAGGAAAAGTTGAAAGCAGCAAAAATAGCTTTTATCACCCAGAGAATGGATATCACTCCTGAACAAGCTACGAAATTCTGGCCCCTTTATAATGATTATGAAGACAATAGAGATAAAAAAGTCAGAGAATTAAGGGAGATTTCTCATCAGGATGAAGGACAGCTGACTGATGAAAAAGCTTTATCATTCATCCAAAAGCGATTTTTAATTCAACAGGAATTACTGGACCTGGAAAAGGAATTCACCAAAAAAATCAGTGAAATACTTACCCCCATCCAGGTATTTGAATTTCATAAAGTGGACCGGGATTTTGTCCGTCATCTCTATAGAATGCAAAAAAGAAAACATAAAGATGAAAAAGAGTCAACAGGCTTTTTGCCGTGGGCTCCCAAAAGTAAAATAACAAAAACACCAACCTTATATCAATTGGCGGAAAATTTAGCCATTTCCAATTCCATTGAGGAAGGCAATCATTATTGCAATTAGTTGGGTATTCTTGCTCTCATTAATATTTAATAAACAGTAGCTTTCCCAGGCTATTTTTCCCAAAGCCTGAAATTGATCCGTATTTTTTTCTTTATTTTGCCTCCATGCAAAGACCACTCTCACTGTTTGAACTAAATCAATTGATCCAACAAACTCTTGATAGCCATTTAGAGCCGGTTTATTGGGTCATTGCAGAAATTGGAGAATTGAGAGGATCTGCTCGTGGCCATGCATACCTGGAGTTGGTAGAAAAAAACGATCAACAGCTCATTGCCAAAATCAGGGCCAATATATGGGCATATACTTTTCGGGGTATATCCAGTCGCTTTACTTCCATCACGGGACAAGAGTTAAAGGCAGGCATGAAAATTTTGGCCCAGATCAGTGTTCAATTTCATGAAATTTATGGGTTAAGTCTGATAGTCAAGGATATCGACCCCAACTTTACTTTAGGGGAAAAAGCAAGGAGGCGTCAAGAGGTCATTGACCGGTTGACCAAGGAAGGACTATTGGAATTGAACAAGCAATTCCCCTTACCCAAAGTACCACAAAAAGTAGCCATTATCAGTTCCTCTTCGGCAGCTGGATTTGGCGACTTTGTCAATCAGGTTGAAAACAACAGGCACCGTTATAGGATTCATTGGAAACTATACCAAGCCACCCTACAAGGCGACCGGGCGGTTAGCAGTATCATTCAGGCAATCCACCAGATAGAAGAGGACCAGCTCAATAACCGTTTTGACCTCCTTGTAATCATCAGAGGAGGCGGAGCCCAAATCGATCTGGATTGTTTTGATGACTATGAGCTGGCCAGAAGTATTGCCAATACAACATTACCTGTCATTACTGGAATCGGGCATGAAAGGGATGAAACTGTGGCTGATATGGTTGCCCATACCAAAATGAAAACCCCAACTGCAGTGGCGGAATTTATCCTTTCTGGGTTGCGTGATTTCGAGGAACAGTTGGAACAGTATCTAAAAAGAATGGAAAGAACTGTTGCCCTTTACCTCCAAAAAGAAGACCGTTACTTGTTGGACCAGAATCATTTGCTCAAACAACTTTTTACCCATCGGTTGATGCAAGAAAGAGAAATACTCCAGTTAAAGCAATTTCGGATAAAATCCCTATCCCAAAACCTGGTTAAAATTAAAGCCTCCCATTTGGGTCATTTGGAAGTTAATCTAAAAAAAGATGTAAAAAATCTAATGGCCAGGGAAAACCTCAAATTAGAAACATTGAGCAACGACCTTCAAAAGCTAAACCCCCAACAAATTCTAAAAAAAGGATATACCAGAACAGAAATTGAGGGGAAGCCCATTAACCAAGTAAAACTAAGCAAAGGGGATAAAATAACCACTTTCACTTTAAATCAACAAATCCAAAGTAAAATCGAAAACATCGATCCCTATGAGTCCTAAAAAAAATTTTAGCTATGACAAGTCACTAAGCCGTGTAGAAGAAATAGTGAGTCAACTGGAAAATGATAACAAGAGCATCGACGAATTGGCCGATTTGGTCAAAGAAGCCAGTTCCCTGATAAAAGCTTGTAAATCCAAATTAAGAATGACGGAGGAGGACATTCTAAAAGCCTTTGGAGAAGAGGAGGAAGAATCCTAAATCATTGGTTTAGGTAAGCCCCTTCATATCTTCCCTGGCTTCTTCCGTTAAAACCCCTTCAAAAACCAAAAGGAAAAACTGTTGGCTCAACTCAGCAAGTTTTGGTTCTTGCCTGGGACTTTCTTTGGTAAATTGCTGAAGGAATTCTTCATCCATCAAATTTTTCAAAAACGACATGCAAATAACCGCTCCCAATTCATCCTGAATATCCTCCTGAATCAAGCCTTCTTCTTTTCCCTTTTTTATAAAATTTTGAACAGGGCTTTTACAATTACTGATAATTTCCCCTCTTATTTGAAGGAATATGTGGGGAAGGTTTTCCTTCAAATCCAGCATTAAGGAAGGGTTGATCCTGGAAAGTTGAGCCGACAAGGTAGCATGGAGAGACCTAACCTGCACCAGAAAAGGAAGATGTTCATTTTCCAATATGGCCCCTATTTTTTTAGCCATTTTATCCAACAATTCTATAAAAATGGCTTTCAGCAAATCCACTTTTCCGGGAAAATGCTTATAAAGGGTTTTCTTACTGATGCCCATTTCTTTGGCTATGGCTTCCATGGTGGTTTTGGTAAAGCCCGTTTTCCAAAAAAGCCGATGAGCTTTGGCCAAAATTTCAGCAGATTGATCTTTTTTCTTCGCCATCATGGTGGTTTTGGGCTGCAAATAAAATTTATTCATGGCAAATAACCGAATGAAAATGTGGAATCCATCCCAAATCTCTTCAGAAAATCACATAAAAAACAGTAGATTTGAACTTCTTTTAACCCATACCTCAGTCTGTTCGAAATGGATCAAATCACGAAAGAAGCCGCCAAAGAAAAAATAGAAAAGCTCACCCGTGAGATCAATTACCATAACCAACTCTATTACCAGGAAGATAAATCCGAAATCTCAGATTATGAGTTTGATCAGCTTATGGAAGAATTGGTCCATCTGGAAGAACAGTTTCCCGAATTACAGGATAAAAATAGCCCTAGCCAACATGTCGGGGGTACCATTACTAAGGAATTTGAGACGGTTGAACATGAAACCCGGATGTTGTCCCTGGGCAACACCTATTCCAAAGAGGAGTTAGAAGCATTTGACGAAAGAGTGGCTAAAGGCTTGGGACATCGTGATTACTCCTATTTTTGCGAGCTAAAATTTGACGGGGTAGCCATCAGTCTGATATATGAAAATGGCGATCTTGTCAGGGCAGTAACCCGAGGTGACGGATATAAAGGAGATGATGTAACCGCCAATGTAAAAACAATCCGGAATATCCCCTTGCACCTAAAAGGAAATGACTATCCGGAAAAATTTGATATCCGGGGAGAAATCTTTTTGCCCAAAAAGGAATTTGAAAAGATCAATGCCGAAAGGGAAGCCAACGGAGAAGCCTTATTGGCCAATCCGAGGAATACTACATCAGGGACTTTAAAGATGCAGGACAGCAGCATCGTGGCCAAAAGGAGGCTCAATTGTTATTTTTATCAGCTTCTTGGAGAGGATTTATCTGTAGAAAACCACAATGAAGCAGTTCAACTAATGGAAAAATGGGGGTTCAATGTATCCCCTACTTACAAAAATTGTAACAATTTTGAGGAGGTGCTAGATTATATAGAATCCTGGAGGGAAAAAAGGCATCAACTTCCTTTGGAAACCGATGGGGTGGTTTTAAAGGTTAACAATTACCAGCATAGGGAAACTCTGGGATTTACTGCAAAAAATCCCAGATGGGCCATTGCCTACAAGTACAAAGCAGAAAGTGCCGAAAGCAAATTACTTTCAGTAACCTATCAGGTAGGACGGACAGGAGCCATCACCCCTGTAGCAAACCTTTCCCCTGTATCATTGGCGGGAACCACTGTAAAAAGAGCTTCTCTTCATAATGCCAATGAAATTGAAAGATTAGACCTGCACATGGGCGATACTGTCAATGTGGAAAAAGGAGGAGAAATCATTCCCAAAATCACAGGTGTGGTGCTGGAAAAACGAGAAAACTCCAGTAAGCCGATTAGCTATATCACCCAATGCCCCGAATGTGGGACTCCCTTGGAAAGAAAAGAAGGGGAAGCGAAACATTTTTGCCCCAATACCACTTCTTGCCCCCCACAAGTTTTGGGAAGAATTGAACATTTTGTACATAAAAGAGCCATGGACATTGATTCCCTGGGAACAGAAAGGCTTAGGGCATTGATAACCCAGGGATACATTTCCAATCCCTCTGACATATATAAACTAAAAGACCAAAAACAGCAGCTTTTGGGTCTTGAAATAAATGCCGACCAATATACCAAAAGCAGCAATGGTTACCTTTTTGTTTCCCTAAAGAAGGCTCTATTTGCAATTACCGAAGGCATCTCATTGGCATCCATAGAGAAATTTCTCCAAAGCAATGAAGAAGTAGACCAAGCCCATAAACTGGAGGCTTTTGAAAATTTTATAATGGAGAAAAAGAACAAGGCGAGCCTTAACCAGGCTAATTTGAAAAAACTGCAGGATGTACTTTCTAAGGAAAATTTTGACAAAATGGAGGATTATCTCCCTGTTTCCTCCGTGCTTTATCTCTTCCTTGGAAAGCAGGTTTCATTGGATGAATTGAACAAAATAACGAGGAAAAAAAACACAGTACATGATATAGTTTTGGCATTATCCCTGGACCTCACACAGGAACAAAAGGATAAAATCAAGCGGCTAAAAGGAAACACCTTCCAGTCAGGGGTAATTTCAAATATGCTTAAAGGAATTGAAGCCTCTAAAAACCAGTCTTTTGAAAAAGTCTTATTTGCTTTGGGAATCCGGAATATTGGAGAAAACACGGCTCAGATATTGGCCAGGCATTTCCTTAATATTGACGCGCTGATTCAGGCAGACCAAGAAGAATTATTAGCCATCAATGGTGTGGGTGAAACTTTGGTACAAAGCATTCAAGAGTATTTTGCTCAGGAAAAACACCTCAAAATGATTGAGGAATTAAAACAAGAAGGGCTTCATTTTGAAATTAAAAAAGAGGACAAACCTGAAGTAGCCAGTGAAAAATTAAAGGG
Organism: Echinicola jeungdonensis; assembly: GCF_030409905.1. NCBI lineage: Bacteria > Pseudomonadati > Bacteroidota > Cytophagia > Cytophagales > Cyclobacteriaceae > Echinicola > Echinicola jeungdonensis. Next base: position 352,468 of record NZ_JAUFQT010000001.1, read on the forward strand.
ATTAAAAATTTTGGCCTCCGGAAAGTTTGAACATTTCAAGAGAGATGAAATTATAGAGACCATCAACTCCCATGGTGGACAATATGTAAAATCAGTATCCAAAAACCTGGATTTTATCATTGAAGGTGCAGATATGGGCCCGAGTAAAAAAGAAAAAGCCGAACAACTTGGAGTTAAAATGATTTCGGAGGAGGCCTTCTTAAAGATGATAAAAGAATAACCCTGAAAAGATAGGTGCATGAAGAGGGTAAAAGAATTCTTTATAAAACAAAGGCTAAAAAAAATTCGGGCTAAAAAGGTGGAGAAATCCAAGAAATCGATGGAGCATTGGAATTCTATTCATATTTTAGCGATTTCTTACACAGAACTGCTCGCTGCAGAGTCAGTTCTAAAATCAGAATGGGGCCAAAATATCAGCATTAAGGGAATGCATTATGATGAATCAAGTGAAAGCGAGGAAACATTTTCATACAAGGATTTTTCTCTTTTTGGTCAACCCAACCAAAAACTTCAGCTTTTTCTCCAGGAAAAAACTGATTTACTATTGATTCCTTCCACAGATTTTAATCCCTTCACGGAATTGATATTAGCCCGTAAACAACCTGTTTACACGGTCGGCTTTTACCGTAAAGAATTAAGCCAATATTTCGATTTAATGCTTCAAAAGGAAAAAGAGAGCCTTGAATCAAGTATAAAACATTTACTTAAATACCTAAAGAAGATAAAATGAAAAAGTTTAAAGGGACTGGGGTAGCCTTGGTTACTCCGTTTCATGAGGATGGATCCATTGATTATAGTGGGTTTGAAAAAGTGATAGAGCATGTCATCCAGGGTGGTGCAGATTACCTGGTTGTATTGGGCACCACTGGAGAAACCGCTACCATGACCAAACCAGAAAAACAAGCCGTTTTAGCATCTTCGATCAAGGTGAATAAGGAAAGAGTTCCCATTGTATATGGGGTTGGAAGCAATAATACCCAGGCGGCAATGGAGGAAATAAGGGATACGGATTTTACTGGTGTTTCAGGCATACTTTCTGTCAGCCCTTATTATAACAAGCCCTCCCAACAGGGAATCATCTCTCACTTCCAAAATATCGCAGATGAAAGTCCTGTTCCTGTTATTCTTTATAATGTACCGGGAAGGACCATGTCAAATATGACAGCAAGCACCACCTTAGAACTTGCCAAACACCCCAATATCGTGGGCATTAAAGAAGCCAGTGGAGATATAGAACAGTGCATGCAGATTGTCCATCATAAACCAGAGGAATTCCTATTGATTTCTGGTGATGACATTCTAACTTGTGCCCTGAGGGCTATTGGTTGTGAAGGAGTCATTTCTGTTTTGGCCAATGCCTATCCAGAAATTTTTAAGGATATTATTCACGGTGATAAAGAAACTTCCATGAAAGCCGCATTTAGGCTTTTAGAAATAAATCCTCATATGTACGCTGAAAGTAACCCAGTGGGAGTAAAAAATTTACTGAAGCATATGGGAATATGTGGAGACCAAGTGAGGTTACCACTTTTAAAAGCAACTCCAGAATTGAACGAAAGAATAAAAGATGTATTGCAAAGGGTATAAAAAAAGGTGGCCAAATGGTCACCTTTTTTTAATTGGAATTAACCTTTATTTTTCATCTCTTGAACTTCCTTACGGATTTCTTGAGCTATATTTTTCAGATCTTGCATACCTTTTCTAACTCTAGTACCTGCTGCTTGATTATTCTTTTCATAGAACTTTTCAAAGTCAGCCTCTAAAGCCGTCACTAGGTCCTTGATTTCACTAAATCTGCTCATAATAAAAATTAATTTTTAGGTTGATGATAATTTTATTTTTTGTTCAATATAGTTAAAATGTTTATAAAACAACAGTATGGGGCGTTTTTTTGAAAATCTTATTCCCCAAAGCTAGTAGCCAATTCCGTATTTCGGTAATATCCACTGGTCAATTTATCTTTCACCGCTTCAAATGCTGTGATGGTTTCTTCCACATCCTCAAGAGTATGCGAGGCGGTCGGGATCAACCTAAGAATAATCATTCCCTTTGGGACTACAGGATAAATTACTACCGAACAGAAAATATTGTAATTTTCCCTAAGGTCCTTGCTCAGCGTTGCCGCTTCACCAACAGTTCCGTTTAGAACAACCGGGGTTACCGGGGTGGTAGTTGTCCCAATGCTAAACCCTTTTGCTTTCAAACCATTTTGAAGGGCATTGACCACCTTCCAAAGGTTGGCCTTTAACTCTGGCTTGCTTCTCAATAATTCCAATCGCTTCAAACCACCTTCCACAAAAATCATGGGCAAGGATTTGGCAAAGATCTGGGAACGCATATTGTATTTCAGGTAATGAACCACAGGTTCATTACCGGCAATGAAAGCTCCAATACCTGCCATGGATTTGGCAAAGGTGGAGAAATATAGGTCAATTTGATCTTGAACGCCTTGCTCCTCACCTGCTCCGGCACCATTTTCACCCATGGTACCAAAACCGTGGGCATCATCTACCAATAACCTGAACTGATATTTTCTTTTATACTGGACAATACCTTTCAGGTTGCCCATATTACCGGTCATTCCAAATACTCCCTCTGTAATGACCAAGATACCACCGCCTGTTTCCTTGGTAAGCTTTTCTGCCCTTTGAAGCTGTTTTTCAAAGTTCTCCATGTCATTATGAGGAAAAACAAACCGTTTCCCCATATGCATTCTCAAGGCATCAATGATACAAGCATGGCATTCACTGTCATATACAATGACGTCCTTTCTGTCCACCAAAGAATCAATTACAGACATGATTCCCTGGTAACCATAATTAAGCAAGTAGGCTTTTTCCTTTCCGACAAATTCAGCCAGTTCACTTTCCAATTTTTCATGCAAGTCCGTATTTCCAGACATCATCCTTGCACCCATTGGATATGCGGCTCCCCATTTCTGGGCAGCTTCAGCATCTGCTTTTCTTACTTCAGGATGATTGGCCAACCCCAGATAGTTGTTCAAACTCCAGGTTAACACTTCTTTTCCTTTAAATTTCATCCTGGGGGCAATCTCCCCTTCTAATTTGGGGAACATAAAGTAACCTTCTGATAACTCAGAATGCTTGCCCAAAGGCCCCAGATTGGTGTGTAATTTCTCGAATATATCCAAAGCTCAAACTGTTTAAATTACTTAATCCTAACGCTATAGTTTTCGTTAAAACCCTCAAAACTACTACATTTTGATCTTTATTGCAAAATTCATCCCACATTTCAATTATTCTTTCAATAGTTCACTATTTTTATTTATTTAGTAATAAACCCCGTCATAAAAAAAAATCTGGACATGGTCAATAAAAAAATAAAAAAAATTTTGGTTGCCAACAGGGGCGAAATCGCCCTACGAATAATGAGGACTGCCCGGGAAATGGGGATCAGAGCAGTGGCTGTTTACAGTGAAGCCGACCGGAAGTCCCCCCACGTCAGGTTTGCTGATGAAGCGGTTTTCCTGGGGCCGAGCCCCTCATCCCAATCCTACCTCAATGGGAAGAAAATTGTTGATTATGCTCTAAAATTAAAAGTGGATGGCATCCATCCTGGATATGGATTTCTTTCTGAAAATTCGGAGTTTGCCCAATTGGTGGAGGATGCTGGCCTTATTTTTATAGGCCCTTCCTCAAAATCCATCCAAATAATGGGAGATAAACTATCGGCCAAGAAAGCGGTAAGTCAATACAAAATCCCCATGATCCCGGGAACGGATGTGGCCATCACCGACCTTCAGGAAGCAAAAAATACTGCAAAAAAAATTGGTTATCCCATTTTAATCAAAGCCAGTGCTGGAGGCGGAGGAAAAGGTATGAGGGTTGTTGAAAAGGAAGGGGATTTGGAAAACCAGCTCCAAAGAGCCATAAGTGAAGCAAAATCCGCCTTTGGAAACCCTGCCGTTTTCCTTGAAAAATATATCAGTTCCCCTCGACATATTGAAATTCAAATTTTAGGTGACCAACAGGGCCATATGGTTTACCTTTTTGAAAGGGAATGCTCTATTCAAAGGAGGCATCAAAAAGTCATTGAAGAGGCTCCATCCCCAGTGGTTTCAGAGAAAATGAGAAAGGAAATGGGGGTAGCCGCCATTAAAGTGGCCAAATCTTGCCATTACCATGGTGCGGGTACGGTTGAATTTATAGTGGATGAAGAACTAAATTTCTATTTTCTGGAGATGAACACCAGACTTCAGGTGGAACATCCGGTTACCGAAATGATTACGGGAAAAGACTTGGTGAAGTACCAAATCCTTATCGCTGAGGGAAGAAGTTTGGATTTCGGGCAAGAAGATCTAACCATAAATGGTCATGCAATTGAGGTCAGGGTTTATGCTGAAGATCCACAAAATAATTTTTTACCTGATATAGGCAAGCTTAGAACTTATAAAAGGCCACAAGGTCCGGGGGTCAGGGTTGACGATGGTTTTGAGGAAGGCCTGGAAATCCCAATTCATTATGATCCCATGATTGCTAAATTGGTGGTTCATGATGAGAACCGTGAAAAAGCCATTCAAAGAATGATTAGAGCAGTACAGGAATATCAAATTGCCGGTCTGGAGACAACTTTATCCTTTGCACGGTTTGTGATGGAGCACCCTTGTTTCCAAAATGGGAATTTTAATACTAAATTTATTGAATTGCACTTTAGACCAAAAAAATTAAAATCCAATTTTGATAAAAACGAACAGGAAGTTTTGGCTGCCATTGGGGTGCATTTTTATCGAAAACATCATTCTTCAAATTCTGGCATTAGCGAGGAAAATAATATCTCCTTATGGAAAAAAAGGTTAAAAGATGGCTAATATCATTCCATTCCAAGCTTGGCATTACCATCCCATACTTTGGCCTTCGTTGAAAAATTTGGTGGCCCCACTTGCTGACAACCTCTCAGACAAAGAAATTAAGCACTTATTCCAAAATCCCAGAAACAGCATTCACCTCACCCCTATTTCCATCAAATTGGAAACAGATCATGCAGCAAAAAAACTTTCCGAATGGAAAAGTAAAAACATTTTGGTCCAGGATACTTCCCCTGGCATTTATGTATTTTATCAAAATTATAAATTTAAAGGGGAAACCTATTGCCTTAAAGGTTTTGTTGCCCTCATAGACCTTAGGGATTCAAAGGCCATATTAAGGCATGAAGACACCCTGGATACTCCGGTGAAAAACCAGGTCAAACTTCTTAAGCAAACCCAACTTCAGCCCAACCCAACACATGGATTGTACGAGGATCCTTCTTTCCGCCTGGAGCCTTTAATGGACCAAGCCATGTCTTCTCCCTTATTTGAATTTGAAAATCAAGATGGGGTCAAAGAATCCATTGCCGTAATTAATGATCCCCAATCCATTGCCAAATTTATACAAGTAATGGAATCCCAAACAATCATATTAGCGGATGGACACCACCGTTTAGAGGGAGCAATTGCTCACCAAAAGCTTTTACAACCCCAAACAGGTGCTTCCAAAAATGAGGCTTTTAATTATCATATGATGTATTTTACAAATGGAAGTTCTAACCAGTTGAAAATACTACCTACACATCGACTTTTCCGAAATCTTGAAATTGCACAAGAGGATATTGTCACTCGATTAGAAAAATTCTTTAATATCAAAAAGCTTAACTCTCCTAGGGATATTAATAATTTTCCATTGGTTACAAATTGGAGTTTTCTTCTCCTATTTAAGGAAGCTGCTTATTTTGTTCAACTTCGCCCAGAAAGCTTCAGGGCTTTTCCAACAAAAAGCCCTGAAGCAGTGAAAAACTTGGATTTATCCGTACTTCACCATTTCTTTGTCGAACAAATTTTGGGGATCCCCAAAATGAAACAAACCAATTCTGATAAGATCTCCTATGAAAGGGATATGGAGCAATGCTTCAAACAGGTAAAAAGTGGGAAGGCTACATTAGCTGTATTTACCAGGGAAATTTCCATTCAAGAGGTAATTGCAGTTTGTAAATCCGGATCCACTATGCCCCAAAAGTCCACGTATTTTTATCCAAAAACTTTAACTGGACTTTTGTTTTATTCCATTGAACAAAAAGACATCAATTTTCCATACATTTAAACTTTATGAATAAATTACTTCCTCCCTATAAAATTATTTTAGCTTCCAAATCCCCCCGGCGCCAGGAAATATTACAAGGATTGGATATTGATTTCGAAATAAGGACTAAGGAAGTCAACGAAGATTTTCCGGAAGATTTGCCTCAAAACCAGGTTGCCCGTTATTTGGCCGAAAAAAAAGCAGCGGCCTTCGTTGATGAAATGGGTGATAATGAAATTATAATCACATCAGATACCACAGTACTAATAAATGGTCAGGTGTTGAATAAACCAAAAGACCGGGAGGAAGCCATCCAAATGTTGAAACAGCTCTCCGGAAACGTCCATCATGTTATTTCGGGGGTTTGTATGATGGGCAAAAACAAAAAAATCGCTTTCGATGACCTTACGGAAGTTCATCTTAGAAATCTTTCTATAGATGAAATAGAAGCATACATTGATAATTACCACCCATTTGACAAAGCTGGTTCCTATGGCGTCCAAGAATGGATAGGATACGCAGCAGTTTTTAAATTAATAGGCTCCTTTTATACGGTGATGGGACTTCCTGTGCACCGGGTTTATGAAGAGCTAAAGAACTGGAAATCAAATTATTAGGATTGAGCTAATATTTGATATCTAAGGGATGCCATTAATGTAAGGCCAAACCCGAAGCTGCGTAGAAAATATTTTTGGCGCAGTTCCGTCCCCCCTTTCCCGGCCCCGGTTCCCATCTTCCTATCCTAAAACAAAAAAAGCCCACTGCTAAAGCAGTGGGTTGAATGAATGGGGGCGGCGACCTACTCTCCCGGATGTAACTCCAGTACCATCGGCGCGGCAGGGCTTAACTTCTCTGTTCGGGATGGGAAGAGGTGATCCCCTGCGCCGGGCCGCCCAAAATCTTTGGCCACTCAGGGCACTATAATTTCTTAAATTCTTTTGACAATGGACAGACAATACAAACCAACAGTGCAATCAAGTTTTCGGGCTATTAGTACTGCTCAGCTATGCCGTCTCCGACTTTACACCTGCAGCCTATCTACGTCATCGTCTCTGACAACCCTGTTTGGAAACCTCATCTCGAGGAGGGTTTCGCACTTAGATGCTTTCAGCGCTTATCCCTTCCGGACGTAGCTACCCGGCAGTGCAGTTGGCACCACAACCGGTACACCAGCGGTCCGTCCAACCCGGTCCTCTCGTACTAAGGTCAGACCCTCTCAAGTTTCCCACGCCCGCAACAGATAGGGACCGAACTGTCTCACGACGTTCTGAACCCAGCTCGCGTGCCACTTTAATGGGCGAACAGCCCAACCCTTGGGACCTTCTCCAGCCCCAGGATGTGACGAGCCGACATCGAGGTGCCAAACCTCCCCGTCGATGTGAGCTCTTGGGGGAGATCAGCCTGTTATCCCCAGAGTACCTTTTATCCTTTGAGCGACGGCCCTTCCATACGGTACCGC